>CAZVPW010000069.1:0-6514 GCA_964629115.1 uncultured Acidiphilium sp.
CTTCGTTATTCGTAGCGGTCATATTTTCGGCGCTGGCGTCGATTTGCGTTCCGAGAACGTAGGAAGGTTCGTCGGGATCGGGATCCGGGTCGGGATCGGGGGTTATCGAACCGTCGGGATCGGTGGGATCTACGTATTCCTCGGTATAAAGACCGATATAGTCGATATAGAACGCGTTGAGATCGAGACCGTTGCCCGGGAGACCGATTCTGAACGATTCGAGAACGCCGTCGATAGCAATATCGGCGAGGTTGACGTATACGTCTACCCATTTGCCGGTTTCAACCTTTTTGTCGGCGACAAAGCCTTGCCACCAATCGGGGGAAACGTTATTATAGAATCTAAGGGTAAACTCTTCGGTCGTAGCGTCGACGAACATTCTCAATTTGAGAAGAACGAGGTCGTCTTTAACCGCGACGGGGCTCTTGAAGTTTACTCTTACGCCGTTGTGTTGTTGGGTTGCGGTTAGTCTGACGAATTTAACTTCGGCTCCCGAGCCGCCTGCGATATAAGCGTCGTCGGACGAAGCTAAAATGGTCGATTTGATGGGAAGAAGTCCGCCGAGAACGCTTTCGCTCGAATCGGAGAAGGTGAAGTAAGCCGCGCTTGCGTCAAACTTGGTTCCGGGTTCGTATTCGACGCCCGTCTTAGCCTTAACGACGGAGACGTAATCGATATACAAAGCGTTTACGGGTTTGTCGTTTTCCAACCAGCCTACGAAGAAGCCGTTAATCTTTCCGTCGACCGAGAAAGCGGCGGCGTCGAGATAAATGTCGGTCCAAACGTTTGCGGGAAGGGTTACGTTGTTTCTGCCCGAACCGTGCGCGGTCGCGGCGGTGTTCCAGAATTTCAACTCTACGTCGCGAGTCGCGTCGAGATACGCTCTGATTTTGATGAAGTTAAAGTCTGCCTTCATGAAGATCGCGTCGGAAAGCGTAACGCTTGCGGCGACGTTTTCGGTGTTGGCTCTCGAAAGTTTAAGTTCGGCGTCGGTTCCGCCCGCAACGTAGCCTTCGCTATCGGAGGTAAGAACGGACGAATACAATCCCCAAAGAGATCCGAGGGGGCTGTTGTCGTTGGAAGCCGTCATATTTTCGGCGTTAGCGTCGATTACGGTTCCCTCTTCGTAGGACGATACGACTTCGAATTCGTATTCGTCGGTCGATCCGTTGATACCGGTCGCAACTACCGTGAAGGTCGTTCCGACCGCTACTTCTTCGCTTACGGAAAGAAGCGGAGCGTGAAGGGTTACGCCTTCGACGTCGTTCTTAAGCGAGAAAGCGACGCCGAGAACGTTGGCTTTAAGAGTGATATCCAAACCTTTTCCGATATAGTATTTTTCTCCGTCTTTTTCGATTTGAACGTCGATATCCTTAACGGCTTCGTAAACGTTGTTCGGGAGAAGTACGCCGTCGGTTTCGGATACCTTCCAGAAAGAAGAATCGAATGTCTTCGCTCTGTCGACCAATTCTTCGAATTGGAAGAACTCGGCGTAATCGTACGCATTGGTAACGTAGCTGCCCTCTTTGTAGGAGTGTTCTCTAAACATCTTGACGTTGCCGATAACCGGTCCGATAACGAATACGTTGTCGTAAAGTCCGGCAGCAGAGTAGGAAACAACCGAGAAGTTAGTCGCGGTCGATTCGAATACGCAGTTGGAAATATCTACAACGATATTCTTCGCGACTCTTTGAGAATTGTTAAACGTTCCGTAAACAACGCTCGCCGCGCCTTCGGAAGTATCGCCTACGTTCTTCAAGCTTACGAATACGTTTTCAATCGTTCCGTGACCTTCTCTGACAAGAAGCGAAGTCGCTCCGGAAATGCTTGCGTCGATAAAGGAGACGTTTCTGATCGTTCCGTTTGCAAGAACGGTTACGAAACCATAGTTCATCGTGTACGAACCGATATGGTTGGACTTGGCGTTAAAGCCGATTATGGAGTGACCCTTACCGTCAAAAATACCGGTAAATCCGACTTTGGAAGTATCCGACCAATCTTTACTGTATGCCGAATAGTGGTTGTTGTGGTCGATAAACGGATCGTAGACGTCGTTATACTCGATATCCGCGCCGAGAACAAAATATCCGGTGTAGAACCAAATCTTGTTATAATCTCTGTTGCCGAAAGTGTTTTCGCACAAGCCGGCTCTGTTAGCCTCTTTTGCCGCGACTTCTTGCCAAGTATCGAGTTCGGCTTTATCGTCGATAACCATCGTGTAGACGTCGGCGGTATAGTTATAGTTCTTGGTTTCGGTTTCGAAAACTACGGGTTTGTTTTCGCCGAGGTCTTCGACGAGAACGGGAAGAGAGTTTTCGATTAAGGTCGCGACGCCGTCGGCGATGGTCGTCGTTCCGTCGTATACGGTCTTGCCCGAAACGGAAATCTTAACGATGTTTTCCGAAGCGATTTCGGCGGGAATCGTCAATTGCGTCGCGCCGTAAACCTCGATAACGCCGAGAGTTTCTTTTTGTACGTCTTCTTTGGAAACGTTAACGACGACGGTCAAGGAAAGGTCTTTTCCGTCGACGGCGGTCGTAGCGGTCAAAGTAGCAGTTCCGGCGGCTTTCGCGGCGATAACTCCGTTTTCAACGGTCGCGATAGCGTCGTCGTCGGACGTCCAAGTCAAATCGGCTTCGCTCAAAACTTCGCCGTCTTTCAAGACGTTGATAGTTCCGATCTCAAGAGTCGCGTTGGTTCCGAGAGCAAGGTCGGCTCTATAGCCGGTCTCGGTAGCGACGAGAGCGTCGTTGGTAACGTTGAGTCCGTAAACGTTGTCGGTAACTTCGACGGTTACGTTTGCGTAAACTTCATAGCCGCGAACGGTCGCCGAAACTTCGTAATCGTTGGTTCCGATCGAAACGCCCGTAAAGGTCGCTACGGCTCCGTCTACGGATACGGTCGAATGAGCGGCGTCGTCAAGACAAGTCCACGCGAATTCGATTCCGTCGATATCGAGGTCGTCGCCGTTAAAGGTTACGTAAATTTCGGTAGACGCGGTCTTGCCGAGAGCCATCTTCAAGCTCGCGGGCGACGCTACCAAAGCGTGCTCGTAAGGAGTCGCGGAAACGGTGACTTCGCAAGTCGCCGAAACCGAGCCTACGGCGGCGGTTATGGTAACCGTTCCGGCTTTAACGCCCGTTACGGTTCCGTTCGCTACGGTCGCGATAGTATCGTCGGAAGAACTCCAGACGATTTCGCCCTCGCCCTCCAACCCGTACTCGAGATCTACCGTCTCGAATTCGTTAACCGTAGCCGTCGACGCAAGGGTCAACGTTACGTCGCTCTCGACGGGAGACTCGCTCTCGACGGGAGACTCGCTCTCGGAGGGGGATTCGATGTCCGAAGTATCGCCCTTATCGGAGGTCGATTCGGTGTTGGTCGAGTCGGTATTGGAATCCGTAGAATTGGATCCGCCGCCGAAGCACGACGCGAAAAGCGTTGTTGCCGCCGCAAGGACGAGCGCCAGAAGAGTTAATAGAATTTTCTTCATTACAACATTTTCTCCTATATTTTTTACCTTGTCGCGCCGCTATGCGCGGCGCAATTTAGCCGTGGTTTAAGAGATCGATATTTTTTTGTTTTCGATCTCGTTTCGTTCGCCGAACGGTCGCTTAGCGTTTTGCAAAGCGCCTTTGGCGATCCGCCGATCGGTCGTCGTTCGTTTCGATCGCGCGACTTTTCGGCGATTCCGCCTTTTTTCGGCGGTCGAATCGTTTTCGTCGCCGCGCTTGCGGACGACCTTTCGATTCTATAAGTTTTTCTTCTCTCGGCTCGCGCCGAAGAAGTTTTTGGTCGGCGATGAAAGCGTTTTGCGTTTCAATCCGACCGTCGGAAAGAGTCAAACGACCCTTTCCGTTTTTTCTTGGTCGGCTTTGCTTACGCTACGCCCCATTTTTCAAAGTAAGGTTTAAGATAGGTTCCTTCGCTATACTTCATCATCTTGAGTTCTTGACAATCGTCGTAGAACTCTTCTCTCATCTTTTGAATTTCGGTCGACGAATACATTCCGGGGAAGTATTCGCAAATCATAAATCTCGGGAACATTGTCTCGATCTTTATATTTCTGACGAGAACTTCGTAGGTCGCCGGAGCGCTCGTCTTATACTTCTCGATCTTCTTATACGCTTGGTCGCAAAGGTCGAGGTATTGAGTCATAAGCGAAATGGGCCAATATACCGAAGTTTCAATGAAATCGTCGTAAATTCCGCCCGTGAAGGTCGACGGATAAACGTCTTCGAGATATTCGAGATAAGCGGTAAGCTTGTCGAAATATTCTCTCATCGGCTTGGCGGCGTCCTTAAAGTACGCGGCGAAGAATTTGTCTACGGCTTCGTTATAGTCCATATTGACGTTATAACGAACTTTCGAGACGATATATCTCTTCAACATTCCGAATACCGGGTGATAACTGTTCTCCCAGTCTTGACTTTGCGCGAAATAGAAAGACGCGTTGTTGTCCTTAAGCGCTCTAACCGTCTCTACG
Organism: uncultured Acidiphilium sp.; assembly: GCA_964629115.1. Lineage (GTDB taxonomy): Bacteria > Bacillota > Clostridia > Christensenellales > Borkfalkiaceae > UBA10281. The sequence continues at coordinate 4,487 of CAZVPW010000069.1, forward strand.
ATATTGTCGTAAGAGTTATACGGCATAAAATAGTGCTTGAAGTTAGTGTCGTAAGTCCAAACGTATAGCTGATTGGACAAAAGTCCCCATTTTTCAAGATTTTCCAAGACTTGCTTGTTGTTTATGACGTCCGCGTAGAAATTATCGTTATATCTCGCGCTCGTATCGGCGAAGAATACGCCGACGTTGTCGTTGGTATGCAAGCCGTCCTTGTAATCCTTATTATAAGGAAGAAGAACTTTGTCGCCGCGCTTGTTGGTTATACCGTCGGTCGCATCGTAAGCGGGAACGACGTAATTATTTTCTCCGAGCGAACCGGATACCGCCGCGTTCTTAGTCTTTTGATAGGCGAAGAACAACAAGGTAATCTTTCTGGGCTCGGTTCCGTTTGCCGCCGCTTCCTCTTCGAGAGAGTTTCTGATTACGTCCTCAAGGTCGTTACAGAACATAAGAAGGGTCGAAGATATGGATCCGAAATGGTCTACGCACGCAGAACATACGGCGCAATCGCATACCGCGTCAGTATCTTGTTGAGTAAAGGTGATCGTGCTCGCTTCGGGGCTTGCTTTGATATATTCGAGCAATCCCGCGGCGGCGGTTTGAAGCATCAATTGATATTCGTTATAGTCGCCGTGAGCCGTGTAGCAAAGTTGTCCCGGTTGATATTCGCTGGGCGTGTTCGTCTCGCCGAATATATTGTGATAGTTGCCCCATTTGTCCGAATACCACTTCGGGTGGTAGGTCGAGGGCTTATCGGGGTTGCAATACTTTCTGTACGAAAGAATAACGTAAGTGTTGTGGAAATCGATTCCGTCGGTCGGAGCGAAAACCTTGATATCGGTGAGACCCGAAGCGTATTTCGAAGCCGACGAGAAAGTACTCGAAGAATAAGTCAAGTCGATGTCGGGTTTCTCGATAATGTCGAGGTCGGGAAGAGTTTCTCCGTCGTTTTCAAACGTGATGACGTCTTCGCCGAACCACTCGTATCCGAGAACTTCTCTGAGGAAAGAGATAACCGCTTGTTGATAGCCGTAATTGGTGTTTACCTTAAAGAATACCGAATCTCCGACGGTCTTTATCATATAACCGCTGTAACCGAGTTGGCTTATATACTCGGTCGACCAAACGACGTCGGCTTGCTTCTCGATCGAATCGATCGCGAGAACGAGCAATTTGGACGAAGAAGTCCATTTTACGCTCGCGATATCGGTGACGACTTCGGGATAAGCGCCCGTCGCCGAACCGATTTGACTTTGAAGGAAGTTAGCCGCTTTCATAGCCGCCGTATTGTCGAGGTCGACTACGATTTTATATTCGGTCGCGTTGACTTTCGCGCCTTTCTCGACGAATTTTCTCGTCGAGGGCGTTACGTTTACGATATGGAGTTGCTTGGAAGGATCGACCAAATGTTGCTCTTGATCGGCGACGGGAGTTTCATATTCTTTGAAACTCTCCGATTCGGATTCCGATTCGGATCCGCTTTCCGATCCGACGCTTCCGCCGACAGATTCGCTTTCGTTAGTCGAACCGTCGCCGATGTTGCCTTGATTGCCATTTCCGCACGAAACTACGAAACAAAAGCAAAGGCACAACGCAAACAAAAGAGTTATAATTCTGTTTTTCATTGTTTAACCTCCTTACGCCGTAACCGTAACGACGAATTTAGCCAAGGCTTGGTTGCCCGCTTCGTCCATCGCGAGTACGATAAAGGTATATTCGCCGACGTAGTCGAACGTATAAGCGTATCTGATTTTGTAGGTCTCGCCCGAGATCGTCATCTCGTGAGCGCCGAGAGGAATCAATGCTCCGTCGGACGTTCTCATAACGGCGTAAACTTTGACGTTCTCGGCGGCGGTGACGTCGTCGGAGACGCTGATTACGGGAAGTTTAACCGTCTCGCCGACCTTTGCTGTCGTCGAAGCCGAACCGAGTTTGATCGTCGGAGCGACCTTGTCGAGAATGTTTATTCCGTAAGAGGTCGTCGCTTCGTTATATTCGCTGTCGATAGCCGTATAGGTTACTCTATAT
>CAZVPW010000070.1:0-6514 GCA_964629115.1 uncultured Acidiphilium sp.
GAAATACATATTTAATTATATTAATTTTTTGCTCTCGGTATGTATTTTGTTCTTTAAAATTGTCAATAATTTACCCAAAACGAAAAAGAGGACGAGGAATGGGAAATCAAAAAACGAACGATTTGAAAAAGGTCGCGACGGCTTTCGAGTTTGAGGGAACGAAAGGGAGAACGAACGAGAAAACGGGCGCCGAGCGCGCGGGAAACGGCGCGTTAGACGGCGTTGTCGGCGATTGATTATTGGAAGAATTAAAACGCGAAATAAACGACTTATGCGAAAGGATAAGCGAAAAAGAGAGGTTGGAAAACGTCTCTCTAAAGCGTCGGATAGAGGAGTTATACGCGGAGAATCTACGCCTCAAGGGTTAAATTTTTTTGTCGTTACGATTTAATTTATCGTTGCGCACTGTTCTCTTCGCTTTGTCATCGCTTTGTTTTTTCATTGTCATTGCTCATTTTCGCCCCTCATGTTATTGCTCTTTTTTCTATGTCATTGCTCCTTTCCCCCTTATGTCATTGCTCTTTTTTCTATGTCATTGCGAGGAGCGAAGCGACGAAGCAATCTTAAACGAGGGGCATAGTTCAAGCGAGATTGCTTCGGATTTTGACAAATCCTCGCAATGACTGTAAAAAAAGGCAATCTCGCTTGATTTCTTTCGGTCATCGCGGCGACCGCGTTAAAAGGACTCGTTCCGCGTCGCGCGACAAAAAAATATAAGTAATAGCGAAAATCGCCCGTTTTAGATTGACAAATTTTCCCGAAGAGTATAAAATGAATGTGTTTATATCCAAAAATATTTCATTCGGGAGTATTTACAGTTATGAAGAATAAAAAATTCTCGGGCATTTTCGCTTTTCTTCTTTGCGTTTGCCTTGCTCTCGCAACGTTGCCGCTCGGTTTCGCTAACGCAGCCGAGGGTTCGGGAACGTCGCCCGTTGTCTCGGTCAGAGCCGCCGTCGACTATAAGGTCAAAGAACTCGGCTTTGAATCCGACGAACTTAAAAACGAAGATTTGTCCGTTAAAAAGAACGGAACCGACGTTACGAAACTCGTCGGCGACGCCGTAGACGCCGAAGCCGCCGCGAAATGTTGGGTTACCGTTACCAAAAAAGATAACGTCGAATACGTTACGAAAATTACCTTCGACTATACTAAGGAACTTTTCGAGGGCGACGATTCTTATTTCGACGAGTATCTTCTTACTTATGGCGGAGTCGAGATAACCGTTAAGGTTTTTGCTAAAGAGACCGACGTCGATCGCTTGATTTTGAAAACCGACGCTTCCGTTCTCGACGCCGTTAAAAGCGGTATCGAAAAAGACGCCGACGGAAACGTTAAACTCAATTCCGACGATAAGGTGGTTTTGCCGTCCGAAATTTGGAATCTTCTCGATACCGATTCGACCATTTATTCGGTCGATAAGTTGACCGCGAAAGTCTTCGTAAAGACCCCCGGTTCCTCTTGGACTTCCTCGAGTTCGGCTTCGGGCAAAAACTCCGCCGACCTCAAACTTACCCCGTCTAACGGCGGAACCTATTATTTCTACGTTCTTTTCTCCGATCCCGACGGCAATACGACCGAAAAGGATTCGGATTTGGTCGAGAAATTCGACGGATTCCACGATCCCGACACCGACGCGCTCGTAATCCCCGTTTTCTCGTTCGTATACCGTAAGGACGGCGCTCCCACCGTTACCCTTTCCTCTTCCAATAAGACTCAAAAGGGAATAATCGGTCAGAGCAACTCGGCGGTTTCTTATACCGTTTCGGGCGCCGCGGCAAACGGAAAAGAGTTCGTTTTGAAATTCCGCGCCAACGGTTCCAACGATTGGGTCGTTGCCGAAGCTGGCAAGCACGCCGATTTTGACGCCGATTCGTTCACGGCTTCCTCTTTGAAGTTCACTCCCTTGCAAATGGGAAGTTTCTCGTTCGAAGTTAAAGCCAGAACCGCGGACGGAACCGAAGAAACTATTTTGAACGCCGGAGATTCGGCGAACGCCGTTATCGTCGTTAAGGATAAGGTCGAGGCGGTTAAACTCGTTAACACTAAATTTACCGATTTCTTGAAAAACAACTGGAAATCGCTTATATTCCTCGGAATTGCCGTTCTTTGTCTTATCGCGATCGTCGTTATCTTGTTGTGGAAGCCGAAGGATAAGACCGCTGCGGAAGTCGCGTCCGTAGAGGACGACGTTAAGACCGAGGACGCTTCGGATATCGCCGTCAACGCGGACGATTCGAGCAAAACCGAAGACGCCGCCGATATCGACGCCGAAAATCTTGACGCAAGCGTCGCCGACGCTCCCGTCGCAGAAAGCGCGGACGCAAACGTTGTAGACGCTCCCGTCGTAGAAAGCGCGGAAGCTCCCGTTGACGCCGTTGCGGCTCCCGTTGCCGAAAGCGAGGACGTTGCGCCCGTTGACGCCGACGCCCCTTCCGTCGAGTAATCGAAGCGAAAAGAAAACTAAAAAAGATAAATGAAATCCGAAGCGCGTTTGCGCTTCGGATTTTTATATTGCCATTATTTTTCTTCCTTATTGAGAGTTTCCTCTCCCGTTATAGCTTGTTTTTGCCTTATGTCAGCCGCCTTTCCCTTTCCTCTTTGTCATTGCTCTTTTTTCTATGTCATTGCGAGGCTCCTTTGAGCCGAAGCAATCTCAAACGAGGGGCATAGTTCAAGCGAGATTGCTTCGGATTTTAACAAATCCTCGCAATGACGGTAAAAAATATTTCGTTGCAATGACTGTAAAAAATAGTTCAAGCGAGATTGCCGCGCCTTTCTCAAAGGCTCGCAATAGAGTTGTCACGAAATGAAAATTAAGATTAAAATTTTTATAAAAAAACTCTATTTTAAGTGGGTGAAATTTATAGAAATTTTATAAAATCCAACTCATTTTACACACCTATTTTTATAAATAGTGGCATTTCGTGACAACTCTAATGACGGTAAAAGTAAGTCGTCGCAATGACGGGTAAAATTTACGCCCTCGCAGTGACCGTGAAAAAATTCTCACGCCTTTTCAAGCAAGGGGAGTTTTTTCTTGAACGACCTTTTGAGAGCCGCGAACGCTATCGCTGCGGTGAGAATTTCCGATATCGGAAAGGCAAGCCATATCGTCTTGGCGACGGCGTCGGATAGTGAGAATAAGAACGCGAGCGGTATCGGGAAAATCAAAAGTCGCGCGGCGGAGATTATCGGCGGCGAATACGGCTCGTTAAGTCCTTGCAAAACTCCTTGCGCAGCGACGCTAAATCCCATAAACGCGTATCCTATCGTTGCGATTCTCAGAGCCGTCGAACAAGAGTCGATAACGTCGCTTTTTGCGATTACGCCCGTTTCATCGACGGTCAACGCGAATAATTTCGAAATGGGGCTCGCGAAAATTTGATAGACGAGCGTTATTAATAACGCGACGATTATCGAGTCGATTACGCCGTATTTCGCCGTTTCTTTTATCTTTTCGACGTTTTTGGTTTCGTAGTTAAAGGACGTTATGGAAATGAGCGCGTTTGACAAACCGAAAGACGCAAAGAGCGCGATTTGCATTAGTTTGTAGTAGATTCCGTAACTGCCCGACAGTAAATTTCTTGAGTATGCGTCGTCGATCGTTCCGATGATTAGAAGTATTCCGAACATTGAAAGCGAAAGGGCTCCTTGCATTAAAAAAGCGGGAAAGCCTATTTTATATACGGATTTTAGTATTTTTCCGTCGGGTTTGAGTCGTTTTATTCCGCTTTCGAGCCCTTTGTTAGCCGCGTTGTGGAAGACGAGGGCGAGGACGAAAGAAACGATTTGTCCGATAATCGTCGCGTAGGCGGCCCCCGCAACGCCCATTTGCAGCGGATAAATAAAAACGTAATCGAGGACTATATTCGTCGCCGCGCCGTATATCTGCGAGATCATAGAGAGGACGGTTTTGCCCGTGGAAATGAGAAATCGCTCGGCGACCGCGAAACCGATAGAGCCGATCGACGCGCAACAACATATTTTGAGATATTGTTTGCCCATTTCGACGACAATCGGATCGTCGGCGGTCAGTTTCATATAACCGCTCGATAAAAACGCGCCGAAGAGAAAGAATACGACCGAGAAAACGACAATAAGGCTAAGTCCGTTCCCGATAATTTTGTTGGCTTTTTCGACGTCGTTTTCGCCGAGAGATTTGGAAAGCGCCGCGTTGATTCCGACGCCCGTTCCGACTCCGACCGCCACGATCAAAATTTGAATGGGAAACGCCGCGGAAAGAGCAATGTTTCCGAGCGTTCCATTCACGCCCATATTGATTACGAACATCGTGTCGACGACGTTGTAAAGCGCTTGAAGTACCATTGAAAGGATCATCGGCAGACCCATCGACCATATAAGTTTGTTTGTTTTGCTTGTCGCAAGTTTTTCGCTCATTCGGCGCTCCTTTTTCGAGATAAAGAAAAGGCGTAAGTCCGTTTGATAAGTTGGACTTACGCCTTTCGGCAACTCGCTTTTTTCTATATTTTAGCGCTTTTTAAGTTTTTTTGCAAACGTTTTCGAGTCGACCGTCGACTTAAAATAAAACAAAATCTCGAAAGAAAAGACCAGAATTTTTAAGGTTTTCAAAGGCCGAGACTCTTTTTATATTCGATCGGCGTCATTCCGCATTTCGATTTGAACAGAGTTGAAAAGTAGTTTTTGTTGCAAAAGGACAGTTGATCGGAAATTTCAGCCATAGACAATCCGTTTTCGATCATTTTCTTCGCCTCGTCGATTTTTAGGTCGTTAAAGGCTTCCATTATAGACTTGCCCGTCTCTTTTTTGAAAGCCGTTTTGACGTACGATTTAGAGAAGAAGAGGGCCTCGGCGACGTCGTTGAGCGAAATCCGCTTTTGAACGTTCTGACTTAAAAACGAGTAAATATCCGCGGTTACTCTCTGCGATTCCGAAGAGGTTTCATTGTCGTATATTTCGTTGTTAATCGACTTATACGAGGGTTTTATGCAGTCAATAACGAACAATTCGAGCGTTCCTCTCGCGGTTTGTTCGACAAAAGCCCCGACGTCTTGTTTTTGCTCGGGGAGTCGAGCGAGAGAGCGAATCGATGTCGGCTCGAAGAGTTCTGACGCCAAGGTCGCCGTCTTTGCGAGAAGCGATTTTCCGAAGCGGGACACTTTGAAGGTTTTTTCGCAAAAGAGGGATATCGAGTTTTCCTTGACCGAGAACACGGCGTAAAAAATACGCGCGTCCTTGGCGGAAGTCGAGAGTACGTATTCTACGTTTGGCGATACGAAGGCGCAATACCCCTCGGGAATCCGCAGTTTTTCGCCGCGAATTTCGAGCGATACTTCGTCTTTATCGCAGTATACGAGGGAAAACGCCGGGTATCCGACGCGGACGCTTTGGTCGCGTGTCGGAGAATAGCGATCGACACCGTAAATATTGTGAACGGAAATGACGCGCCTAAAAAGTCTTCCGTTGGAAAATACGTCGTTCATCATATCATATATTATAGTCGCCGCGCGAAAAAAATCAAGTCATTGATTTGACAAAAGAGGCGCAAAGCGCTAAAATTTTTTTATGTACGCAGAATTAAAAGACAGTAGAACGGGCGAAAGAGCCCCTTTTAGAACGGGATTGAATTTTGAAAGAGCGACGGACGGGCTCCGTTTTTCCTTCGAGTGCGAAAACTCGAAGAGATTTTCGGCTTACGAAGACGACAACGAACCTATTTATAACGGCGACGTCGTCGAGGTTTTCGTATGCGTCGGCGAGGACAAAAGCCGCTATTTCGAGGTGGAAGTCGCTCCGAACGGCGCCGTATTTTTCGCTAAGATTGTAAACGACGGCGAGGGCATATCCGCCGAAATGCTTGAAAAAAGTTTCGTCTCGTCGGCAAGGGCGACCGAGAACGGGTACGTTGCGGAGATTTTCTTGCCTAACGAGTCGATAGGGCTTAAAGATGGAGATTCGGTTTTCTTCAACGCGTATCGCATAGAGACCGACGGCGGCGAGCCCGAAAAATATCTTTTGGCGTTGAATCCGACTCTTTGCGGATCTTTTCATAAGCCGAACTTTTTCGTCGCTTTGGAAGAGGTTTAAAATTTTTCAAATTTTTTTGTAAAAAACCGATTGAAAACGCTTGCAATAAACGAAAAAATTTGTTATAGTATATGAGCATTGAGTTCGGGAGCATAGCTCAGTTGGGAGAGCATCTGCCTTACAAGCAGGGGGTCATAGGTTCGAGCCCTATTGTGCCCACCATTTTTTATTTGGCCTGGTAGTTCAGTTGGTTAGAACGCTAGCCTGTCACGCTAGAGGTCGTGGGTTCGAGTCCCATCCAGGTCGCCATTTTTTTATATAGGCCCAGATAGCTCAGTTGGTAGAGCAGAGGACTGAAAATCCTCGTGTCGGTGGTTCGATTCCGCCTCTGGGCACCATATAAAAACAGAAGGTACTAAAATGTTATGAATAGCATATAATATATTTTAAAAGCGGGAAAAGCTCAGTTGATAGAGCGCTGCCTTGACAAGGCAGTGGTCGCGGG
>CAZVPW010000071.1:0-6464 GCA_964629115.1 uncultured Acidiphilium sp.
GACGTGACCGATGGTACCGATGTTTACGTGCGGTAAACTTCTGTCAAATTTTGCTTTTGCCATAGTTTTTTTCCTCCAATTTGATTTTGAATTTTATTGTTTTTATTTTTGTATTATAACCGTTTTGCGGTAAAACAACCTTTGTTTTATCAGTTACGCCGATAAGTCGTTATTAGTCGTCGTGTTTAACCGATCTCTCTCCGATAATCTTCTCGGAAATCGACTTCGGGCACTCGTTGAAGTGATCGAATTGCATGGTGAATTGACCTCTTCCTTGAGTTCTCGAACGAAGTTCGGTCGCGTAACCGAACATCTCGGAAAGCGGAATGTAGGAATCGATAACCTTAGATCCGTTTCTGTCTTCGGTTCCGAGAATGGTTCCTCTTCTCGACGAAACGTTGCCCATAAGGTCTCCGAAGTAGTCTTCGGGAGTTACGATTTCGACTTTCATTATAGGCTCTAACAATACGGGGTTAGCCTTCTTCATACCGTCCTTGAAAGCGAGAGAACCCGCGATCTTGAACGCCATTTCCGAAGAGTCGACCTCGTGGAAAGATCCGTCGTATACGGTCGCTTTGAAGTCGACCATTTCGTATCCGGCAAGGAAACCGTTCTTAGACGCCTCGTCGATACCCTTTCTGACGGGTTCGATATATTCCTTCGGTATAGATCCGCCGACCGTCTCGTCTTCGAACACGAAACCGCTGCCCGGCTCCAAGGGCTCGAATCTGACTTTACAGTGACCGTATTGTCCTTTACCGCCGGATTGTCTCTTGTACATTCCTTCGGCTTCGACGGCTTTTCTGAACGTCTCTTTATAGGAAACTTGCGGTTTTCCGACGGTGGCTTCGACCTTGAACTCTCTCAAAAGTCTGTCGACGATGATGTCGAGGTGAAGTTCGCCCATTCCCGCGATGATGGTTTGTCCGGTTTCTTTATCGGTATAGAACTTGAAGGTGGGGTCTTCCTCGGCGAGCTTCAAAAGCGCGAGAGTCATCTTCTCTTGTCCGGCTTTGGTCTTGGGCTCGATGGCTACTTGAATAACCGGTTCGGGGAATTCCATCTTCTCGAGAATTATCGGATGATCTTCGTCGCAGAGCGTGTCGCCCGTCGTCGTATCCTTAAGACCGACTATCGCGCAGATATCTCCCGAATAAATTCTGTCTATCTCTTCTCTGTGGTTGGCGTGCATCAAGACGATTCTTCCGACTCTTTCTTTTTTACCCTTGGTAGAGTTGTAAACGTAAGAACCGGCGGCAATCGAACCCGAGTAAACTCTGAAGTAAGCGAGTTTTCCAACGAACGGATCGGCTACGATCTTGAACGCGAGACCGGCAAACGGCTCGTCGTCGTCGGTTTTTCTCTCTTCCTCGGCGTCGGTGTCGGGGTTGGTTCCCTTAACGTGAGCGACGTCTATCGGACTGGGAAGATAATCGACGATTGCGTCGAGAAGGTGTTGAACGCCTCTGTTCTTATAACTCGATCCGCAAAGGACGGGGTTAATCTTCATGGCAAGAGTACCTTTTCTTATGGCTCTCTTCATCTCTTCGGGAGTAAGTTCGCCCGTTTCGAAGAATTTCTCCATAAGCTCGTCGTCTTGCTCGGCGCAGACTTCCATAAGAGCCATTCTCGCTTCTTCCGCGGCGTCGGCGTAATCTGCCGGGATAGGTCCGACGGTGAAATCTTTGCCGAGGTCGTCGTGATAAATGATGGCGTCGTTTTGAACGAGGTCGATTATTCCGCAGAAAGTATCTTCCTTACCGATGGGAAGGCAGATGGGAACGGCGTTGGATTTTAACCTTTCTCTCATCATCTTGACGGCGTTGTCGAAGTTAGCGCCGTTGATATCCATCTTATTGATATAAGCGATACGCGGAACGTTATACTTGTCGGCTTGACGCCATACGGTTTCCGATTGAGGCTCTACGCCGCCCTTCGCGCAGAAGGTCGCGACCGCGCCGTCGAGAACTCTCAAGGATCTTTCGACTTCTACGGTGAAGTCGACGTGTCCGGGAGTGTCGATGATGTTGATTCTGTTGTCTTTCCAGAAACAAGTGGTCGCGGCGGAGGCAATCGTTATACCTCTTTCTTGCTCTTGTACCATGAAGTCCATCGTGGCGGATCCGTCGTGGGTTTCGCCGAGCTTGTGAGTTTTTCCCGTATAGAAGAGAATTCTCTCGGTCGTCGTCGTTTTACCCGCGTCGATATGAGCCATTATACCGATGTTTCTGGTATGTTGTAAGTCATATTGTCTTGGCATATTGTAAATTTACTCCTTAATCTAAACAATTCCGAATTCTCGAAAACGAAAAACCGAAATTACCAACGATAGTGAGCAAACGCCTTGTTTGCTTCCGCCATTCTGTGAGTATCTTCTTTCTTCTTGACGGCGCCGCCGGCGTTGTTGTAAGCGTCCATAAGTTCGGACGCGAGCTTGTTGCTCATCTCGCGGTCGCTTCTCTTTCTGGCGCTCGCTACTATCCAACGGATGGCGAGGGTTTGTCTTCTCTCGGGTCTGATTTCGATGGGAACTTGATAGTTCGATCCGCCTACTCTTCTCGCCTTTACTTCGAGAAGGGGCATAACGTTGTTCATCGCTTGGTTGAACAAATCCATGGGCTCTACGCCGAGTTTAGTCGCCGACTTAGTCAAAGCGTCGTAAACGATCGTTTGAGCCGTTCCTTTCTTGCCGTCGAGCATTACTTGGTTTATGAGTTTGGTAAGCACTTTGCTGCCGTATATGGGATCCGGTAATACGTCTCTCTTAGGCACGCTACCTCTTCTTGGCATTTTTGTTGTCCTCCTTTAAATTTTTTAGGGTTAACCCCTTTTCGGGGCGTCTTAACCCGGTACGGCTATCGCTCTTAAACCGCTTGTCGCGGGAGCGAACCTTCCGACGTTCAAAACGTCGTACTGCCTACTTTTCGGGCGTTTTCAGAATTCCGCCATAAGTAGGATTTTGTAATTTTTGCAAAAAGATTATTTGGGGCGTTTAGCGCCGTATTTGCTTCTTGCTTGTTTTCTCTTCGCAACGCCCGCGGTGTCCAAAGTTCCGCGTATGATGTGATATCTTACGCCGGGGAGATCTCTGACCCTGCCGCCGCGAATGAGAACGGAACTGTGCTCCTGAAGGTTGTGTCCTTCGCCGGGAATGTAAACCGTTCCTTCTTGCTTGTTGGTGAGACGTACTCTCGCAATCTTACGAAGAGCCGAGTTAGGCTTCTTGGGAGAAGTCGTCGTAACCGAAAGGCATACGCCTCTCTTTTGCGGGCAATGATCCATGATGGGAGTCTTGCACTTGTCCTTCGCCGTAACTCTGCCTTGCTTGATAAGTTGGTTGATGGTTGGCATTTTTTTACCTCCTTATAGTAATGGATATTCTGAAAACGGACCCTATTCCGTTTAAAGAAAGCATAGTAAATTAGCCGCAACGCATACGTTCGCAGTTAAATACATAGCGTAGTATATCATTTTTGATTTGCTTCGTCAACTCTTTTTTCGAAGTTTGACGAGATTTTGCTCGCTTTTAGAGAATTTCCAATCCCTTTAACGCGATTTTGCTCGGTCCGCGATAGTTTTCGTAGGTAGTCGCCTCGTCCGAAAGCTCGACGCTTTCCAAAACGCTCGAAAGTCTTCCGCTCATCGCTATCCCCGTGACGGGAAAAGTTTTTTGCCCGTCGAAATAGTATGCGAGTCTTATTTCTCCGCCGATATAATCGTTATAAAGATCTATCTGGAGCCCCGACAAAGAAACGCATTCGAGGTAGGGCTCCGACTTCAATTTGGTTTCCGTCAAACTTCCCTTTTCCACCTCCACGCAAGCGAGGTTTCCCGTGGGCGTTTCGCCGAGGTAACTCGCAAATCTGTTCGAACCGTATCTCGCGACGACCTTTCCGTTCTCTATGATTTTTCTATCGACGAGAGTCACGCCGTCCGCGTCGAACACCGCCGAATATCTGCTGCCCTTCGCGGAGCCTTTCATCGTAACCGTCAATTTGTCGCCCTCGTCGCCGCTCTGCCAGAAGTCTCCGACGTTTTTATAATTAGAATGAGAATACGCCGTCGCGTAATTGAGATCGCTCGCTATCTCCGTAAATAGTTCCGCCGCCTCTTTCGCGTTTAAAACGACTTTCGCCGTTATCTTTTCGGCGGGCTTTTTCGCCTCGCGACGGTCTCTGACTTCTCTCAGTTTAGAGTCGATCTCTTTTATTACGGCTTCCTCGTCGAAATCGGTAAACCAATAAGACTCGTACAACTCGACCGACTCGTCTCCGTCGTTCCACGTCGGTATCGCCTCGACCATCGCGTCGTATTTAACCTCGGTTTTATCTATTCCTCTGCCGTTCTTGACGTTTATCTCGCGTCTGTAAATAAATATTTCGAGAGCGTTTATCGAGCCCTTCTCGTAAGCGTCGGCTTTTTTGACCGCCGCCGCGATTTTGGCGGCGAGTTCTCTCGGTTCGTAGTTCGGAATATTGGACGGAACCTCGCCGACCAAACGATCCCCCGACGGGATTTCGTAGGGCTCGTTCAAAGCGAGTTTCGCCCTATTTGCCGCCGCGGCAATCTTCTCTTCAACCTCTCGTTCGGTCGAGGAAGAGCATACGGCGAACGAAGATTCTCCCTTAGCCCCGTCGATATCTCTGTAAACGGTCGCTTGGACGTCGGTATACGCCGCCGATCTGACCGTCTCGAGTTTCCCGAGAACGAAAAACGCCTCGTACGTTTTAACTTTCGAAGCCACCGTCCTATAATCGGTTATATCCTTGTTCTTTTTAAGTAATTTTATAACGTCAATCATGCCAATTTCGCCCTCGCTTTGAGCGCCGGTCCGCCGTCGGTGACCTTAACCCATTCTTTATAGCCCTTGCCGCACATTCCGGCTCCGATAATTTCGACGTCTTTCGAAATCATCGTTATCGATTTCAACAAATCGACGACTCCGCCGCTTATGACGACGGGAGCGACGTAATTATCGGTGAGTTTTCCGTCTACTATCTCTATTCCGTATTCCGCGGTACATTGAATTTGCCAATTCTTTGGATCTTCCATTCCGTTGTTGGTTTCAAACAACATATAGCCGTGTTTGACCGACGCGATCATATCCTCGAGAGTATCCTTTCCGCCCTCGAAGAAAGTGTTGGTCATTCGAGAGTACGCCTTGCGTTTGAAACTCTCTCGTCTGCCGTTTCCCGTGGGCTCGACCCCCAATTGACAAGCCGAAACGGCGTCGCATAAGCCGCCGACGAGGATTCCGTCCTTTATGATTTGGGTATCGCTCGCCAAAACGCCGTCGTCGTCAAAGAAGAAAGACGCCGCCGACAAAGTCGCCGCCGCTCCGTCTCTCATATTGACTATGGGAGACGCGACGTATTTTCCGACGTATCGTTTAGCCAACGCTCTGTCCTTGACGAATTGATCCATCTCGACGCCGTGACCGAAAGCCTCGTGGGCGATAAGCCCCGTAATCGAACTGTCGGTTATGATATCGTATACTCCCGGTTTTATCGGACGGGCGGAAGCCAAACGTTCGGCTTTTTTTACGAGAGCGTCGAGTTTTAAGGGAAGTTCTTTTACGACGTCGGCGATTTTTGTCGAATAAGCGTCCTCTCTCGCTCTGACGACTTTCCCGTCGCGATAGACAGCCAAAGCCATGGCGTTGCACCATCCGTAAGTCTGGTCGAGCTCTCTGTTTTTAGACACGAAAAGTTTAGAAACCGAAAAGGGTCTGAGAATACAGACGGCGTTGACAATCTTATCGCTCTTCTTTTTGATTTCGTCCTTTATCGACGAACAGAAGGCGAGAAGTTTCTCGTCCGTATACTCGTCGAAATCGATTTCCCTCTCGAAAGACTTTTTGAGAGGTTCGTCCTTGGGAATCGAAAGGGGTTTTACGACCGAATTTTCGAGAGACGTCGATATTTTCGTCGCCTCTATAATTTTCGCCGCAAGCGACGACGCGTCTCCCGAGAAATCGTCGAGAGAATACTCGTAAAACGCTCCGCCGTCGCTCATCTTGACGACAAAGCCGCGCTCGGAAGACCCCTCTCTGACGCTCGACGAGCGAAAATCAGCCGTATATTGAGTTTCGTTAACGTCCGACCCGAGAACGCCGACGTAAGCAAACGTCTTCCCGAGTTCGGCGACCAAATCTCGAGCGAGTTGCCTTTTCCCGTCGAGATATTTCGAAAATGCCATTTTATTTCTCCGTTTTTTCTTTCATTATATATAAATTTAGCAAAAAAGTCAACGCCGAGCGACAAATTATCGCTCGGCGCGCCGTTTTTTTCAATAAATTTAACCCAATCGACAAAAAGACGATCGAGATTTGCGAGGTTTTCGTCTCGCTTAAAATTTCCCTCTAAAAAACTAAAAACTTTTTATCAATTCGTATAACTCGTCCGCGGTTTTTGCAAAGACCGTCGCCCCGACGCTTTCGAGAAGATCTCTGTCTCTATATCCCC
>CAZVPW010000072.1:0-6401 GCA_964629115.1 uncultured Acidiphilium sp.
GGTTCGACCATTGAACTACACCCGCATCTCACTCACAATGCTTGTATATTCTATCAAAATATTTCGGTAATGTCAAACGTTTTCGAGTATTTTTAAAAATTTTTTTTGATTATTTTACGATTATTTCGGCGATTTGAACGGCATTTAGAGAGGCACCTTTCAAAAGGTTGTCTCCGACCGAAAAAAAGGAAATTCCGTTGTCGAAAACTCTGCTTTTTCGCAATCTTCCGAAGAAAATATTCGCATTTCCGTCCGCCTCGCCAAAATTCGGGAGGTCGGAATGTTTAACTCCATCAAAAATCATTTCTTTTTTTATCTCGTCAAGGTCAATCGGGTGGTCAAAGTTCGCTTCCACGGCGACGCCGTGGCAATTTTCGGTCGGAACTCTGACGCACGTCGCGGAAACCGCGACGTCTGCTCCAAGAATTTTCTTTGTTTCGTTTGCCATTTTTTTCTCTTCTTCGCTCTCGCCGTTCTCGTCTATATCGCCGATTTGCGGAAGTATAGTTTTTGCGATATTGAGAGGGTAAAAACTCGGAGAAAATCCTTGCCGCGTCCTCAAAAGGTCGGCTATACCGTCTCTACCGTTGCCGCTGACCGATTGATAGGTGGAAAAGATTAATTGTTTAAGGCGGTATTTTTTATATACGTTTTTAAGCGGCGTCAATGCGACGATAGTCGAGCAATTCGGGTTGGCGATTATTTTACGGCCTGACGAGAAGATTTTTTCGGGGTTGATTTCGGGAATAACGAGAGGAACGTCTTTATCTTGTCTAAACGCGCTCGAATTGTCGACGACGATCGTTCCGAGTTTTTCAAAAACGGGAGCGTATTTTAACGAGACGTCCTTATCGGTTGCGAAGAACGCTACGTCGATATTTTCAAGGTTGTTGTTTTCGAGCGATTCCAATGGGAGAATCTTGCCGAAAGCGAGAGTTTTTTTTCCGATGTTTTTTTGCGAGGCGAAAAGTCTGAGGTTTCCGATCGGGAAACGGAGATGTTCGAGCGTTTGAACGAATTTTTTTCCGACTAGTCCGGTCGCTCCGATTATCGCGACGTTATATTTTAATTTTAACATACTTTATATTACGCTTTCGATTGCGATAATGTGTCGAAACGACAAAAAAAGCGATAATTTTCTCTTAAAAATTATTTTTGCTTGAAAATAAAACTCGTTTGCGCTAAAATTATAGATAAAGAGTAATATTTTGCCGTAAACGCGATTTTGGCGGCAAATTCGGAGAGGAACGATTGGCTTCTAAGTTTTACGCCGCGAAAGGCGAAGAAAAACGTCTTTTTTCCGATTGGGAGAGTTGCAAGGCTTTTCTCGAGGGGAAAAAAGGCTATAAATATAAGAGTTTTTCGAGCGAAGAGGAGGCTCGTTCTTTTCTTGACGGCAAGGATTACGCCAAGGATAGAATGGACGCGGACTTGGCAGACGGCTTTGCCGTTGCGTATACCGACGGGAGTTTTGACGAACGAGCGAACGCCTATTCTTACGGCGTCGCGTTCATTTCTCCAAACGGCGAGGAGCGAGAGTTTTGCAATCGCGGAGAGGAAAAGGCGTATTTGCCCTCGAGAAACGTATCCGGAGAGGTTCTCGGCGTTCTCGCGGCGGTTAAATTCGCTTTTTTGAACGGATACGACAAATTGAAGATTTATCACGACTACGAGGGTTTGTCGGCGTGGGCTACGGGAAGATGGGGCGCCAAGAGCGCGATTTCTTGTTTTTACGTCGAGACGTTGCGGCGATACGAAGGCGGTTTGCAAATCTCTTTCGAGAAAGTTAAAGGGCACGCCAACAACTCCTATAACGAACGGGTCGACAAATTGGCGAAAGCGGCTCTGTTTGACGGACAAAAGAAGGTCGTCGACGGGCTCGGTTTTAAAGTTTCGGGCAACGGGGAATACGAGACTTTGCTCGAATATTTAAAAATCCAAAACAGGCGCGCGTCGATAAAGGCTACGAGCGACTCCGCTTGTTTTTCGACGGGCGACGATTTTGTTCGCGTGTTTAGAAAACGAGGCTCGACGTCGGTCGTTGGAAACTGCGGAAAACTCTACGCGTCGGCGGTCGGATTTTTCTTTCGATATTCGACCGTACGGGAGTTTAATCGACTTATAGAGCGGTCTTTTGATTTTAACTACGTTTCCGAACCGTTGAACGACGGCTTCGAGATAACCGAGTTTTTGTTAAAAAACGTCAAATCGGAAGACTTTGCGTCGTTTATACTTTTCTCGCTTATCGAAATGGAAAAACGCATAATGGGCTCGTTGAAGAGTCAAGGATTCGGCGGCGAAAAAATATCGAAAGCGTTCGCAAAAGACGGCGACGGGTTCGAAACGGTTTTTCCGATAGAGGGCGGCGACGTTCTCGCCGAGCGGTACGCCTTTTTTTACAAATACAGAATCGCGTTCGATTCTCTGCGTTTAGACGCAAAAGAATGCGCGAGTTTTTGCGCCGCGGCGAGAAAATTGTTCCGCGGAATAAAGGGATAAAAATATGGATAGCGAAATAATTGGACTTATAGATTCGATAAAGGAAAGAACGGGCGAAGTCGTCAGAGTTTACATAGACGACGGAGACGAGTTTTATTCTCCTATCGACGGCGAGAAGAACGAGCGAGCGAAAGGCAAGATAACGGGCGTCGAGCCGGTATCCGAGGGAGACAAGACTTATTTTAAATTTAGATTTAGGACGGACGAATACGTCGGATATATCCGTAAAACGGGCGACGATGGCAAGACTCTCGCGTCTTTCGTTTGTTTTTTGTTTGAAAACGGCGGCAAGGGCGAAACTCCGACGAGCAAAAAAGACGCGTTGAAAAGTATATTGCTCGGCGAACGAAGCGTTGCTCAAGCGAACAGAGATATGCGAAAATTCGGCGTTCCCGAAGCGCCGTGCTCGGCGTTCGTCGTTTATATTCAAGACGGCAGAGCGGCGTCCGATCTCGTCGATTTCCTTGAAAACTTCAAAACCGGCGCGAACGATATCGTTGTTGCGATCGACGATTTTGCGTGCGCCTACGTCAGATTTTCGGACGTGAACGCGCAGGACGGAGAATTTCCGTCGCTCGCCGATTTCGCTTACTTGATCGCTCAGTCGGTCGAGGAAGAACTCGGAATTTCGGTTAGAGTCGGAGTCGGATCTACCGTCGACGGATTTGCCGACAGCGCCGTTTCGTATAAACAAGCGACGACGGCGATAAGAATGAGCGGCTTGTTTGAGTCTAACGCCAAAGCGGCGACGTATAAGGATTACGTTCTCGTTAAAATGCTCGAGGATCTTCCGAGATATAAACTCGAGGAGTTTTTAAACGTGTTGTCCGAACCCGAGACGAAAAACGTCTTTGCGGACGCCGAAATGCTCGAGACCGCGACTGAGTTTTTGAAGTCGAATTTGAACGTGTCCGAGGCGTCGCGCAACTTGTTTATGCACAGAAACACTTTGATGTATAGGCTTGACAAAATAGAACGCGCGACCGGGCTCGACATAAGAAAATTCCGCGACGCGATGACTTTCAGACTTATAACGATTTTGTATAAATTGCTCGGGTAAGTATTTAATAAACGGCTTATAGCCGCGCTTTTTGGAGGCGTTGATTTGAAAAAGAGGGTTTGGTCAATCTGCTTGAGCGTCCTTTTGGTCGCCGCGTCGTTTTGTTTGGGTTTTTTTGCGAGAAGTTGGACGAACCCCGATCTCGCCGCTTTAGACTTTATATCGAGACAATATAAAAAGAATTATCTGGACGCCGACGAAAACTACGTTTCGACTATGGCGAACAGCGTGCTCGATAGGTATTCGAGATATTATACCGCCGAGGAATACGACGCGTTAAAGCAGTCGGACAAGGGCGTTAGAGCTGGAATCGGAGCGACTTTTCTTCGCGACGGATTGACTATTTACTCGGTTAACGGCAATTCTCCCGCCGAAAAAGCCGGCGTCGTCGCAGGCGGCAAGGTCAAGGCGATAAAGTCGATAACCGATACCGATTTTGAAGAGATTCAGACGTACGACCGATTGAAAGCCAAGTTGGATTCAATTTCGGCAAACCAAGCCTTTGCGATGAAGATTCTATACGGCGAAGAGGAGAAGATTTTCGAACTGGCAAAGGAAGATTATCGCGAAACGTTCGTGTTTTACGAAGACGACTCGTCGTCGTATAGATTTAACGACGCGAACGGCTCGAATATGTCGTTTGTTCGATATTCCGACGGAAATCCCTCGTTCGATTCCTCGACGGCGTACTTGAAATATACTTCGTTCAGCGGGACGGAGAGCGGTTTAAACGGATCCGTCGGGCAAATTGCCGCGGCGATGAACAAGTTCAAAACCGACGGAAAAACAAAGTTGATTCTCGATCTTCGCTCGAACGGCGGAGGCTTTATGGATATTTTGGAATCTGTCGCGGCTCATTTTATCGACGCCGAGGACGGGTCGAAAGTCCTTATTTCAAAAGCGATATATAAAGACGGGAGCGAAGAGAAATTCGTTTCCGATAAGGTCGATTATTCGGCTTATAACTTTGAAAAGATTATTATCTTGGCAAACGTCGATACGGCGTCCGCGTCCGAGGCGTTAATCGGCGCCATACTCGACTACGATAAAAAGGGAATTGCGAGCGTCGTCTTGTCGGCTTATAAATTGGAAAGCGGTCTTACCTATAGGACTTACGGCAAGGGGATTATGCAGACGACTTATGTCAATCCTTTGTCGGGAGACGCCTTGCGTTTGACGACCGCGAAGATATATTGGCCTCTTTCGGGCGAGACTATTCACGGAGTCGGCGTGACTAAAAATCTTTCGAGATATTCGGACAGAATTTTCGAGCCGACCGTTGTCGACGGCGTCGATTACGAACTTGAATTTGCCGTCGAAAAGGCTAAGGGGTAAATTTCCCGTAAAAATAAAAACCCGCGAGCGCGGATTGTCGAGCGAATTGTCGTATAGAGTTAAAATTCCCGAAAAAAAACCCGCGAGCGCCGTACGCGAAGAAAAATCAACCCGCTCCGATGGCAGGTGGGTGCGCGCTCGATAAATCCTTTTTCCCGTCCGTATAGACCCGTTTAAACGCGGTCGCGGTTATAAAGTATTATCAGAGACGTTCCGCTCCCGTTTTTTGATTTGCAGATCCGATTAACTTCCGTTTCGAACGCCGAGGGCATTTCGTCTATGAATTTTTTGCCGTTTATTACCAAAACGGCGTACGGGCAAGCAACGAGCAAAGCGTCGCAAAGTATTTAAAGTCGTTTGCGTTGTCGCAAATTGTCGAAGAAAAATCGATAAAAACGCTTTTGCAAGCCTCTATGATATTATAGCGCAAAAAATATAATTAGCAAACCGTTTGGAGGAATAAAATGAAATTAACCGTTATCGGGAAATACGGACCATTTCCGAAGCGCGGCGGAGCGACGAGCTGTTATTTGTTGGAGACGGACGAAAACGTCCTTATTATGGATATGGGAAGCGGTTCTTTCGCCAGATTGCAAGAAAGAATAGATTTAACGAAGATATCCGCGATTTTTATTTCTCATTTTCACGCCGATCACTCGTCGGATCTCGCCGTTTTGGCGTATTATCTCGAACAGTTAAAGAAGCGAAGGCTTTTTGACGGGGCGATAAAACTTTTTTGTCCGCATTCGTCTTCTCCTTTAGCTTGCTTGGCTCGTTCGTTTTCGTGTTTTGAAATTATCGAACTTTCGAACGGTTACGAAGCCGAACTCGGAGGAGATAAATTTATGTTTTACGAGGGTAGACACCCCGAGCCTTCGTTCGGCGTTATAGCCTCCGACGGGCGGAAAAGATTTGCTTACGGCGGAGATACGAACGATTGTTCGTCGCTCAAAAAGTTTTTCGATTCGGTCGATTTAACGCTTGTCGATGGCGGGCTTATCGAGAGAGATTATTCCGAGCAAAGTCCGCATTTAAGCGTTAGAAAATGCGTCGAGTATACGCAAAAGTATGGCAATAAGTCGATTATTACCCATATTTGTCCGTTATATACGGAAGATGAAATAATTCGAGAAACGCAAGGGGAAGAAAGATGTCGGATAGCGGAAGAGGGGAAGACTTACGAGATTTAAAAAGGATCGTAAATTTCAGACCGATTGTTTTCGCGGCGTTGTCGTTTGCCGTCGGAATATTCTTTTTCGGGAAATACCGCGGATACGGTTTTCTCGCGCTTGCCCTTGCCGAAATCGTCGTTTTGTCCTTTTCGCTTTTTATCGCCGTGCTTTGTCGCGGAAGAAAAATCGGCAAGTATTGCGTCGTCGCGTTGTGGTTGGCGGCGTTTTGTTTACTCGGGTTTTTGACGGCTTCGGCTCGCTTTGAATTTCGAGCAAAACAAGCGAAACCGAGAGGAGATTACGTCGTAACGGGCTCGGTCGTATCCTCGTATGCA
>CAZVPW010000073.1:0-6164 GCA_964629115.1 uncultured Acidiphilium sp.
ATCGCAACCAACGCTCCATTTTCGTAGTCGGACACCGAAAATTCGTCGTTAGGGTCGACGATATCGATCATATGATGAGGAATTCCCCTTCTCTCTTCTATCGTCGGTTTTGCCGAGCCGACGTTAAGTCCGCGATATATAGATACCGAATCGGCGGATATTACTTCTCCGTTAAATCTTTCGGCTATTTCTATCGACAAAGACGTTTTTCCCGACGCAGTCGGACCGCATACGACGATTATTTTATCTTTCATACTATGCGTTTGAACCATTTGTCGATTTCGGTTCGCGTAATTTTGACCGAAACTGGACGCCCGTGCGGACAACGAAGGGTCATATCTTCGTTCATCGCTTTCAGCAGCGCGTCGATTTCGTTCTGACTTAAAGTTTTTCCCGATTTTATCGCCGCTTTACACGCTTTGGAGGCGATTTTTTCGTGGAGGATTTCGGGAACGTTCTCTCTTTTAAAATCGGAGTCCGACAAAACGTCGTCGAAAAACGATTTCAAGTTTATGTTTTCAAGCGCGAGCGGAGACGAATAGACGTTGAAAACGTTTTCGTCGTATTCGTTTATGTCGAATCCCATTCTTCTAAGTTCGGAAAATCTCTTTCGAATGAGTTCGGATTCTTTGTCGTTAACTCTCAATGTATACGGGAAAAGCATCGTCTGCTCGGCGATTACGCCGTTTTTGTATTCCGCCATAAACTTATCGTATAAAAGCCTTTCGTGCGCGGCGTGTTGATCGACAAGGTATACGTCGTCGCCTCTCTCCAAGACGAGATATGTCGTCAAAACTTGCCCGACGACTCTTATTGGCGTTTCGACGGTCAAACTCTCTTGCAATGCTTTTTTAGCCTCTTTTTCGGCTTTTTCTTGCTCTAAACGTTGAATATATTTTTTGTTTTCGGCGAAAATATCGTCAATTTCTTTGTCTTTCTTTTCTCTTTCTTTTTTATCTTTTTCGTCGAGATAATCGGAAAAATCAATCGCTTTCGTCTTTGTCTCGTTTTCTTGAGCGTCGTCGACGTCTTTGCAAACGAGCGAAGTTTTTTCCAAACTTTGCCCGAAAGTCGACACGAACGGTCGATCGCAATGAATTTGCCTGATGTCTTCTTCCTTGACGGGAGAAACCTTAACGACGGGTTTGCTTCCGGGGTCGATTGAAAGATAATTGTTGGGTTTTACGATTTGCAACGCCGCCGGCGACCCCTCCAAGACTTTTGATACTATAGAATAAAGAGTTCCGTAAACGACTTGATTGTCGACGAATCTAACGTCCGTTTTGTTCGGGTGAACGTTGACGTCGACCGTCTCGGGAGACATTTCTATCTCGAGGACGTAAAACGGGTATTTTCTCTTCATTAAGTACCCGGCGTAAGCGTTGTGAATCGCCGATTGAATGGAATTGTTTACGATATATCTTCCGTTTAAGATAATCGTTTGGTACGTTCTGTTCGGTTTAGTAAAATAGTAATGACCGAGATATCCGCTTATTTTCATTCCGTTTTTTTCGGTTTCTATTTTTATGCAATCGGTTATCGTTTCGTATCCGTAAATTTGGATTATAGCCTCGTCCAATCCTCCGCCGTACGATTGAAGAACGGTTTTCCCGTCGGCGACGTATTTAAAGGCAATGTCCGAATGGGCTAAAATCATTCTGGCGACGATATTCGTCACGTCCGTCTCCTCGCTCTTCGAAGGCTTTAAAAACTTTGCTCTCGCCGGAGTGTTAAAGAAGAGATTTTCGACTGAAACGATAGTTCCTACGTCGGACGGATAAATGTCTACTTCGCCGATTTCTCCGCCCTTGCACGTCACGATTCGTCCCATTTCGTCGTCTTTCGTCTTTGAGACGATTGAAGCCTCGGATACCGATCCGATCGAGGCGAGAGCCTCTCCTCTAAACCCGAGAGTGCTTATATAGTCGAGATCGTCGACGTCTTTAATTTTGCTCGTCGCGTGGGGCAAGAAGGCTTTTTTTAAGTCTTCCGCCGAAATTCCGCAACCGTTGTCGGCGACTCGTATCAAGGATTTTCCGCCGTCTTCGACGGTTATTTCGATATCGTCCGCTCCGGCGTCGATCGCGTTTTCGACGAGTTCTTTGACGACCGAAAAGGGTCTCTCGACGACTTCGCCCGCGGCAATTCTGTTATATACTTTTTTGTCTAATAGATTGATTGTCGGCATATTATCGTTCGTTTAATTTATTTTTTAAATCGTAGACCAATTTCAACGCGTCCATCGGCGTCATCGAATTGACGTCGATTTCGGCTAAAATTTCTTCGACCTCGCTCAAGGTCGTCTCGTCTTTTTCTTCGACGATTTCGACTTCGGCTTTGTTCTTGGTCAAATCGTTCTTTTCTAAGTTTTTGAGAATAAGCTTTGCTCTGTCGGTTACGTCTTTCGGAACGCCGGCAAGCGAAGCGACTTCGATACCGAAACTTCTGTTTGCGCTTCCCCTTGCGATTTTTCTCAAAAACACGATTTTACCGCCGAGTTCGCGTACGGTTATTTTATAGTTTTTCACGCCGTTCAAACGACCTTCGAGTTCGGAAAGTTCGTGATAATGGGTCGCAAAGAGAGTTTTTGCTTTTATTTTTTCGGAAAGATATTCGATGACCGCCCACGCGATGGAAAGGCCGTCGTAAGTGCTTGTTCCTCTTCCGACTTCGTCGAGTATAAGCAAACTCTTGCTCGTGGCGTTTAGAAGAATGGACGCGACCTCGGTCATTTCGACCATAAAGGTGCTTTGGTTGAATATGAGATTGTCGTTTGCTCCGACCCTTGTGAAAATCTTGTCGATTACGGGAATCGACGCCGATTTGCAAGGTACGAAACTTCCGATATGAGCCATAATCGCGATAAGAGCGATTTGTCTCATATAAGTGCTCTTTCCCGCCATATTCGGACCGGTTACGATCATTATTCTGTTTTCGTCCGAATCGAGATAGGCGTCGTTTGAAACGAACGGTTCGCTCGAAACGGTCTCGACGACGGGGTGTCTGCCTCCGACGACGTCCAAGCGGCCGTCTTCGGTTATTTCGGGGCGAACGTACCCGTTTTTCTTAGCGGCGGTAGCGAGCGAACAAAGAGCGTCCAAACACGCTATCGCCTTGGAACTGCGTTGAATTTTTTTGACGTTGTCGAGGAGAAGCGTCTTGATTTTTGCGAAAATCGACGCTTCGAGTTTAAGCGCTTTTTCGTCGCTCGACAGTATATCCGTCTCGACGTTTTTCAATTCCTCGGTGATATATCTTTCGGCGCCCGTTAAGGTTTGTTTTCTGACGTAATTATAAGGGACGAGACTTTTGAAAGAGTTGGTTACTTCGATATAGTATCCGAACACTCTGTTATACCCGATTTTTAGGTTCTTTATTCCCGTCGCTTCGCGTTCTCTGCTCTCGATATCCTTAATAATCGCCGCGGAATCGTTCTTTACTCTGCGCAATCTATCGAGTTCGGGGTCGAATCCGTCTCTGATATAACCGCCGTCCTTGGCGATTTTTGTCGCCGTTTCTGAAATGGCGTCCCTCAAAATTTTCGCGACGTCGGTAAAATCGGCGATCGTTTCGTCGACGTCTTTTAAAATTTGCGAATTAACTCCGAAGAGATGAAGTTTTATGTTCGGAAAAGCGCTTAACGATTCGCCGAGGACAAAACAATCTCTCGGCGTTAAATTTCCGTTTGAAATTTTGCCCGAAAGTCTTTCGGTGTCGCGAACGAATTTCATTTGCTCGGAAATTCCGCCCTTTAACATCGGGTTTTTAAAGAGTTCCTCGACGCCGTTAAGACGGTATTCGATTTTTTCCTTGCTCTGAAGAGGGGACAATATCCAAGAGTTTAACGTTCTCGCTCCCATTGCCGTGTCGGTTTTATCCAAAACGTGTAAAAGCGAACCGTAACGTCTCGAATCGCGTGCGTTTTTCGTCAATTCGAGATTGCGTATCGCCGACGAGTCGAGATACATATATTCTTGAGCGGTCTCTATCTTGATTCCGTTGACGTTGACGAGAGCTCTTTTTTGAGTGTCTTTCAAATACGCGACCAACGCTCCGGCGGCTCGAACGGTTTCCGACGAGTCGGCAATTCCGAACGCTTGGAAGGAGATTACGCCGAATTGTTCTTTCAGGGTATTCTCGGCGTTTCTGACCGAGAAATATTCCTCTTGAGTCTTTTTGAAAGGCGGAAGAATCTTGTGGGCGACTACCGGCAAATCTTGAGCGAGAACCGAAAGTTTTTCGTTGCAAATGATCTCGGAGGGGTTAATTCTGAGAAGATTGTCGGAAATCTCCTCCACGAGCCTTTTGGATTCGCATTTTTTTGCGAAGAAATCGCCCGTCGTAATGTCGCACCAAGCGTACCCCGCGTCCTTTTCCGAATAAAAGACGCAAGCGATGAAGTTGTTGGTTTTTTCGTCGAGAAGTTCGTCTTCGGTAAGAGTTCCGGCAGTTATAATCTTAACGATGCCTCTCTCGACCAAGCCTTTTGCCTCGGACGGGTCTTCGAGCTGCTCGCAAACGGCGACTTTTTCGCCCGCGGCGACGAGTTTGGCGATATATTCGTTTGCTGCGTGATAAGGAACTCCGCACATCGGGGCGCGTTCGTCCAAGCCGCAGTCTCTTCCCGTAAGCGTCAAATCCAAAATCTTGGACGCTTTGACCGCGTCGTCGTAAAACATCTCGTAAAAATCGCCGAGTCTATAAAAAATTATGCAGTCGGGATTTTGAGCCTTTATTCCGTCGTAATGTCGCATCATCGGCGACTTTTCTTTTTTTGCCATTTTAATCGATTATCTTTCGAATTTCCCCCATTAAAGACATTCCGCCCGTCGAAGTTATTTCGACTTGAGCGAATTTTCCGACGACGTTCTCCGAGCTGTCGCAATACGCCATTCTGCCGCGCTCGTCGCGTCCCATATATTTGCCTTTTTTCTCGTCGTAATCCTCGAAAAGAATTTCGACGGTTTTGCCGACGTATTCGAGAGATTTCGTTCTGTTTATCTCGTTTTGAACGTCGACGAGGCGCATTATTCTGTCCTTTTTCTCGTTGGGCGAAATCTGCTCTTTCATAGCGGCGGCTTTAGTTCCTTCTCTCGGCGAATAGACGAAAGTAAACGCTCCGTCGAACTCGACTTGCTTAACGAGAGATACCGTATCGAGAAATTCTTCTTCGGTTTCGGTCGGGAAACCGACGATAATGTCGGTCGTTATGGCACAATCGGGAATGATTTTGCGGATAAAACCGACTTTTTCGAGGAAGTTTTCTCTCGAATAACGGCGGTTCATCTCCTTTAGAACTCTGTCCGATCCCGATTGTACGGGCAAATGTATCGCCTTGCACGCGTGTCTGTTATTCTTTATTGCTTCGACGACTTCGACGGTGAGATCCTTCGGGTGGTTTGACATAAATCTCAAACGGAATTTGCCGTCGATTTTGTCGATTTCGTTCAAAAGGTTTGCAAACGACGAGCCGTCGTCGAGGTCTTTTCCGTACGAATTGACGTTTTGACCGAGCAAGGTTATTTCCTTATACCCGTTTTCGACGAGCGATTTGACTTCCGCGACGATATTTTCCGTCTTGCGGCTGCGTTCGCGTCCTCTGACGTAAGGGACGATGCAGTACGAACAGAAATTGTTGCAACCGTAAGCGACGTTGACCCACGCGTTGGGAAAACTCGAGCGAAGCGGGATTATCGATTCGTTAATTTCCCCGTTTTTATCGAGGATTTCGACAAGCCTTTTCTTGGATTGAATCTTCCGAGTCAAAAGTTCGCCGAACTTGTCGATATTAAACGTGCCGAGTACTAAATCGACGTAAGGATAAGATTTGACGAGTTTGTCGGCAAACGAGCCTTGTTGGGTCATACAACCGCAAACGGCGACGACGAGTTCGGGTTTTTCGGCTTTAAGTTTCTTTAACATTCCGATATTTCCGAACGCGTGTTGCTCGGCGTTTTCTCTCACGCAACAAGTGTTAAAGACGATAACGTCCGCGTCTTCGGCTTTTTTTGTCTCCGTATAACCGAGAGAACTCAAAATTCCGGCAATTTTTTCCGATTCGTGTACGTTCATTTGACAACCGTACGTATGTATAAGGGATCTTTTTTTCATAGATTTATTATATAATATAACATCTTTTTTTTCAAGCGATTTAAAGTCTTTGA
>CAZVPW010000074.1:0-6156 GCA_964629115.1 uncultured Acidiphilium sp.
CGGTATTAAAAAAGACTCATCGCTGATTGATGAGTCTATTGTATAACAACATTTTATAAAATTTTTTTGATTTTTTAGAGAAAATTTGACGTAAAGACGTCTTTTTGCAGATTTACGTCACAAAACAACCGCGAAAAACGTCAATTCATCGCAATATCCTTTAACCTCTCGTATTTCTCCGTCGCGACCTTTCTGAGTTCGGTTAAATCGGACGGATTCTCAAACGCTTGGTCGCAAAGTTTCTTCGCCGTGAAAATCGCCGAGGGCGGATAAGTTAAAGAGCCTAAGTCGCTCATAAATCTACCGCTTTGCCTCGATCCCATAAAATCTCCGCCTCCTCTCGTTTCAAAATCCTTTTCGGCAATCTTGAAACCGTCTGAATTTTCGCATACGACCTTTAGCCTATCCAAAGCCTTTTCGTCGTCGCTTTTGGTATACAAAAAACAGTAACTTTTCTTCTCTCCTCTGCCGACTCTGCCGCGCAACTGGTGCAATTGAGAAAGTCCGAACCTCTCGGCGTTATATATTATCATAACCGTCGCGTTGGGAACGTCTATTCCGACTTCCACGACTGTCGTCGACACGAGCAAGTCGGCTTTTTTATCTTTAAAATCTTCCATAACGCTCGCTTTCTCGGCGTCTTTCATCTTGCCGTGCAAAAGCGAAACTCGAACGCTCGGAAGCCTATTCTTGAGTTCTTCGAAAAGCGCCGTGACGCTCATTATCGTTCCCTCTTCGTCCTCTTCTATCTTAGGACAAACACAAAAGGCTTGCTCTCCTCTTTCGATAGCCTTTTGCAAAAATCCAAGCATACCGTCGTATTTCCTTTCTGGAACGACGAAAGTATCCACGATTTGTCTGCTCTTCGGCTTGTCTTTTATTTCGGTTATATCCAAATCCCCGTAAAAAACGAGGGAAACCGTTCGAGGAATGGGCGTCGCGCTCATAACGAGAACGTCGGGAGCCGCCCCCTTGGAAACGAGAGCGCTCCTTTGAGCGACTCCGAATCTGTGTTGTTCGTCGCATACGCATAGAGCCAAATTCGCAAACTCGACGTCGCCCGTCAACACGGCGTGCGTTCCGACGACGATTTTCGTCTCCCCGTTCTTTATAGATTCCTTAATCTTTTTCTTTTCCGAAACTTTGACCGAACCGCTCAAAAAAGCCGCGCCGAAATCGGGAAAAACGCGTTTGACGGCGTTATAATTTTGCTCGGCGAGAATTTCTGTAGGCGCGAGCATCGCGACTTGATACCCGCTCTTGACCGCGACGTAAATCGCGCAGAGAGCGACCGCCGTTTTTCCGCTTCCGACGTCTCCTTGCAAAAGTCTGTTCATCGGCTTAGGACCGTTTAAATCGGAAAAAATTTCGTTAACCGCTTTTTTTTGACCGTCGGTAAACTCGAAATTAAATCTTTTCGTAAATTCGCGAAGGTCTTCCGCCGAACTCGAATATTTGTTTATTCTAACTTGTTCGGCGTCTCCTTTAATAAATCTAAAAGCCGAAATCAAGGCGAAATACTCTTCTATAGCTATCCTCTCCGCCGCCAAACGGGCTTGAATCATATCGGACGGCGAATGAACGTCCGCATAAGCCGTTTTAAGAGGAGATAAACCGTATTGTTTGAGAAGTCTGTCGGGAATCGCGCTTTTAAGTTCGAGTTTAAAAACCGCGCTCCTTATCAAATCCCTCGCGGTTTTTTGATTGAGATTGCCCTTGATTGGGTAAACGGGGATTATTCCCTTTAACCTAACGTTGTTTTCGACCGGCTCGAAAGTGGGGTTAATCATCGTTACGCCGCCGAAATCGCTCTTTATTCTTCCGTAAAAAAGATATTCTTCTCCGACCTTTAAATGATTGACGACGTAAGGCTGATTAAACCAAATAACCGTAAATCCTCTATGTCCTTGTTCGGCGGTCAAACGAATACATTCCAATCTCCTTGCCGACGTAAACATTCTCGGCGCGGTTAAAACCCTACCGACGGTTAAGACTACGTCGTTGTCGTAACATTTTTCCAATGGTTCGACCTTTCTCAAGTCCAAATAATTCTTTGGGAAAAGTTTAACCAAATCTTCTACCGAATAGACTTCCGATTTAGCAAAATCCGCCTCTCTTTTATCGCTTATTCCTTTCAATTCGGTAAGTTTCAACTTATTTTGCCTCCTAATCGTTTTTTAAACGCTATTCGTTCGTCCGACTTTCCGTCCGACAGATAATTTCGATTCGTCTCGTTTCATCAAAAAAACGAACTTAAGAAAAACTTGCTTTCCCGAATAAACGAGAAAGCAAGCGATAAATCAATTTCAATTACGCGTTACTCGAGCGAGACGATATAGTAATATATCGGTTGACCGCCGTAGAAAAGTTCGACGTCAAGGTCGGGATAACGCTCGGCAAGTTTGGCTTGCAACGCCTCGGCGTCTTCCTTGTTCGCGTCGCTTCCGTAATAAAGGTTAATCAAACTATGTCCCGGATCGCGCAATTTTTCAACCAAATCGCTCGTAACCTT
Organism: uncultured Acidiphilium sp.; assembly: GCA_964629115.1. Lineage (GTDB taxonomy): Bacteria > Bacillota > Clostridia > Christensenellales > Borkfalkiaceae > UBA10281. Next base: position 2,513 of record CAZVPW010000074.1, read on the forward strand.
GGACACGTCCTTGCCTTTCGCGAGAATCTTCTTATTGTCAAGACCGATGATATCTCCTTTTACAAGCGAGAATCCGTCGACCTTAGTGTTTCTGACGGCGTAAGTCACCATACCGGAAGAAACGTTATCCGCCGAGTGAATCATCTCGATAAAGTTTTCGTCCGCGGTGGCGTCCGGGTTGAACGCGAGAGCGGCGGAAATGCCTTGAGGTATGCTCTTAGTCGGAACGACGTATACTTTTTTGCCCGCGACGAGCGATTTCGATTGCTCGGCGGCTAAAATAATATTCTTGTTGTTCGGGAAAACGAAAATGTTTTCGGCGTTTATCTTTATAATGGCGTCCGCTATGTCTTGAGCCGACGGGTTCATCGTCTGTCCGCCCTCTATGACGCGATCGACGTTGATATCTTTGAATATAGCCGCGATTCCCTCGCCCGAGCAAATCGACAACATTCCGAGTTCTTTCTTCTCGGCTTCGTATTTTTTGATAAGCTCTCTGTTTTCCTCGAGCATATTCTCGATCTTAATTTTATCGATTTCGCCGAGTTGAAGGGCTTTCGTAAGCGCTTGACCGGGATTATTCGTGTGAACGTGAACCTTGACGAATTCAAGGTCGCCTATGACCAATACGCAGTCGCCGATCGCCATAAGGTATTCCTTAAATCTGTCGATATCGGCAAGCGTCGTCTTTTTCTTTAAGTTTATGATGAAAAATTCGGTGCAATATCCGAATTCGATCGTTCCGAGATTGAGAATATCGGCGTGATCCATAGGACCTTCCGATTTGACGGTAGTTTCGGGCGCGGCGGTTACGGGAACGCCTTCGATCTCCTCGCCTATCAAGCCCTTATACATACCTTTATATATGGTGACCAAACCCGTTCCGCCCGAATCGACGACCCCCGCTTTTTTCAAGACGGGCAAAAGCGTCGGTGTGAGTTGAAGGGCTTCTTCGCCTTTGGCTATAATTTCTTGCATAAAGGATTCGAAATCCTTGACCTTTCCGCTAATCGCCGTCGCGTGTTCGGAAATCATACGGCAAACGGTCAAAATCGTTCCTTCCTTGGGTTTGGAAACCGCGCTATACGCGACGTCCGTCGCGCTCTTTAAGGCTTTTGCGAAGGTTTTGACGTCGACTTCCGCCGAATCTTTCAAAACCGAACACATTCCTCTGAAAATTTGCGACGTTATGACGCCCGAGTTTCCTCTCGCTCCGCGAAGAGCGCCTTTGGAAACGCTGTCGGCGATGTCAGAAAGGTTGTTCGATTTGCATGCTTTGAGTTCTTTTACCGCCGATTGCATGGTAAGACTCATATTCGTTCCCGTATCTCCGTCCGGAACGGGGAATACGTTTAAAGTATCTATATATTCTCTCGACACGTCGAGAAGAGCCGACGCCGAGATAACCATCTTCGCGAACGTCGCGCCCTTAATTGTTTTTTGCATTATAATCCTCCGATTGCGAAAAAAGTCAAACTAAAAGGGACGTTAAAGTTTAACGCCAATAATGTTTACGTTGACCGTGTCCACGATCATTCCCGTAAACTGTTCGACCTTATATTTAACGGCGTTCTTCAAGGAATCCGCGACGGCGGAAATGGAAACGCCAAATTTAATGATCACGAAAATATCGATAAAAATTCGATCGCCGGAAGTGGTTACTTTAACGCCCTTTCCTCCCGACTCTCTTTTAAGGAGTTGAGAAAGGCTGTCTGTAAACCTTCTGGAAACCATCTCAACGATACCGTAACATTCCAACGCGGCGTGCGCCGCCACTTTGGCAATCGCTTCGTCTGATATAGAAATTTTCCCGTAAGTATTCGATGTTGTTACCGGCATAGTTTGCTCCTTTTACTTTATTATACTATATCCGTCGTTTTTTTACAAGGATTTTTCACAACTTTTTATAGCTCGGGCTTTTTTTTGTCTTTTTTTCGATAATCGTCGCAAAATCGTTGCTTTTTTCTTTAAATTATGATATAGTATCTATGCTTTTGATTAAGATTATCTATTTTTGGAGGTGCAATATGTCGAGAGTTTGCAGCGTTTGCGGAAAGGGAAAATTATCCGGCAATCAAGTGAGCCACAGTAATCGTAAGACACCGCGTTCTTACAATGCAAACGTTCAGAAAGTTAGAGTTGTAAACGACGGCGTCGTTACTTCTGAATATGTTTGCGCTCGTTGCCTTAAGAGCAATAAAGTAGAAAGAGTTTAATTTCGAAATAATCGGGTTATCCCGCGAAAGAAACAAGCCTCGTTTATCGAGGCTTGTTTCTTTTTTTTATCTCTACTCTTTGCTTTTTCTCGCCGCAAAAAACGCGTCGTCCCCGTCGCCTCGGGCCTCGAGCCGCTTGTCCTAAACTTCCCTCTTATCTCTAAAAAAGCCCTCTTTAAAGCCTTTTTCGTCGCATATTGCCGAATTTTTCTTCAAAGGTCTCGTTAAAAGGAATTTGCCGCCCGACAACAAACTATCCGCTTGCCGATTTAAAAATCCTAAACACGACAAAAAAGCCGCCGCTAAAAAGCGACGGCTTTTTTATCGTTATCAGTCGATAATTCTAAAATTATTTAACGATTTTAGCAACTACGCCCGATCCAACGGTTCTTCCGCCTTCGCGGATAGCGAAACGAAGACCCTCTTCGCAAGCGATAGGAGTGATCAACGAAACGTCGATGGATACGTGGTCGCCGGGCATAACCATTTCAACTCCGTCGGGAAGTTTGATGGTTCCGGTAACGTCGGTAGTTCTGAAATAGAACTGAGGTCTGTAGTTGTTGAAGAACGGAGTGTGTCTTCCGCCTTCTTCTTTGGTAAGGACGTAAACTTGACCGCTGAACTCGGTGTGAGCTTGAACCGAACCCGGTTTAGCGATAACTTGTCCTCTTTCGATACCGGTTCTGTCGATACCGCGGAGAAGAGCTCCGACGTTATCTCCGGCTTGAGCCTCGTCAAGGGTCTTTCTGAACATTTCAAGACCGGTTACAACAGAGGTCGAGGGCTTATCTTGAAGTCCGACGATTTCAACGGGATCTCCAACGTGAGCAACGCCTCTCTCAACTCTACCGGTAGCAACGGTTCCGCGTCCGCTGATCGTGAATACGTCTTCGACGGGAAGAAGGAACGGCTTAGCGTCGTCTCTTTCAGGGTTGGGGATGTAGCTGTCGATAGCGTCCATAAGGTCGAGAATGCACTTGCACTCGGGAGCGGCAAGAACGTCCGCGTCGGCGGCGCCGGAAGAAGCTTTCTCAAGGGCTTTAAGAGCCGAACCTTTGATGATAGGAGTATCGTCGCCGGGGAATCCGTACTCGTCAAGAAGTCCTCTAACTTCCATTTCAACGAGCTCGAGAAGTTCGGGATCGTCTACTTGGTCGCACTTGTTAAGGAAAACGATGATGTAGGGAACGCCAACTTGACGAGCAAGAAGGATGTGTTCTCTGGTTTGGGGCATCGGACCGTCGGTAGCGGCTACGACGAGGATCGCGCCGTCCATTTGAGCGGCTCCGGTGATCATGTTCTTAACGTAGTCGGCGTGTCCGGGGCAGTCAACGTGAGCGTAGTGACGCTTGTCGGTCTTGTACTCAACGTGCGAGGTGTTAATCGTGATACCTCTCGCCTTCTCTTCGGGCGCTTTATCGATTTGAT
>CAZVPW010000075.1:0-6130 GCA_964629115.1 uncultured Acidiphilium sp.
GCAGAATAAGTCGCCGCCGCCAAAGAACAAAAAATCGAAATAACGCAAATAGCAAAGAAAATAAATTTTAAATTTTCAATTTTTATTAACGCCGTCAAAAAGGGGGTCTCCGACTCGGCTTTTAACGTAACTTTCCCGACGAAAAAAATCAAAATGGAGATTATCGAAGAACAAACGACGGCGACCCGAAACTTTTCTCGTTCGGTCGCATTTCGGAGAGAATCCCCGATTATTCTCGAGGAAAGCAACGAGCCGCACCCGGCGTAAAGAACGGGCAAATACACCCCGCGAAAAGAACTCGGAAAAAACGCCGCAATTTGCGTTTGACGAGATAATCGAATCGAAAAAAGAAAGACGAACAAAATGACGACGGGAGAAAAAACGCTCGTCAAAAGTTTAAGTCCTCCCATGCCGAACGAACATATAATAATCGCTAAAATCAACGCAAATATCGAAAATATTTCAAAGTTTTCCGTTTGGTAAAAAACGACTTGAGCAACGCTTTTAAAACCCGCGAACGCGCACGCGGCGACGAATACGCAAGATACGGAAACAAGCGCTCGAACGATCTTTTTTATCTTTGTTCGTTCAAAAAACGACAGTATAAAAACGTCGAAGAAAAAACAAACGAAATAAAGAATTATTCCTAAAAGGGAAAAATCTTGAAAGAAAAATAAAATCTCTCCGCCCGTTATAAACCCGGCGCCTATTACGCTTGAAACAACGGCGAGCGAAGAAGAAAGAATAAAAAAAGTTCTTTTCATACGCTAAATTATGAGAAGAACTTTTTTCTTATGAAATTATTATCTTTTGCCTCTAAAAACGAGATCGTCCGATTCTCCGCCGAGAGCCGAGACGGCGTTTTTGATTTCTTTAAAATCATAATAGGATATGTCGTCTTTTTTTGCCGTTTCTCGCAAAACGTCGAGAGCGGAGGCGTCGCCGTAGCGAGCGAGATAATTTGCGTAAAGCGTACGCTTATCCGAACTCGAAGTAAAAGCGGAAATAAGTATTTCGGTTATTCTCGGATCGACGCTTGCCTTCGACATTATCTCAATGAGACAATCGCCGTTTGTTTTATCTTTCAAGAAATTTGCGACAACCTTTTCTTTAACCCTATCCGCCCTGTCGGACAAATACTCTGTCAAACACTCGACTAAACTTTCGCCCGTTTTTTTATCCGATATAACGTCGACGAAATAGTTCAATTTTTTGTCCGAGATATCGTCTCCGAGCAAATTCGCGGCGTATGACGCGACCTCGTCGTTTTGTTCGGGGAATATCAAACTCGCCAACTTTTCGGTTACGTTTCCTCTTCTCTCCAATTCTTCGCAAAGAAAATCGGACACGCTTCCGCTCGCCTTTGCGCTTTGCTCGATGCTTTTTATAAGTTCGTCGTCGGAAAAAGAGCGAAAATATTCTCTAGGACTTTTGCCGCCTAACTTTTCGTTTGATTCGCTCCCGAATCGCTCGTAAACCTCGGGAACGTTATTTTCTATTTGCTCCTCGGTAAGTTTACCGAGATTATCCGTTACGTATTTTTTAAAATACTCCTCAAAGAGTTCGTCGACGTCTATCATTTTATTCCTCGTTTTTCTTTTTAGTTTTTTTCTTTGTTTCTTTTACTTCCTCGCCGCGCGAAAGAGCCAAAAGTTTTAAAGCGGCGCGACTTTTTACGTTAAAAAATTCGTAAGCCTCGGTCTTTGAGCCGAAAAGATTAAGTCCCGAATAATGGTACATTGCGTACGCCAAAGCGTATATATCGTCGAATCCTTCGAATCCGCAATTCATTCTCATCGTCGCTTCCAATTGTTTTGCTCCGTCGAATATTTTCAAAGATTCCGAGTCAAAGCAATACGAAATTTTCCCAAACGCGAACGCGTACGCTTTCGTGAAACATATCCCGACGTCCGAACCGAAATCGGGCGGAATTATTTTGACGTTTTTAAAGATGTTCGTGTAGACTACGAAGACCGACTTGTAAATATTCTTCTCGCAAAATATCGATATTATCTTGCTTTTTACCTCGTCCGAAACGACGGGATTCAAAAGTTGGTCTTTTATTTTGCGGATAAATTTTCTCTCTCCGCCGTAAATTATCGCGACTGACAAAGCGATTTGATAATCGATTTCGGACGAGAGAAAGCACCACTCTATAAGTTCGTATATAAAACGCTCGTCAAATTCATTTAGTTTCTTTTTTCTCGAAAAGAGGTCGCCGATTATTCCTTTTCGTTCTAAACTCGCCTTTTTTATCTCGTCAAAAGTCAACGTTTTCGGAACGGTCGCGTCTTTTGCGTTCGCCCTTTCGACAATTCTTAAAAAGTATAAAAGCGAGGGATTGCGGGAATACAAATAAGCCGTTTTAAGCAAGGTTTCCGATTGCTCGAATTGACCTTGATTGTACTTTAACAACCCTCTGATATATATCGCGTTTGGATCTTCGGGTTTCAGTCTTCCGACCTTTTCGGCGTATTTTAACGCGTCGTCGTACATTCGATGATCGAACAAAATAGCCGCGATTCTGTTCAATTTCTCGACGTCGTCCGTTTGAATCGTCTTTAGTTTTTCAACGTATTTTTCAGCGTTTTCGGCGTCGAAATCGGCGGCGTAAGCGGCGATTAGAAGAGCGACCGCCTCGACGTCGTCGGGGGTCTTTTTAATCATTTTCTTCAAGACGTCGATAGCCTCGTCTTGTTCGTTCATTCCGAAAAGTCCGTAGGCTTTTTGATATTGCGCTTTGGCGTAAAATTCGCTCTTCGACGAAATTTCGTTCGCAAACCCGACCGCCGTTAAAAACTTGTCTTGCTTGTTCGCCTCGACGGCTTGATTATAGAACAACTCGTCGTCCGGCTCGTCTTCAGCCAACAATATCTTATTCTTTGATATATAGTCGCCTATTTCGGCAAAATAGTCGTCCATAACGTCGTCGTAGGCGTATTCTCCTCCGTCGCCCGTTTCCATTTGTTTATTGAAATAGTACCCGGCAATTTCATAGTTGCCCAAGAAGTAATAATTCGCGCCGAGACCGTTATATCCGTCCGCCCTATCGAACGACTTGGCTTTAGACAAAAATTTAAACCAATATGCGACGGCGTTCTCGTACATTCCTATTTCGGTATAAATATCGGCGATATGGCAAAGAACGTCTATATTTTCGGGATGAATGGTTTCTTCGTAGACAAGAGCCGAAAGAGCCGCGGCGTAATCTCCCTCGTCGCAGCGATCGTTCGCTCTTTTATATTTATCCTTCGCGTCGATATCGAACCGCAAAATATTATCTGCCATTATCCTTTCCGAAAAGTCTGTCGACGTCTTTTTGATAATAGACGTACTTCTTGTCGCAAAATTGACAACAAACTTCGATTTTTCCTTCTTTTTCTATTGCGTCGCGAGCTTCGGCTTCGCCTAAGGCAACGAGAACTTTATCGATGTATTCGACGCCGCAAGAACATTTGTATTCGACGTTGGACGAAACGAAATGGTATTCTTTAAAGTATTTGTCGATAATTCCTTCCGCTCCGATTTCGCTTATTTGTTTGCTGACGTCGCTAAACCCGTAAACGAGTTTTTCGGCTTTTTCGAGATACTCTTCCTCGCAATCGGGCAACGGTTGAATTATGACTCCGCCGGCCCCCGAGCACGCGCCGTTTTTCATAAGGACGCCGACGGCAATCGCCGTGGGACTCTGCTCGCTATACGCGTAATACGCCGCGAAATCCTCGCCGATCTCTCCGCTTACAAGTCGGCATCTTCCGACGTAGGGTTCTTTTAATCCGAGGTTTTTAACGACGGTTATAAAGCCGTCGCTCCCGACGATTCCGCCGACGTCAAGTTTGCCGTTTTCCTTTAAAGGCAAATCCGCGTCGGGATAATCTACGCAACCCCGAACGTTTAAGGAAGAATCGGCGGCAACCGTAATTCTTCCGCCGGCTCCCGAGCCGTTTATGGTTATGGAGAGACGCTCGTCCTCGCCTTTTAAGCCCGACGCCATATACGCCGCGACCGTGAGGGTTCTGCCGAGAGCGGCGGCGCATACCGCCGTTAAATTATGATATTTTATCGCTTGATTTACGACGTCCGTCGTCTCCAAAACGGCGAGAGAAATCCTCCCGTCGTAAATTAACGTCTTGTATATTTTTCCCATTTTTATCTCTTTGCGGCGACAAATACTATTCTGTCCGAATCGTATCTCAACTCTTCGCCTCCGCCTCCGCTGATTTTCAGTATTTCAAAACGCGCATTTTCGAGCGCTTCTTTTATTTTATCGACCGAGCGAGCGTATTGAACGTGAGTTTCGTCGAATCTTTCGTACATATCTCCGTCGCGGACAAAAAACGACAAACTCATTTTCAACTCGTCTCCGTCGAGTTCGTTAAACCACAAATAAGTGACGTCGTCGTAATCTTCCGCAAAGACGTTGTCTTTTAAAACGTTCTTGAGTTTATACTCGGACGATACGTCGAAAATCAAAACCCCGTCTTTTTTTAACCCTTTGCGGATAGCGTCAAGCGCGGTTTTAAAAGCTCTGTCGTCGAGATAATTGAATCCGTCGTTTATAACCGTTATAAAATGGAGTTTTTCAAAGGTCTTGAACGATTGCAAGCTTTGCGCCCTATATTCAACGTTAACGTTTTCTTCAAAATTCTTTTCTCTCGCTTTGACGAGCATATCTTCCGATATATCCGCTCCGAAGACGTTAAAACCGCTTAATTTTAACGCCCTCGTGAAAAACCCCGATCCGCAAGCCAAGTCGGCTCCGTTTTTGCCTTTGGAAAACTCTTTGACGAGCGACACGACGAACTTTGCCCATTCGTCGTATCCGTCCGCGGCGGCGAACCGCTCGTAATAATCCGCCAAAATCGTATAAGCGTCGGCAGACTTATTCATCTTTATCGTTAGGTTTATTCTCTTCGGAATCTTCGTTCATCAAGTCGTCGATCGTCTTGTCGTCGTCGGCGTGTTCTTCGGCGTATTTATCGCTGTCTCTACGCATCGCTTCCTTGGTTTCTTCAAGTTTTTCAAGGTCTTTTCTGCTAAACGAAGTCGGCAATTCGTAAAGTTCGACGTCATAATCGGTAACCGGCTTAATGCTCGACGTCAACTTAGTCTTTTCGAAAATCGCGTCTTCGGTTTGATTTTCGGCGGCGTTTTGCTTATAGATTCCTCTGTTCTTCTTGGCTCCGGGAACTTTGTCATTGATAAATTTATCGAACACCCAGTTGGAATAGTTTGTCCAAACAAGCATAAAAATCGCCAAACCCCAAACGATAATCAACATCACGGCTATCGAGGTGAAAAGCGCAGAATTAAAAGTGAAGAGCAAGAAAGGAAGCGCGGCGAGCGCAGCGAAAAATACGTTGGTCGGCAAAAGCGCTATCGTCAAAATAAAAGAGTTTTTCAAGAGCTTTCCGAAAGAAAGTTTATACGTCACGCCGAGAGTGAGCATATACATAACCATAATCGTCGCAAATCCGATGAGAATATATGTTATAACTTGAGACGCGACCAACAGCCAACGAACGCCGACGCAAGTATCGATCATAAGTTGAGCCATATTTATGGACAAAACCGACAAACCGGCGATCAATCCGTAAAAGAGCAAGGAGAAAAAAACGACGAAATAATTCTTTTTGACGCCCTTAAAGAAGTCGCTTCCGACCATTACGCCTTCCGCCCAAACCATATTTCTCATAACGTAAAAACCGCCCGAGAGTCCGACCGCTCCGACGGCGATCGCCACGACGACGTATTTAAAAAATTCAACGCTCGACGAAAGGGTTAATTGCGCGGAAAGACCGAAAGTCGAAGTATACGACGGATAACCTATGCCCATATTTTGCGTAAAAGGCAAGGTAGCGGCGCTTCCGACGCGCAAGACGTAAACAAGGAACAACAAAGCGACGAAAGGAAGGCAGAAAACCAACGTCAAAAGATTGATTTTGAAGTGTTTCCCGGTATTGGTTTTAAAAACGTCCCAACCGAGTTGCCATCTGTTCGTCGGCAAAGTGGACGAAGCGTAAGATTCGGATCTTTCGGGTCCCTCTATCATTCGCGTAATAAAATTCTTCTTTGCCATATATTACCTCTTTTTTCATTTTTGTTAAACAACGTTAATATAATATACTAT
>CAZVPW010000076.1:0-6085 GCA_964629115.1 uncultured Acidiphilium sp.
AGACAAACGACCTTTTCGGCTGTTCGTCGAGTATGATTTTAAACGCCTTGAAAAAACTCGCCGGAATTGACGACGACGTCGATTTGATAAGTAAAAAATCAATTATCCCCATTCAAGATTTGAAGATAAAATATCTCGGAAGCAAAAATCCGAGACTGCATATAGACGAGATGCTCATCGCTCTCTCTTCGTCCGCCGAGCACGACGAAAACGCCGCGAAAGCCATAAAGCAACTTCCTCTTTTAAAAGATTGCGACGCTCATACGACCGTTCTCCTCGCTCACAACGACGAAAAGTTCTTTAGAAAACTCGGCGTGAGACTGACCTCTAACCCGATTTTCAAAGACAGATCTAACGCCCATTAAAACTTGACCGCTTGGCGACTTAAAGCCAAGCGGTTTTTTACAATATTATAATATACGCCGAGCGTCGACAAACACGAAGTCTCTAAAAGTTAAAAAGCTTTAAGACCTCGCGACGATTCGCCGCTCGTTTTTTGTTGTCCGACCAAAAAAGCCACTAAAAAAGTTGCCGCTTACTCCGTTTCTCGCAATCTCCGAAAATCGCAAAAAAACTTTTTTCTATTCGGCATTTCCCTTGACCGATAATTTTTTTTGTGGTAAAATGTGTAAATTCTTGGAGGTGTGTGGATTTGTTTGCAAACGAGAGACATAAAAAAATAATGGAAATGATAAACTCCAACGGAGCGGTCACGACGGCTCGCCTCGTCGAAACGTTTAAAGTTTCGGCGGAAACCATTAGGCGCGACTTGTTGACTCTTGAAGGAGAAGGGGCTTTAACGAGGGCTCACGGAGGGGCTATCGCAAAAAACGAAATGTCGTCGTTCAGAGCGTTAAAAGAAAGAAATCTCGACAACTTCGACCAAAAAAGAGAACTCGCGACCTACGCCGCCGAGTTTATCTCGGAAGGGGATATTATCGCCGTAGATTCGGGCAGTACGGCGACGGCGTTTGCCGAAATCATCAAAGAAAAATTCTCAAAATTAACGGTCGTGACACACTCGATCGACGTCTTTGATATTTTACGTTCCCACGGCGGTTTTTCGCTCATATTGTGCGGCGGAAACTATATGCCGAGCGAGAACGCTTTCTTCGGCGAATTGACGCTCGGAGCGCTTGACGGGCTGCATATCCAAAAGGCTTTTCTTTTCCCGTCGGCAATCTCGCTTAAATACGGCGTTTTCGACTATCAAAAGGAACTTTACCAAGCGCAACGCAAAATATCCGAAATCTCAAACGAAGTCTTTTTGCTCGCCGACAGTAGCAAATTCGAAAAGACGGCGTTGTATAAATTAGCCGAGGTCAACGCCGAACATACGTTTGTTACCGACTCGAAGTTAAGCGAGGAATTAATCGAACTTTACGAGCGAAACGGCGTAAAACTCTACTACGGCAACAAACACAAATAAAAGGTGTCAAAATGAAAGAAAGGAAACTCAAATCGCCGACGGCAATCGTCATACTCTTCGCCCTTACCTATATGACAAGTTACGTAACCCGAGTAAACTTCGACGCCATCATACAAACGATGGAAACGTCGACCGGGCTTTCGCTCGCGCTCGCCGTGTCGGTTTTATCGATAACTTACGGAATCGGTCAACTCGTCAGCGGATATTTCGGAGACAGAATCGCCCCGAAAAAACTCGTTTTTTTATGACTGCTCGTCTCGACCGCCACAAATCTCGTAATCCCCTTATGCTCGAACGCTTATACTATGACCGTCGTTTGGGGAATCAACGGTTTCGCGCAGAGTTTTATGTGGCCGCCGCTCGTAAAAATGCTCTCCGTTCTCTTGAGCGACAAAGAATATAACGCCGCCGTCGGTTACGTTACCTACGGCAGTAGCCTCGGAACCATACTCGTTTATCTCGCTTCTCCGTCAATATGCTCGAATTTCGGGTGGCGTTTCGTCTTTTTCGGCTCTGCCGCTGTCGGCGCGATTATGCTCGTCGCGTGGAGTTTCTTAGCCGACCCCGTAAACCCTAAACGCGACGAAACCGAAAAACAAACGACTCTTTTGAAAGACTCGACCAAGCCTAAAACCAAAATATTTACTCCCATTATGTTTTTCATAATGTTCGCCATCGTCTGCCAAGGAACGCTGCGAGACGGCGTTCAAACATGGCTTCCGAGTTTTTTGCGAGATAGTTATCCGGAGTTAGGCGAAAACAAAGCCATTCTTTCGGGGGCGATTCTCCCGATTTTCAGTATCGTATGCCTCAAACTCGCAACCTTGCTTTACACTAAAACCCAATTAAACAATCCCCTTTTTTGCAGCGGAATCTTCTTTGGAAGCGGAGCTCTCGCGGCGGCACTTCTCGCCTTGCTTAGCGGCAAAAACGCCGCGGCGTCGGTTGCGATGATGGCGATCTTGACCGGCTCTATGCACGGCGTAAACTTGATGTTTATCTGTATGATTCCAAACGCGTTTAAGTCTACGGGAAAAGTCGCGCTCGTTTCCGGCGTGTTAAATTCGTGTACTTATCTCGGAAGTTTTATCGGCAAATACGTCATCAGAAGTTTGCAAAAAACAATCGGTTGGAATTCCGTCGCATACATATGGTTCGGAATCGCTTTGTGCGGAGCGATAATATCTTTCGCGTTTGCAAAAAGCTGGCTCAAAAAAGAACGCGATATAAGCGCTTAATTTGATCGACAGAAAAACAAAGCGTTAAATAAAGTCGAGCATCACAGTCGTTCGACTTGATCGTTAAACCCCGATAAATAGGCTATAAGTCGATTATTTCAATTTTTTGATATTAAAATCCCGACGCCATTCCCATGGCGTCGGGCTTTTACGATTTTTCGTCAATCCTTGTTTTATTCAAACGGCTTCGTTTTGCCGATTGTCGGTCGTCAAAGTTTTGGATTCGGTCGATCTTACGCTTTGAATACATTCCGCTCCGCTTTTAAACACGACCGATAAAAATAAGAAGAGAATTCCCGTTCCGACGGTCGTCGCGCCGCTAAACGAAAAACTTCCGACGTCTCCGATAGTCTTTACGACTATACTCTTGGCAATCCCGACCAAAACGACTTCGATTATGGAAACGACTATCGTTATGATTCCGTGCTTAAAAAGTTCGCTCGAGCCCTTAAAAGTAAAAGGCGAGCCGTCGGCAATCTCGCCTTTTAAATATCCCAAAGCGTATTTTGCCAAAAAGGCTTCGGTCGACGTAAAGACCATTCCGGCAATCATCGATAGATAAACGTATCCGTCGGTCGCTTCGACTTCGATTTGCAAAAAGCTTTTTAAGGTTACTCCTCCGATTTTTATCGCTTCCGCGCCCAAGGCATAGAAAATTATCCCGATTCCGCAAAAACAAAATCCGACGATACAACAGACAAAAGCGATTTCCGCCGCGATTTTCGCTATTTTAAATATCGTTTGCGTGATTTTTAGACTCTTCATAAACTCCTCCTCGTTCGGTCAAATTTACGCCGAACGGATCGCGGCGTACGCATCGTTTTTCACTCCGTCGTAAGCCGAGGACTATTATAGCGCATTTATTAAAAAAAGGCTATGTAATTCGACCCCTATTCTCAACCTTTCTTCGTAATTTCGACGCGCAAACGGAACGCCCTATCAAGCGAAAGGGCGTTCTACCGCGTTTATAACTCGCCGCGTAATTATCGCGGCTTTGCGTCGAGATTAAAGCAAAATAGCCGCTTATCTCTTCTCGACCGATACGAGTTCGCTAAACTTCATAACGACACCGTATAAATTGCTTGTAACCAGATAATTAGAACGGACGACGACCCTATCTCCGACGCTCGCTTTTTCGTAATGATCTTTCGTCGGAAAAATGACGAGAGCGTAAGTTTGTCCGTTTACGCCGTCTGAAAGTTCTATCGACGGTTTATTGTGAATATCCGGTCCGACTTTTTTTGCTATTCCCGAAATCTCAAAACGCTTGTCAACGTACTTTGAGAAGAACTTCAAAGAATCGCTTTTAAATTCCTCATAAAGAGTCTTCGATTCAAACGGAGAAGACTGTTCCAATATCGGCAGCTCCGTCGTTTCGATTAAATTAGTCTTTTCGTCGGACGGGTGTTCGGGATAAAATTTGAGCATACTGCTTTTCCTTGTTTGCCGCGAGCGCGGCTCGATCGATCGGCGACTTGCGCGGAAATTAAAATTTTACCGTTTCGGTTTTAAAATTTGAAAACCATTGAGCCTCGAAGCCCGTAAATTTCAAAATACAATAATCTGGGTCGGTTACGCCCTTCTTATAAAAGCGGTTGAAAAAAGGCTTCCAAAATTGCGACTTCGTCGCTTGATCGGTCAAAACTTGCATTTCGCCCTTAATCTCCGCGCCTTGAAACGACTGCCCTTTCGAATAAAAATATACGCAAGCCTTCGGATTATTGCGATAATGAGCAACCTTTCTCGACGACGTATAAGTGGCAAAATAAATATCGTCGCCGTCGATAAACACGGGCTGTATGAGAGCCCTCGTAGCGGGATATCCGTTTTCGTCCACCGAAGAAATTAAAGAAGTTCTTTGTTTAGATATAAATTCTAAAATGCCTTGTTTCGTCATATTAACCGCCTTAGCAATGGAATTTATCGCTTTCCTTAGGCTTTCTACCCTTTGCCATCGCCTCTTTCATCGCCGCCTTTCTTTCGTAAATCTCGGCGACTCTCTCTTCGACGTTTACGGGCGGATAATAGAGTCCGCTTCTGAGAGCGTGAACCATTTGATCGGTTCTGTTGCGAATTTTATGTTCGACTCCGTCAACGACAAATACGTTGCCCGTTTGACCGAATATGAGTTGAACGTCGTTCTTCTCGCAAGCGTCGCGAACTTTTTTCACCCACTCGTATCGAAGCGGACGAGAGCCTAAATAGTTTTCGCCTCCGGCAAGAACGGTTTCGATTTTACCCGTCGCAAGATAAGGTTCGATATCAACTTCGCCGATAAACGGCTTTAAACTTACCCAGCGATGTTTAGCCGGAACGTCGAGCAAGTACGGCATACGCTCTTCGAGCCTCTTTTGGTTTTCGCAAGACACCGAGAAAGCAACGTTTTCCCAACCGTCGCCCCAATCGGACGGCAAACAGTCTTTTATTCTATTCGCTCTCTTTGTAAGAAGCGAAAAAGTTACGTCGGGGCGTCGACGAATAAAACTCCACGCCTCGTCTCGCCACTCGTCGGCTTCTTCCAAGAAGAAATCGCTCGCCATACACACGCGGACGTAAGAACCGCTCGGCAATTTCCAATTTCCGTTTTTATCTTTTTTTACGGGCAAATTGAAGTCGGATTTATTCTTTACGACTTCGTTCGTGTCTCTGCCGTAACGCTTATCGAGAAAGTACGCGTAACAATTTTGGCAACCCTCGCTATATCTATGGCAACCGTGCCACGGATTCCAGATTTTATCGTTGATATCCATATTAAATATCCTTATTTCCTATTTTTTATTTATAGTCTCTTGAGCCATCGCCAACAACTCGACGAGTTCTTGAAACTTCTCTTCTCCCAAATTCCCCTCGATTTCTTTGAGCCTCGCGGTTGTTTTGACTTCCGCTTCGTCGGCGAGCGCAATCGCCTTCTCTGTCGGAACAACGTAAAAACTCCGTTTGTCGCTCAAGGCAAAATCTTTGTAAACGTATCCTTTCTTTTCCAAAACGTTTATGTGGGCGGTAATCATCGGCTTAGACACGCCCAAAAGATCCTTTATCATAAGCGGAGTAAACCTACCCTTGCGCTTCGCGATAACGTTGATAACCGCCATTTCGCTCGGTCTTATAGGCAAATCGCTTTTAAGAGCCATATAATCTCTGCTAAACTTTGAAAAACAGCGTTTGCGTTCAGATATTTTTCCACGGCGTCCTCCGATTTTTTTCCTCGTTTAACATTATAGTTAAGCAACATTAACTTGTCAAGTGAAGATTTACAATAGGTTTGTTAAAAAAAGTTGATAAACCTACCCAAAATCAAAAACGAAGTAATTTATATAGGTTTGTCAACCGCGACAAACCTATTTTTTTATTTTCATTTAGGAGGTATCGAAACGTACCACCCGTCGGACGACGAAAATTGCACGCTTAAAGCCGTTGT
>CAZVPW010000077.1:0-6075 GCA_964629115.1 uncultured Acidiphilium sp.
TCCTCTAACCATAACGGTTACGAGTCCGCTTCCGATTTTCTCGGTTCCGATCAAAGCGACGTTAGCCGCCTTAACCATAGAATCTGCTGCTTCGATCGCTGCGGTAAGACCTCTGGTCTCAACCATTCCCAATGCTTCCATCGACATAATATTTGTCCTCCGAAATTAAATTTCTTTTATATAACTTTCGTTATCTTTATCTTTTTTAGCCGCGCGAGTTTTAGGTTTCGCGGCGACCGTTTCAAGCGACGACGCGCGCGATTTTGCAAGTCGCGCGGCGCTCTTCGCCACGATTCGCTCGATTTCCTCGTGCGGATTTGCTATAACGGCTTTGCATACGGGTTTCTTTATTCCGCTCTTATCCGCCGCCTCGATCGCCTCTTTAACCGCGGAAACGTTTCCGCGTACGATAATCGTCACGAGACGTCCGCCGAGTTTCTTTTCCCAAGTAACGAACTCTACGTCCGCCGTTTTACACATTATATCAAGGGCGTTTACGGCTGCGACGACGCCGGATATTTCAAAAAAGCCAAGAGCATTTCCCATAAGTTAAGTCCTTTTTAGCGAATTTCCGTTTTAACGGTTTATTGTGTTTCTAAAGTCGAATTATTTTACGATAGGTAAAATTTTCTCAACGTCTGCGTGCGGTCTGGGGATTACGTGAGTAGCGACGAGTTCGCCGAGTCTCGAAGCGTTAGCCGCTCCGGCTTCGACGGCGGCCTTAACGGCTCCGACGTCTCCTCTAACCATAACGGTTACGAGTCCGCTTCCGATTTTCTCGGTTCCGATCAAAACGACTTGAGCCGCCTTAACCATAGAATCCGCGGCTTCGATAGCGGCGGTAAGTCCTCTAGTTTCTACCATTCCTAATGCTTCCATTGCCATAATATTTATCCTCCGATATTATTTCTAAATTTTTTAATTATTTTTTATCCATTCCGCTGAGAACGAGCATTTTCTCGGTATCTTCGGCGGGATTTGGTATGATATGTTCGGCAACGACGCCCGTGGTCGCCTCGGCGACTTGTCTCGCCGCTTTAAGTCCGGCTTCAACCGCCGCGACGCTGCCTCTGATTTTAATGGTTACGAGAAGAGGCACGGGAAGTTTATCCGCGTTCGCCGGTTTATTTTTATCGAAATTCTCCAACGTTACGTCGGCGGCTTTGCACGCCGCGTCCGCCGCGACGAAAGCGGTCGTAAGACCGTATACTTCCAATATGCCAACTGCTTTGCTCATTTTTCTTCTCCGTTAACCGTTAATTATTTGTTGATTACCGCAATCTTCAATCCTTTCATCGAAAGGTTTGTCTTCAACGCCTCGTTGATTTCCTCGAGGGGGAATCTGTGAGTTATGAGATCCTTAAGCGGAAGTCCGATGGCTTGCGCCCTCTTGAGGAAGTCGAATGTGGTCGCGTAATCTCTGAGCGTGTATACCCAACTTCCGACGAGGGTGATTTCTTTCGAGCAGAGGTCGAAGTGGGGGTTTATCGTAGCGTCGCCGCCGTTGATAAAGAATCCGAGTTCGCAAAGTCCTCCGCCGTTTCTTATCATCTTATATATATTCGCGTGAGCGACGGGGTTTCCCGTACATTGGAAAGCGAAATCGGCATAGTGGCCTCCGAACGTGTCGTAAACGGCTTTGCCGAGCGCTTCCGCTCCCTTGTAATTTCTGAAATCTACCGATTTATCCGCGCCCATACGCTTTGCGAAAGCAAGTCTGTTCTCGTTTCCGTCGACGGCTACGATGTTCTCTATGCCCATCGTACGAAGAACGGCTATGCAGATAAGACCGATAGGTCCGCAACCTTGAACGACTACTCTCGAGTTAAAGCGAAGAATACCCGTCGTTTTCGCTCTTTCGACGGCGTGAACCAAAACGGCGCACGGCTCGATCAAAATTCTCGAATCGAGATCGAGATCGGAAACGTTGAATACGGTCGAACCCTTGCTTATAAGAATATAATCTCCGAACCAACCGGTGAAATAGTTGTCTCCTTGATTCTTTATAAGGCCGTAAACGTCCGCTTTCCCGACGTTTTGTTTGTTGAGATCGTACATCGTAATGTCGGGATCGTCGGCGAAGATCATACAAGTAACGACCTTATCTCCGATATTAAGGGGCTTTCCGGCGCTGTCCTTCTTTACGTTTTTGCCGATTTTGACGATTTCGCCCGTTCCCTCGTGACCCAAAACTACGGGAATAAGACCAAACGGGTCGTTCTTGAACTCGTGAGCGTCGGTGCCGCATACGCCGCAACCTTCGACTTTTACGAGAATATCGTCGTCTCCAACTTCGGGTATTCTATACTCTTGAAGTTCGAATCTCTCTTTTTCGACAAGCATAGCGACTCTTGCCTTTTCGGGGATAGAACCGCTCACCTTGGGAGCGGAGGCTTTTGCGCCGCCGTTCATTCCGGCAAGAACTTGTCTTACGATTTCTTCTATATTTTTGTTATCCATTTTTATCTCCTTTTACCTTATGCACAAACTCTCGACCATAACGCAGCGACGAGATTTGGTAAACGTATGAGCGGCGGTGAGACCTTCGCCCGTACGGCTCGCAATCGTGAAAGTGCAGTATCCTTCTCCGCCGAATCCGAGAGCGGCGTAAGACGGTCCGTTCTTGACGAGAATAGCCGTATCCAACGCTTTCGCGTATTCGGTTATGCGGTCGATATTTTTGGAGTGAATGTGCGCGGAATGTCTGTTTCCGTGTTCGAGCCATACGGCTTTTTCAACCGCGTCGTTGAAATCCTTGGCTCTGACGACGCCGAGTATGGGCATCATAAGTTCGGTCGCGATGAGCGGATGCTCTTTCTCACCCTCGAACGTTATGCATCTGATGTTGTCCGGAACGTCGACTCCGACCATCTTCAAAAGCGCCTTGGCGCTTCTTCCGACGCATTTTCTGTTAAGACCCTTGGGCGTCAACACGGTCGCGATAAGCTTGTCTTGAACTTCCTTGGAAGCGAGATAACAACCTTGCTCCTCGACCATATAGCGCATAAGTTCGTCGCATATCGAATCTACCGCGACGATTTCCTTTTCGGCTATGCACGGAAGGTTGTTGTCGAAAGTACATCCGTTTACGATATCTTCGGCGGCCTTTCTAATATCGGCGGTTTCGTCGACGAGAGCCGGGGGATTTCCGGCGCCCGCGCCTATTCCTCTCTTTCCCGACGACAAGACGGCGGTTACTACGCCCGGTCCGCCCGTCGCGACGAGAAGTTGTATGTCTTTATGCTTCATCATAATCGCGCTCGAATCGAGAGTCGGCTTGCGAAGCGAACAACAGATATTCGCCGGTCCGCCCGCTTCTACGGACGCTTGGTTAATCATATTGACCGCGTAGTTAGAAGTTTGAATGGCTGCGGGGTGAGGATTGAACACTACCGTGTTTCCGGCTGCGAACATTCCTATCGTGTTGCAGATTACCGTTTCGCTCGGGTTGGTGCAAGGAGTGATCGCTCCGATGACTCCGAACGGCCCCATTTCGATAAGGGTCAAACCCTTGTCGCCCGACCACGCCGTCGTTTTGATATCTTCGGTTCCGGGCGTCATTTCGGCGGTGAGCCTGTGTTTCAAGATCTTGTGTCCGACGTTTCCCATTCCCGTCTCCTCGACTCCCATACGGGCGAGGATTTCGGCGTTTTCTATCGTCTTCTTTCTAATGTTGGAGATGACTTTTTCCCTCGCGTCGAGAGGCATTTTCTTAACGATCGCCTGCGCCGCTTTAGCCGCGGCGACGGCTTCGTTCATATCGTCGAATATGCCGAGAGACGCTTCGGGTTTTTCGAGTTGAAGTTTTGCGACGACCTCTTTGACGATCGCCGAAACTTCGCTATCGGTTAAATTCATTAAACTGTTCTCCCGTTTTCCCTTTAAGGGTTATATTATTTGTTAAGTCCCAATTGCTCGATAACTTTTCTGGTTATCTCGGCGATAGCGTCCTCGTCCGTTCCGTGAGAAGCACAGCCGCCGTCATGAGAGCAAGCGCCGCAGTTGTGGCAGCTCTTGTTTCCGTTTTTATTGTTGAGGCAAACGTTTGCCGGATGTTTTCCTTTAAGTCCGAATTGACGACGGATTTCGTAAAGGCGTTGAACTTGAGCCTCGCTGAGTTCCTTCGGTCCTCCGAGAAGTTTGGAGTTGAAGAGAAGCTTAGCGTAGAACTCGACGGATTCCATCTTGTGGTAAGCGCTTATAAGGCTGTCCGAATAGGTAAGCGCTCCGTGGTTAGCAAGCAATACGGCGTCGAAATATTGAAGATATTTGGAGACCGCGTCGGGAATTTCTTCGGTCGACGGAGTGCCGTACTCGGCGATGGGAACGCAACCGAGAGCGATAACCGCTTCGGGCATTATCGGTTGAGTAAGGGGAATTCCGGCGATGGCGAAAGAGGTCGCGTAAATGGGGTGAGCGTGAACTACCGATTTTACGTCGGGTCTCTCTTTATAAACTCTCATGTGCATCTTGATCTCAGACGAGGGCTTGAATCCGTCGTTCGCTTGAAGAACGTTTCCGTTTTCGTCGACCTTGCAGATGTACTCGGGAGTCATAAATCCCTTGGATACGCCCGTAGGAGTGCAGAGGAACTCGTGATCGTTGAGCTTAACGGAAATGTTTCCGTCGTTAGCGGCGACCATTCCTTGGTTGTAGATCCTCTTGCCGATCTCGCAGATTTGTTTTTTGATTTCAAATTCGTTAATCATATCGTCTCTCCTTGTAGATACGTTATTTTTTATTTATTTCCGCTCGCGCGGCTTTTAACTTTTTTACTTGATTCTTCGTCTTGGTCTTCCTTCCAACCGAGATAGGTTATCAATTCGTCCAACCCCTCTCTCGTAACCGAATCGACGAAGAACACTTTTTCGCATCCGGCGATTTTGAGCCATTCCGCCGCAAGCGCCGGATTTGCCCCGTCAGAATTTATCTGAGTGACTATTCCTACGACTTCTCTCGTCGCCATAGCCGTGGACGCCGGGGAATAAAGGGAAAAGGGCTCGTTCGCCGCGAGTACGAATCCTATGACTTGAACCTCGTACGAATACAGAGCGAGAGCAAAGCCGAACTGCTTGTCCTCTATATATTCGCCCGGGGGGTCGATTATATATTGACTGTAATTCACGTATTGGGTTTTATGATAGGCTATGTCCTTGCCGTACAAGGCTTGCGTGAGCGTCGTCTTGCCGGCTCCGCTTCGCCCCATAAACATTATTTTCCTTTTCATTAGGTCTTAGTCAATTTGCAGACTGTAAATTTAAGAGTTTCTTCGGCGTATTTCAAAACCGCCTCTACCGACGTCGAAACCTCGGAAACCGTTCCGAGCAAAATCAACGTTCCGCTGAATCTGTCCACAAACCCGATCTCGGCTCCGCTCGATTTTATCGCTATGTCCGCCGTCACTATAGCCGACTCCGCCGGAGTCATACACACGATCCCGATCGCGTTCTTCGAATAATCGACTTCGGGATTAAGACCGAGTTTTCTATACAAAATCGGGTCGGGATTGGCAATGACGTGGGCGAGCGTTATCTGTTTGCCCGGAACGAGTTCTTGAACGATACGCAACTTTTCGTCCTTATTGGAAATCATATCTTTCAAGTCCATTTTTACCTCTTCGGAGACATTTTTAAACGACGCGCAAAACAACGCTTCTCCGAATACAAACTTATTATAATACACGCGAAGCGCAATGTCAACACAAAACAACAAAAATTTTTAAAATTTTTAGAAAAAATGTTGTTTTGTGTTGTTTTCGACCGTTCGTTTTGAAAAACGTTGTCAATTTGCTTGTTTTTTCGACCCAAACGGCGTATAATCCGAGTATGCGAACGATTATAGACTTTCATTCTCACACGATTGCGAGCGGACATTACGCCTCGGACACGATCACGGCGATGGCCGAAGAAGCCAAAAAACGCGGTCTTCGTTACCTATGCGTTACCGACCACGCCCCCGCCATGCCGGGAGCGGCGAGCGAGAGTTATTTTAGAAATTTAAAATACGCCGACAAAAAACTGTACGGGATAAACATGACGTACGGAGTCGAACTCAACGTCTTAAACGGAAACGGAG
>CAZVPW010000078.1:0-5954 GCA_964629115.1 uncultured Acidiphilium sp.
GGAGACTGCTTTAAAATAATTCGAAACGGAAGAGAAGTCGGAAACGCGACGACTCTTTCGGGCGGAAAAATAACCTTTAAGGGACAGGCGCAAATCGGAGACAATCTCAATATCACGAAAGACGTCGAAATCAACGATTTTTTAAATTCGATCAAAAAAAAGAAGCGCGTCGTTAACGTCTACGGATTTTTTAAAGTCGGAGAAAAGCCCGTTCTTAAAAGCGGCGACGTCGTCGTTTGCGGCGACGAGCCTTTAGACGAAGCCAAAACCAGGGAGACAACAAAAGAGGAGATAGAAGAAAATCTCTCTAAAACCGATTTAAGACCCTTTATCGTAGAGTCGAACGTCGAGGTCGTCGGCTCTCCGTTTATCGTTAAATCAAAACTCAACAAACTCAGAAACGAACTCTATGACAAACTCTTTTTCAGTGACGTAAAACATTTGAAAATAAGTGATATTGCTTATGATTTTAAAGGTTTTTCCAAGCCGCGTTACAATGGGATTGTCTTGGGCGACAGACCTTTAAAAACGCCCGATGATTACGCCTTTGTATATAGACCGAAGAATTACGACGACGTTAAAGAAGTCGAGCGAGCGATTTTAAATGTTTGGTCGGATAAGTATCTTTTCATACCGTCGTTCATAACCGAAAAGGAAATTCAATCGCTTGAAAGACTTTTTCCTTTGTTTGACGGAATTTACGCGGACGGACTCGCGGCAATCGCTTTAGCCCGACGTTATGAGAAAAAGTTGATTTGCGGCATAGGTTTAAACGCCTATAACTCTTACGATTTCGACCAAATGAGAAAGTTGGGGGCAAGCGATATCGTCTATTCGCAAGAATTGTCAGAAAGCGAAATAAAACAAATCAAGGGCATAGGGTACGCCTTTACTTTCGGCATCATAAGAATAGCCGAATTTCTATATTGTCCGTTCGGAAAAAAATGCGCCTCTTGCGAAAGGGGAGATTGTTTTCAAATGAAAGACGAAACGGGCAGAACGCTTTCCTTGCATCGATATAAAATCGGCGGAAGATGCGTTTTCGAACTCTATAACGAAGAAATATTGAAATGCAAGAAAACCCCTTATAACTTCTACAATTTTATCGGTTTTTCCGACGACGAAATCGCCTCGTTTTTCAACGACGAAATACAAAAAATCGATAAAAAATTCACAAACGGCAACTTTAAAAGAGGCGTATTATGATAACGAACAGAGTCGTCGAAGTTCTCGAATTCGACAAAGTTTTAAAACTCGTTTCAAATTATTGCGTATTAAACCAAACAAAGCGCGACGTCGAGAATTTGACTCTCGCCGTCGATTTTTCCGACGCTCGGCTTTTTTTAGACAAGACCGAGGAAGCCTACGACCTCTTATTTAACCACGGGGCAAGTTCGATTGATTTTTACGACGATTTGGGCGATTGCCTCGACAGAGCGAACAAAGGTTCGACCTTATCTACGGGCGAACTTTTAAAGTGCGCAAGGCTTTTGAGGAGCGGACGCATTTTAGCATCTTCGGTCGCCGATTCGAACGCCGCCGCGCCGCTTCTTAAACAAGAGACGTCGGGGATATACGTCGATCAATATCTCGAAAACGAAATAAGAGAAAAAATCCCGAGCGAAGACGTCGTGAGCGACAATGCGTCGGAGCGACTTTGGGGTCTCAGAAAGAATATAAAAAGACTTAACGAGCAAATAAGAGAAAAACTCCTTTCTTTTATTAGAAACGGAAACAATAAGTATTTGCAAGAAAATATCGTCACGATGAGAGGGGATAGATACGTCCTCCCGGTAAAAAGCGAATATAAAAGCCAAATCGGAGGATTCGTTCACGACCAATCGTCGACGGGATCGACCGTTTTTATCGAACCGACCGCCGTTTTGGAGTTGAACAACGCCTTGAGAACGGCGACCTTCGAAGAGCAAGCCGAAGTTGAAAGAATCTTAGCCGACCTCTCTCAAAAAGTCGGCGTAATCGCGACGAAATTGACCCATAACAACCAAATAATCGTCGACGTCGACAGTTTTTACGGAAGGGCGATATACGCCTATAAAACCAAAGCCGTCAGACCGAAACTCAACAGAGAGGGAATAACTAAAATCGTCAACGGCAGACACCCGTTAATCGCGAAAGGTAAGGTCGTTCCGGTATCCCTTTCGTTCGGAAAGGATTACAATTATTTGCTTGTGACGGGACCAAATACGGGCGGAAAAACCGTTGCGATGAAGATGACGGGGCTCTTTTCCCTTATGGCAGCCGCGGGAATATTCGTAACGGCGTCCGAAGGGTCGGAAATTTCCTTTTTCGACGACGTTTTTTGCGACGTGGGAGACGAACAAAGCATAGAGGAAAGTTTGTCGACTTTTTCATCGAGAATGAAAAATATCATAAGATTAACCGAACGCGTCAATTCTCGTTCTCTCGTCTTAATCGACGAAATCGGATCGGGAACCGACCCGGACGAAGGCGGAGCGATCGCGAGAGCGGTTATCGAGTATCTCCTTGAAAAGGGAAGTTTCGGCATTATTACGACCCACTATTCTTCCTTGAAAGAATACGCCTATTCGGACGGAAGAATTCTCAACGCGTCGATGGATTTCGATCCGCAAACGTTCGCCCCTTTATATAGGCTCAATCTCGGAACCCCGGGATCGTCGAACGCGATTGAAATTTCAAAATCGCTCGGACTTAGCGACCGAATAATCGACAGAGCCTATTCGCTTTTAGACGGAGAAAAATTGTCGTTTGAGAAAGTTATCCGCGAAGCCGAAAAATCGAGACAAGAAGCAGAGAATCTCAAAAGAGAAATCGAACTTATTAAAAAAGAACAAGTCGAGAAACTCGACGCAATCGACGCCGAAAGAAAAAAACTCGACGAAGAAAAAGAGAAATTCTACCAAAAAGCAAAATCGGAAAGCAGAAGAATCGTCAACGAAAAACTTGAAGAAGCCGACGAGATAATCGACGAAATCAAGATTTTATTCGACAAAGCCGAACTCGATAGCGGAGACCTTATAAAGGCTCGGACGCTGAGAAACAAACTCGAAGACAAAAAATACGCCCTCGAAGACGTCGAGGAGAGAATAACCAACTACAAACCCGTCGATCCGCAAACCTTAAAATCGGGAGACAAGGTCTACCACAAACCCACCGAAACGCTTTGCTCGGTAGGTCAAATCAATTTGAAAAAGAAAGAATGCGAAGTCTTTATGGGGTCGCTCAGAATAAACGCCAAGATATCCGACCTCTTTTTCGTCTCAAAAGCGACGGCTCCGAAAACGTCGGTTTCTTTAAAACGCGAGGCGGCGACGCCGACGACCGAAATCAACGTAATCGGTCAAACGGTTGTGGAAGCCATTCCCGAAGTAGAGGCGTTTTTAGACCAAGCCGTCGTCAACAACTTGGAAGAGGTTAAAATCATTCACGGCAAAGGTTTAAAAATCCTAAGTACGGCGATACACGAGTATTTAAAGAAAAACAAGAGCGTCGTAAGTTACAGATTCGGAAAATACGGCGAAGGCGAAAGAGGTGTTACTTTTGTTAAACTCAAATAATTGATTTATAAATTATTTTGTGATATCATATTTTGAGTTATAAATAATTTCGCGATATTATATAGCGAGATGTAATTTCTTTGCGATATTATACGTCGAGCGTCGCTCTTAATTTTTGCGGCGACGACATTTCTTTTCGCTAAAAAACAAATCGACGGTTTAAGAAACAATCAATAAACCAAACGAGGCAAAAAATGAAAGATGTTTTATACGAAGAGTCGTTCAACCCGACAAATTTGCGGTTTCAAAAAATAATATACGTCGTCTACGCCGTGTTCTTTTGGATTTTCGTCGCTTTGGACGTTTTCGCCGCGCTCTTTCTCAGTCCCGTCGTTTTCGTTTTGAGTTTATTGTCGACGGTTTGCTTTTGGATTGCTCGAAAAAAAATATATTATTGCGTCGATTTAATTTTCGTTTCGGGTCAAACGAGGATAATAAAAGTCATAAATTATAAATTTAGAAGAAAAATTTTAGTTTTTGACGCCAAGGACGTCGTCGCGGTCGGAAAAATCGGAAGCCGGACTTTCGAGAGAATCGCGTCGACCCCTAAGATAAAAAAAGTATACGCAACCCCCAATAAGTATATCGATAACGGGTTTTACGTCAACGTACAAAAAGACGATGCAAACTATCTCGTTATGCTCGAATGTAAAGAGGAATACCTCGTCAATCTCGTTGGATTTGCGGGCAGAAAAATCATAGAGAAGGATTACAAATGATATATCTTGACAACGCCGCGACGACGCGTCCCGACGCGGAAGCGCTTCAAAACGCCGAACGCTATTACAAAGAGAATTTTTTCAATCCGTCGGCTCTCTATTCGGGAGCGTTAGAAGTTAAAAAACGTTTAACTGCGGTTAAAGACGCGATTTTATCGGCTTTTCCGCCGTCATACGAAGTCGTTTTCGTCTCGTGCGGAAGCGAAGCCGACAATATGGCTATTTTTTCTTGCGCAAAGCGCGGAAACGCCGTTACGACAAGCGGAGAACATTCCGCCGTATTCGAATGTTTTAATCAATTGAAAAACAGAGGAGTCGAACCGAGGTTCGCCAAATTGAATCCCGACGGAAGCGTCGACGAAGAGCATCTCTTATCTCTTGTCGACGACAAGACGACCTTTGTTTCGGTAGTTCGCGTTAACAACGAAACGGGCGCCGTAAACGACGTCGACAAACTCGCCGAAAAAATCAAAGCAAAGAATCCGTCGGTTATATTCCATAGCGACGGGGTTCAGGCTTTCGGTAAAATTCCGGGGAAAATCTCCGATAAAATCGACCTTTATTCGATTAGCGCCCATAAGATAGGCGGAATTAAGGGCGTAGGCGCGCTGGTCAAAAAGAAAAGCCTTAACATTACCCCTCTCGTCTTCGGAGGAGGACAAGAGAGCGGATTGAGAAGCGGAACCGAGAACGTTTTCGGTATCGTTGATTTCGGAGAAACGGCAAGAAAACGTCTTGACTCGATCGACGAAAACTATCTTAAAGTAAAAAAAATCAACTCGGCTTTTAAAGAAGTTTTGGATAAAAAACACCTAAAAATCGTAAGCGGGGAAAATTGTTCGCCATACGTTTTGTCGCTTTTGGCGATAGGGCTCAGAGGCGAGGTCTTGATGAGAATGATGGAAGAGTCGGGCGTTATAATCGGCACGGGTTCGGCTTGCTCGTCAAGATCGAGACACAGCAGAGTATTGAAAAACTGCGGATATAAACCAAACGAACTCGACGGAGCCGTTAGAATAAGCTTCGACGTCGACACGACGGAAGAAGAAGCCGTCGAGGCCGCTCGAAAACTAAACGATTGCATAAAAAAATTAAAAGGCGTTATAGATAGAAAATAATGAAAAAAGTAATAATTATCAGAGTTTGCGAAATTTTCCTCAAAGGAAAGAACAGATTTTTCTTTGTAAATTTGCTCGAAGACAACATTAGAAAAGCCTTGGACGGCATTAAGTTCGATCTCGAAAAAATGCAAATGCGTTTTTTGATCGACAACTTCGACCAATCGGATTACGATTTAATCGTGTCCAAACTTTTAAAGGTTTGCGGCGTTCACACTCTCAGTTTGGCGTATTACGTCGACAGCGACGTCGATAAAATCGCCGAATGCGCGGTTGAAATTTGCGAAGGCAAAAGCGGTTCTTTTAAGGTCGAAACCAATAGAGCGGACAAAACCTTCCCTTTGCGTTCCGTAGAACTTTCCGCAGAAATCGGAGGAAGAATACTCGAAAAATTCGCAAAAAATCTCAAAGTAGACGTTAAAAAACCCTCCTTTACCGTTAAAATAGATATGAGAGAAAACGGTTGCTCGTTGATTTATAACGACGTCATAAAAGGCGTCGGCGGAATTCCCGTCGGCTCGTCGGGAAAAGGTTTTTTGATGCTCTCGGGCGGAATAGAC
>CAZVPW010000079.1:0-5852 GCA_964629115.1 uncultured Acidiphilium sp.
CTTTCGTATATCTCGTAGAAACACTCCTTGCAAGGACACGGTTTCTTTTTTCGTCCGTACTCTCGACAGGGACAACGCGGAAAAGCGTCGTTTTGTTCGCGTCTCGGGGGTCTTTCGCAACAAAAGCAAGTCAAAACCGCCCCCAAGGCGACTCCGAACAATATCTCTTGATTTATCATACGCGCCTCCGCGATCGAGACCCAAAAGGATTTTCTCGACCGCTACCACATTATATGCGGCGACGACAAAAAAGGCGACTCGGCGATTTCTCTTTGAGATTAATTAAATAAACTGCAACAAATCGACCAAAATTGCAAACCCGAGAATCAAAATCAATCCGACAAAATGTATCGCGCCTTCCACCTTTCGACTGACCGGTTTTTTGCGAATTAGCTCGATAACGCAGAAGACGATTCTCGCCCCGTCCAAAGCCGGAACGGGCAAAAGATTGAACACGGCGAGATTTACGCCGATAAAAGCCATTATCTCGAGAGCGTATACGAAACCGTAACTTATAACTTGAGTTGTCGTAACGATAGTCGTAACCGTTCCGCCGACGGCGTTAATTCCGAGTTTTCCCGTGAGAAGTTGACCGAGAGTCCCGAGCACCGTCGACCCGATTTTAAAGGAATACTCGAACGAGTGAGTTATCGTCTTGAAAAATCCGAGCCTGACATACTGCGCGTCGGTATAATAGGATCTGCCCTCGGGTTTTACGCCCAACTTATTCATAACGGCGTCTCCGCCGAGCGCCGCGGCTTGTTTGAAGTCCGCGACGGGAATCGCCGCGATTTTAGAATCTCTCGACGTCCAAATATCGAACGAATCGCCGTCCGAAAAACTGCCGATCAACGTCGCGATATCGTCCGCTTGATAAACGAACGTCGCGGCGGCGTACGATTGACCGTTAAGTCCGATCTTTATAATAAAGTCGCCCGTCTTTAAAGGGGAAACGTCGCTAAAAGCCTTGACTTGCATAGCCGAACCTACTCCGAGAGCGTCGTACGCGATAGCGACCTCGGTCAAGTTTTTACACTCGACGTCGCTCCTCAGAACGATCGTTCTGTTCTCGGTCGTCTTTCCTCCGTCGCGGGTCACGAGCAAACTAACTTCGTCTCCCTTTTGGGAATGGTTGAGCGCGGAAATCAAATCTACCGTCGTGTAAACGTTTGTTTTCTTCCCGTCCTTTGTTATTGAAATTATGAAATCTCCGTCGTTAATCGACTTATCTGGCGATATTTGCTCGGCAATACTCTCGCCGTATATCGCCGCGTCGTTTCGCGCGTACTTGACGCCCATCGTCGTTTGACCGTACGCCGTCATCGAAATTATAATCACGACGAGAGCCAAAACGTAGTTCATAAACGCCCCGGCAAAGAGAACGATTATCCTCTGCCACGGTTTTTTGTTGTTAAACGAGTTAGGATCCGAACCGTCCTCGTCTTCGCCCTCGAAAGAGCAAAATCCGCCGAACGGAAAGGCTCTGATCGAAAACTGCTCGCCGCCCTTCGTCTTGCGCTTGAAGATGGCGGGACCCATTCCGATTGAAAATTCGTTTATTTTAAATTTGAATATTTTGCCCGCAATGTAATGACCGAACTCGTGAACGGTTATCATTACCATGAGCATAAGTATTGCCAAAACCGCGTAAAGAGCGGTTTTCATAACGTCCGTAATTCCTAAAAGATTATATATCAAAATAATGACTCCGCCATTTCGAATACCGCCGCCCTCGCTTCTTTGTCGGCAAGGAACAAACTCTCGTAATCGTCCGCCGAACCTTTAACTTTTTCGACGGCGTGCTCGATGAGATCGGCGATATCGTAGAATTTTATTTTATCTTGCAAATAGAGCCCGACGGCGGCTTCGTTCGCCGCGTTCATAACGCACGGACTCGCGCCTCCCTTTCTATACGAATCGAGAGCGAGGGCGAAACACGGAAACCTATCGGTATCGATCTCGCCAAACCTCAGCGTCTTGCCGACGAGAGAGAGCGGCGGAACGTCCGTATCGAGTCTTTCGGGATAAGTCAAAGCAAGTTGTATAGGTATCTCCATCGACGGATAACCGAGTTGCGCCATAACCGCTCCGTCGCAAAAGCGAACCATCGAGTGAACTATGCTCTCGGGGTGAATTACCGCCTCGACCTTTTCCAAGGGCGCGTTATATAGTCTGCACGCTTCAATGACTTCCAATCCCTTGTTTAAAAGGGTCGCGCAGTCTATCGTGATTTTCTTGCCCATAAGCCAGTTCGGGTGCTTTAAAGCGTCCGAAGCCTTCGATTTCTCGATTTGGGCTTTCGAAAGATCCCTAAACGCTCCGCCGCTCGCCGTCAAAATAAGTTTGTCGAACGGTTGGTCTAAATTAAAGTTCAAACATTGGAAAATCGCCGAATGTTCGCTGTCGACGGGAATTATTCTCACTCCCTTTTCCTTCGCCAAACGCATGACGATTTCTCCGCCGGCGACTAAAGTCTCCTTGTTCGCGAGAGCGACGTCCTTTCCCATTTTTATCGCTTGCAAGACGGGCTCCAAACCGGCAAACCCCGAAATGGCGACGAAAACGATGTCGGCGTCGTCCGCAACCGCCCTCAACGCGGCTTTTTCGCCGACGTAAAGGGTCGTCCCGTTTGGCAGTTCCTTAATTTCCGACGCCTTTGTCGGATCTCCGAGAGCCAAAACCGACGGTTTAAATTCGGCGGCTTGTTCTTCGAGAACCTTGGCGTTCGAACCGGTAGCAAGAGAAACGATTTTGAATCTGTCTCCGTGACGTCTGACGACGTTTAAAACTTGCCTTCCGATCGAACCGGCGCTCCCTAACAGCGCAATCTTTAACATATCTCCCTCCGAAAAAAATCCCGTTTATACGCTTGCGCCGCCCGTATCGATTAGGAACGGACGGCGTTTTTCGTTTGATTTCGCGTTCCGCGGATTTTAAGCGAAACGACTGTTCGGCGCCGTATTTAGACGATTA
The DNA here is from genome assembly GCA_964629115.1 of uncultured Acidiphilium sp. Classification (GTDB taxonomy): domain Bacteria; phylum Bacillota; class Clostridia; order Christensenellales; family Borkfalkiaceae; genus UBA10281. Next base: position 2,974 of record CAZVPW010000079.1, read on the forward strand.
GCCAAATATCGGCAAAATAATTACGAAGACGAGCGCGACCGCCGGAGCGGTAAACGCAAGTCCATCTATACGATCGGACATTCCGCCATGACCGGGTAAAATGTTTCCCATATCTTTAAGCCCGAGTTTTCTCTTAACGACGCTCTCGATCAAATCGCCGAATTCGGTGAGAAGCGCTCCCAACACGCCGGCGAGAGCAAAGAGAATTATTCCCGCCGCAAGCGACGAATAAGCCCCTTTGTCGATAAAGACGAAGAACACCGCCAAACTTCCTATAAGTCCGCCAACAAGTCCGCCTATAGCGCCGCTAATCGTCTTTTTAGGACTGATTTCGGGGCACATTTTTTTGCCGCCGACGGCGCTTCCGACAAAGAAAGCAAAAGTATCGGCGAAAGGCGAAATGACAAACGGCAAGAGAAGCGGACCGATTTCGTCCGGATACGCTCTGTTTAAAACGAGCAAGGAAACGAGCACGGTCGACGGATATACCATCGCGAACAAACTCCAACCGATGCTTTCGAGCGTAATCTTTTTGTAATCTATAACGAGCAAGGACAACAAGCACAAAAACGCCCCGAGCATCGCTCCGAACGCCCAACCGAGTCCTTTAAACATAAACGCGAGATATACGACGATCGGATAGGCTAAAATAACGACCTTTTCGCTCGTTATAATCTTATCCTTAAACGCCCTCGCGTATTCGTAAGTCGATATCCACGCGATCGCGAGGATAAACAAATCAAACAAGAGCGAACCGACGGTTATATTCGTCGTAGCGTCGTAATAAGTCGAGACGAACAAAACATCGTTGAAAAAGACTCTAAAGAGAAAAAACGCCGCGACGACGACGACTATTCCCGCTCCCGTTATAATTCTTTTTACCATATCGTAATTCCTTATGTTTTACCTTAAAAATTCGATTTAAGACAATATCGTCGATAATTATTCGGCTTTAACGCCGCCGAAGCGTCTTTTTCTGGACGAATACCACTCAAACGCGGCTTCGAGTTGCGGCTCGCGAAAATCGGGCCAGAGAACGTCGGTAAAGTAAAACTCGGCGTAAGCGCATTGCCACAAGAAGAAATTGCTCAACCTCTTCTCGCCGCTCGTCCTTATGACGAGGTCTACGTCGGGAAGGCCCGGGGCGTAAAATCTCTTTTCGATATCCTCTTCGGTCGCCGTTTTCACGCCGTCTCTCAACATCAAATTGACGGCTCGAACGATCTCCGCTCTCGAGCCGTAATTTAACGCGACGTTTAAAACCTTGCCGTTAAAATCCTTGGTTTCGTCGATTATTTTCTCGCATTTTTTGCGAAGAGCGGGCGGAATCTGCTCGAGTTCGCCCGAAACGACCAATTTTATTCTCTCGTCAAGGAGTTTTTTTCTTTTTTTATTTATAAGTATGCCCAAAAGCCCGAAAATAGTATCGACCTCTTCCTTGGGTCTTATCCAATTTTCGGTCGAAAAGGCGTAAAGACTGACGACGTCCGAACCTCGCGTAAAACAAGCCGTAACGACCTCGTCGATGACTTCGGCGCCCTTTTTATGCCCGTAACTCCTCGACTTTCCTCGACTCTCCGCCCAGCGGCCGTTGCCGTCCATAATTATCCCGACGTGACGCGGAACTCGTCTCTCCTCTCCCATTATACGGTAAGGATCTCCTTCTCTTTTTCGGCGGTCGCCTTGTCGATGATTTCTATAGTCTTGTTGACCTCTTTCTCGACGTCGGCTTCGTAATTGGCATACTCGTCGTCGGTCATCTCTTTGGCTTTGTTCATCTTTTTAAGCGAATCGAGAGTATCTCTTCTGACGTTTCTAACCGCAACCTTGGCTTCCTCGCTCATTTTCTTGATTTGCTTGGCAAGTTCCTTTCTTCTCTCCTCCGTGAGGGTCGGGAAAACGAGTCTTATAACGTTTCCGTCGTTCGTGGGGTTGATGCCAATATCCGAAAGTTGAATGGCTTTTTCGATAGATTTAAGCAAACCCTTATCCCACGGCGTAATGACCAAACATTGTCCGTCGGAAACGGCGATATTGCCGACTTGGTTTAAAGGCGACATCGTTCCGTAATAATCGATCTTGATTTTGTCGAGAACGCGCGGATTCGCTCTGCCCGCTCTGACTTGCGTGAGGTCGGATACGAAAACGTCGGCGGATTTGCCGAGTTTTTCGCTCGATTCGAGTAATATAGTTTCAACTTTTTCGAGGTCTAATGCCATGATTTCTCTCCCTTTGTTATTATTGTATCGCGCTTTCTTGCGCGTTATATGCTTGTTTTAAAAGTTTTTGACGAAATTTTCGGTTCGCGGCTTATTTGGCGTAAATTATCGTGCCTTCTTTTTCGCCGGCGACCGCTTTAACGATGGAATTCTCGCCTTTCAAGCCGAAAGCGTGAACTTTGAGACCGTTTTCTTTACACATAACGACCGACGAAGTGTCCATAGCGGACAAACCCATAGCGACGTACTCGTCGTAGGTGATTTTGTCGAATTTTTTGGCGTTCGGATTGATTTTCGGATCGCTGTCGTAAATTCCGTCTATGTTTTTTGCGAGCAAAAGAGCGTCCGCGCCGATTTCAACCGCGCGAAGGGACGCGCCCGTATCGGTCGAAAAATACGGATTTCCCGTACCGCCGCCGAACACGACGATTTTTCCCTCTTTTAAATATCTGTCCGCCGTTTTGTAATTGAACGGCTCGCCTACGCTCGATATGGACAACGACGTCATAACTCTCGCGTCCGCGCCGATCGCAATAAGGCTCTCGGACAACGCGAGCGCGTTGATTACGGTCGCGAGCATACCCATATAATCCGCCGACGTTCTGTCGATGTTCATACTCTGTCTGCCTCGCCAAATATTGCCGCCGCCGACGACTATGC
>CAZVPW010000080.1:0-5837 GCA_964629115.1 uncultured Acidiphilium sp.
GACGCCATGGCGTCTCCGCAACGGTTGAGTCCATCCTTATCGTAGTTGAGGTAAACGTAAATCTTTCCGTTGGACGCGAACATCTTCATAAGAGGTTTATCTTGCTCGACCGCTCCGTCTACCATAACGAAGGATTTTGCGTAAACTCTGAGAAGTTTATAGAATTCGTCGGCGTTGTCCGCGACTTTGGACGAATTCGCGACCGAATATCCGTTTGCTCTGACGGCGTTGGAATTTTCGACTACGACGGCGTCCGAAATTTTTGCGTAACCGTTTGCGTACATCGCGTCTTCGACGAAATCCTTGGCGTCCTCTACGGCGTCGTCTCCGTCGACTACGAGTTTAACGGCAAGTTTATCTCCGTCGACGACGTTATATCCGTTTTTCTCGCATACGTTCTTATCGAGGTTTGCTTCTACTTCGACTTTGTCTCCGTCGAGTTTCAACGAACATACCGCGACGTCGGCGTCAAGCGCGAATTCAAGGTCGTCCGCCTTCGAGTAGGAAAGCATTTCGGCTTTAATGGCGTCGAAAGCATTTCCAGCGTTGAACTTAGCGGCTTCTTCCTCGGCTCTGCGACGAATTTCTTCTTCGGTAACCTTTGCGGAAAGTTCGGCGGCAAGTCTCGCGGCGACTCCCTCTCTGGCTCTGCTAGCCTCTTCTTCGGCTCTGATTCTCGCGGCGTCGGCTTCTCTCGCCGCTTCTTCGGCTTTGAGTCTCGCCTCGTCTGCCTCTTTAGCCTTTCTCGCTTCGGCTTCGGCTTTTGCCTCGGCTTCGGCTATCTTTGCGGCGACTTCTTCGTCTCCGTATTTACGAAGTTCGTAATCTCTGAGTCTCGACTCGACGATCGCGTTTACGCGGCTTTCGTCTATCTTAGCGTTGGCGTCTTCCAAAGCCTTGATTCTCGCGACGAGTTCGTCGTTTGCTTTAACCTTGGTCACGAGGTTGAGTTCGCGTCTGATGCGATCCTCGGTCTCTCTTTTGACCTTTTCAATTTCGTCCGCGTCGGCTTTTCTTCCGGCGTCTGCTCCGAGCATCTCTTCGAGAACTTTGCTTCTCTCCTCGGCTTTTGCGAGACTTATGAGAGCTTCTCTCTCGGCAAGGGCTTGTTGAAGGGCAAGTTTTGCTTTCTCGGCTTCCTTCTCGGCGTTCGCTTGAGCCTCTTCGCGACCCTTAGCCGCTTCGATTTCTCTTATGGTTTGAAGTCTGACCTCTTCGGCTCTTCTTTCCTCTTCGGCTTTCTTAGCCTCGTAACTAAGTCTCTCGACTTCGAGTTTTTGTACTCTCGGATCGGATTCTACGCCAATGACCGCTTGACGCAAGCCGGTTCCCGCGGTTCCGCGAGCGACGGCTCCGTTCTTAACCTTAACGCGAGTCTCGACGTTTTCCTTAATCTTCTTAGTCGCCTTTTCTTTTGCGTCGGATACTTTCTCAAATTTCTTGAGCGGCATCCATTTAGCGTATACTTTAACGCATCTTCTCTTTAACTTATCCGTTACGTCGAATTTCTTCGTTCCCTTCTTGTTGGTATACCAACCCATAAATTGATATCCCTTTCTGGTCGGGTTGTTGGGATAAACGAGATTTTTGCAGTATTTAACTTTCTTGTTTGAACCGAATCTTCCGCCGTTCGCGTCGTATCTTACTTTGTATTTCTTGCGAGTTACGGCGGCGGCAATCGCCCATACGATAAGGATAAGCGCTATAACGCCAATCGCTCCGAGCGCTACGAAAAGCGCGATGTTCTTGAAGGCGTCTTCGCTGAGAATTTCGAAGGTCATCGCAGCCGCGACGTCGGTTAAGTAGAATGTCATTTTCGTTTCCTCTTCTCCGTTATTTTTTTCAACGTTGTTTATTTGAGCGTGACCATATTCCGCGACGACGAGAGTTCTCGCGTCGGGAGCGTTGTCTCCGCTAAACGTTATTTCGACTTTAAATCTGGCGTTCTTCTCTTTAAGCGCCCTTATCTTGCTCTCTTCGATAACCACGAAGTTGACCGACTCGGCTTCGCTCGCCGTTTTAACCGCCTCTTCGGGTTCCATTATCGTTATAGTGAAATGATAGAGAAGACTGCGATCCTTTATCGTTTCCTTATCTTCGTCGGAGAGATTTTGCTTCGCGAGTTTTTTCTCGTCGTTCAATATCAAGTTGATATTGCGCTCTACGGACGCCGTCGCGCCCTCTCTCGTTCTTATCTTCGCGAATCCGTCGAAGAAGTCGATCGGATTGTCGTCCGCGTCTACGGCTACGAGAGTTATCGTTATTCCCGAGATATCCTTTCGAGGAATCAATCCCGACAATATTCCCTCTTTGTTTTTCAACTCGCCGCTCGATATCGAAGACGATTTTCCTATCGGAGCGTAACTTCTTTCGCCGTTCGCCCCTACGAGAGCGCCGTCGATCGTATACGACGATTCGAAATCTTCGACTATCTTCTTTCCCGTCGATACGGTCGTATCTCCGTATCTCTTTGAAAGGTCGGACGCGAGCGAGCGGGCTATTCTGACATTGCAAGATACCGCTATCTCCGCGGATCTGTTGTCGTAAGTCGCCGCCTTGGCGTTTTTGACTTGATCTATCGCCTTGTTCGCGAGACCGACGTAGGAATTTAAAACGTCGGCTATAGCCGTCCAATCCTCTCCCGTCTTATCGGCGTTTTCGGCAAACTCTTTCATCGTCTTGAGGTCGATCGTCTTATTTCCGTCGACGTAAAGGATGTCTACGGTCGAAAGCGCGTCGAACTTGGTCAAGCAATTCTCGACGAATTGAAGATCGTCTTTGGTCGGAACCGAAATCAAATCGATTTTTTCTTTCGCTGCGACCGCAAAGGTCTTAAGTCCCTTTTCGACGGTTACCTTGCGAACGTATTCGTCCAACTCGGCTTTCGTCAAATCGGCGGCTTGAGAATCCGAAGTCGCCGTCGACAAGAACGCGAGGTCGATTCTTCCTTTAACGCTCTCGGCGTCTTCCGTCGCCAAGGATTCGTTATTCTCGCCGTATACGATCTCAAGGGCGTTTTTACCGTCGGCGTTTACCGTCGCGTCTTCGTATTTGCCCGAAGAGAAGAATACCGTTTTATAAAAATCGACTTCGGCTTTGAGGTCTGCTACCTTTTTGGCTCTATCGTCGTTAGACGTCTTTATCTTCGCGAGTTCGTTCGTTCTGAAAGCTTCGTAAAATTCGGCGGCTTTGGACGCGAGACAATCGGTCGAACAATCGTCCCCTTTCGAGGGGTCGCCCTTTAACGAGAATTTCTCGACGAGGTATTCGGCGGCTTTTTCCTTGACCTTGGTCAAGTTATACGCCGCGAATCGGTCGGGGTTTGCCCCGAGATATCCGTTCGCGTTGGTCTCGTCTACATACGAAAGGTAAAATCTATATGCGTTTTGATATACCCCGTACAATCCGTTGAGTCCGCGGTCGGAATAAAGCAATGCTTTCGCCGCTTGCTTGTCCGATTCGGTCGGCTCGCCCGTCGCGGGCTCCAAATAGCGATTTACCTTCGCCACGAGTTCTTCGAGCTTGGAACCGTCCGCGTCGGGAGCGTATCCGACGTTTGCCGTCGCGAATTTGGCGACGTAAGACTCGATTCCGTCTCTCAACGAATCTCGTCTGCTTCTCAGTTCGCTCGCCGTCGCCGAATCGTCGGTTTCGTTCGAATAGTCGAAACCGTCGTCTCCGAGAGCGGATCCGTCGATCGGCGTCGGAAGAACGCTTTCCGTCGTTCCTCCGCCCTCTCCGCCGTTCCCGGTCGAGCCCGACGGATTTCCCGACGAACAAGACGCGACGAAAAGCGTCGCGAACAGAGCCGCGAGCAGAGCGGCTATCGCCGTCAACGTTCTCCTTTTGTCTAATTTTCTTGCGGTCATAGAATCTCTCCTTCGACGCCTTGCCAAGCGTCGAATTACAATTTTACTTCTAATATTAATATAATAGCGCAACTCGCGAATTATTTCAATTGTTTTGGCGAATTTTTTCTTGTTTTCGGCGATTTTTTTTCAGTAAAATTTACTTAAAAACGCCGCCCGTTTTTACATATTTAAACAAAAAACGACTATTCTGCGTCTTTTCGAGCCGATTTTCACCTGCCGAAAGAGAGTTCAAGAAGTCGATTTTGCGGGACTTAAAATTAAATAAACGCGGCTATAGGTCGATTATCGGGGTTTTTCATTTTTTCAACCCCTTCCAAAGGGCGCCTCTTTCGACAAAACTTGCCAAACGACAAATTTTTGTTTTTTTACCGCTAAACCCAAAAAAAATCGACGCGGAATTTCTTCCGCGTCGATCGATAAATTTTTTCGACGAATTAAACTAATTCGATAATGGCAACGTCCGCCGCGTCGCCTCTTCTCATACCGAGTTGATAAATTCTCGTGTAACCGCCCTTTCTGCCCGATTGAGCGTACTCGGGAGCGATTACGTTGAACAACTTCTCTACAAGAGGATGCTTAACGCCTTCCGTTCTCTTCTTAAAGTCGGACATCGACTCTCTGACGACTTTAACTTCGCCGTCGGCGTTCTTGGTCAATTCCTTCTTTCTTTGCTCTTGCAAATCGTAAGTAAGAGCCATTATCTTTCTTCTCGCGGCAAGTTTCTTGCCTCCGTCCTTAAGAACCTTCGAAGTTACCTCTTTGCCCTTTTTGTCGGTAGAAGTAACGGTGGTCTCGATAACGTCGTCGTAACTGTTGATAGCAAGCGTAATGATCTTTTCAACGTAAGGTCTGAGTTCTTTCGCTCTCGCCAACGTAGTCTCGATTCTGCCATACCATATAAGGTTGGACGCCTGATTTCTTAAAACCGCTTTTCTTTGCGTGGTTGTCATACCTAATTTCCTTGGCATTTCTTAGTCCTCCTTTTCCTTTAACGATAAACCGTAGGAATGTAATTTGTAGATAACTTCGTCCAAAGACTTCTTGCCCAAGTTTCTCACTTTAAGCATATCCTCTTCGGTCTTCTTCGTCAAGTCGTCTACGGTGTGGATATTTGCTCTCTTCAAGCAATTGTACGAACGTACGGATAAATCCATTTCTTCGATACTCATTTCTCTGACTCTGATCATATCGTCCTGCTTTGCGGGAACGACGATAGGTCCGCTCATAACGTCGCTCAAAGCGAACAATTGAATGTGTTCGCTCAAGATCTTAGCGGCGAGACTGATTATCTCTTTACCCGAAAATGCTCCGTTCGTCCACACTTCGAGCGTCAGTTTATCATAGTCGGTATTTTGTCCGACTCTCGTGCTTTCCACGTTGTAACTGGCTTTTTTAACGGGCGTATAGATAGAGTCGATAGGAATATAATCGATCTCGTCCGTTTTATTGTGTTCCGCCCCTTTATAACCTCTGTTCCTTCCTACGGTGATCTCCATATCGAGAACCGCGCCTTTATCGAGAGAGCAGATATAAGCGTCTTTATTCAAGACTTCGACCTCGGCGTCCGCGGAAATATCGCCCGCGTAAACTACCGCCGGTCCGGTTTTATAGAGTCTCAAAACCTTCTTGTAATCTTCGTCGACGCTCGCGGTCTTAAACGCGACGCCTTTCAAGTTCAGTATAATCTCGGTAACGTCCTCTTTAACCCCGGGTACGGTCGAAAATTCGTGCTTGACGGCTCCGTTCGCAAATTTAATTCCTTGAGCGGCGGCGCCGGGAAGCGAAGACAAAAGCGTTCTTCTAAGAGCGTTGCCAAGAGTGAGCCCGAAGCCTTTTTCCAAAGGCTCCGCGACTATCTTCGCATACGTTCTGTCGTCGCTCTCGACTGTCACTATTTTGGGCGTTTCTATTTGAATCATAGAAAAATATACCTCCTAATTATATTTGTTATGGTATATATTACTT
>CAZVPW010000081.1:0-5585 GCA_964629115.1 uncultured Acidiphilium sp.
CCTCTATGTCGTATCCGAGCGAGGACGCGAAAGTTTGAAGGAAAGATCCGCAGCCCGAAGAGCAGGCTTCGTTTAAGAAAAGTTGGTCTATAAGTCCGTTTCTTATCTTAAAGCATTTCATATCTTGTCCGCCGATATCAAGAATGAAATCGACGTCGGGGCGGAATTTTTTGGCAGCGGTATAGTGCGCGACCGTTTCGACGACTCCCTCGTCCAATCGGAAGGCTTGTTTTATCATATCTTCGCCGTATCCCGTTACCGCGGACGCCGCGATGTTGACGTCGGGATAATCGGCGTATAATTTTTGAAGATAATCCTTAACCGTTTCGACGGGCTTTCCGACGCTGGGAAGGTATACGGGGCGGAAAATGTTTCCGTCCTCGTCGGTCAAAAGGATCTTAACGGTCGTAGAACCGGCGTCGATTCCGAGATACATTTTGCCGCTCGGTTTGTCGAGTTCGTCGATTCCTTCGGAATTCTTTTTATGTCTGGCGATAAATTCTTCGTATTCTTTTTCGCTTGTAAAGAGGGGTTCGCAGCGTTCGTATTCGCCGAATGACGAAGCGTCTTTAAAGGCTTTGACGAGTTCGTTCGCCCCGATCGGCTCTCCGCTTGCCGAGAAAGCCGCGCCGAGGGCTACGAAAAAGAGCGAATTATCCGGCAAAAATCCCTTGACTCCCAAAGTTTGGTCGAAGGTTTTTCTGAGTTCGGATAAAAAGGTGAGAGGTCCTCCGAGATAGAGAACGTTTCCGTCGATTTTTCGTCCTTGCGCGAGTCCGGCGACCGTCTGGTTGGCGACCGCCGCAAAAATCCCGGCGGCGACGTCTTCTTTTTTTGCCCCTTGGTTTAAGAGGGGTTGAACGTCGGATTTCGCGAACACGCCGCAACGCGACGCGATTGGGTATACTTTCGTATGGGATTTGCATAATTCGTTGAGTTGGTCGGGGGTTGATTTCATCAACGTCGCCATTTGGTCTATGAACGCTCCCGTTCCGCCGGCGCACGTTCCGTTCATTCTCATTTCGAAGCCGTTCGTGAAGAAAATAATCTTCGCGTCCTCTCCGCCGAGTTCGATAACCGCGTCCGTATTCGGGCAAAATTTCTCGACCGCCGTCTTTTCGGCGTAAACTTCTTGAGAAAAGGGCAAGCCGAGTTTTTGAGCGGCGCCCATTCCCGAAGAGCCGGAAAGACAGACGAGAATTTTCTCGCCGTTTAAAAGAGGTTCGAGTTCGCCTATGACTTCGGCGGCGGTTTCGGGAATTTTAGAGAGGTGTCGTTGATATTTTTTAAAGAGAATATTGTCGTTCTCGTCCAAGAGGACGGCTTTTAAGGTGGTCGAGCCTATGTCGATTCCGAGTCTTTTCATTTGTTATCGTCCTCCTTTTCGAGTTTTTCTTTGGCTATAGAAAGCATTAGTTTAATGCGGTTTTCTTGGTTGACCGCCGACGCTCCGGCGTCGTAATCGACGGGGAATATATTTGCGTCGGGATACAGTTCGCGAAGTCGTCTAATCGTTCCCTTTCCGACGATGTGGTTTGGCAAGCAGCCGAAGGGTTGAGCGCAGATGACGTTCGAATAGCCGTTTTCGATAAGTTCGGCGATTTCTCCTGGGAGAAGCCAGCCTTCGCCCATTTTCACGCCGCGGTCGATGACCGAATCGGCGAGCGTTTTGATTTTTTCAAATGGAGACGGCGCGACGAATTGAGGATACGGTTCGAGGGCTTCCTCGATAAATCTCTCGTATCTCGCGAGGACTCGTTCGGCGATTTTTCCGACGAGTTTTTTGAGCGGTTTTCCGCCGTAATACTTGTGGTCGACTTCGACGTTCGCCGCGCAGTATTGCAAAAATCCCAAAACTCCGGGAATCATATATTCGCAGCCTTCTTTCGCGAGGAACTTTTCGAGATTGCGGTTTGCAAACGCCGAATATTTAACGTAAATTTCCCCGACGATGCCGACTTTGACGACTTTTTTGTCGATTTTTTCGACTTCGGCGAAGTCTTTTGCCATTGCCGCGAGGTTGGCTCTCATTTGTTTTTTGGAGCGCCCCTTTCCTTTTCTGAATCCGTCGGATAAGATATCCAACCACTTTTGGACTAGTTTTTGAGAGTCGCCCTTGTTTTTTTCGTACGGTTCGACTTGATTTTTAAGCAACGATAAGGCGTCGCCGTAAACTACGGACGCAAATCCCGAAAGGAGCATCGGGACGGTCATTTTGAATCCGCTGTACTTTTCGAGACCGGCGAAACTGACCGAGATGACGGGGACGTATCCGAGCCCCATTTCCTTGAGCGCTTTTCTGAGCAAGAATATGTAATTCGACGCTCTGCAGCCTCCGCCCGTTTGGAAGAAGAGAAGCGCGGTTTTTTTGGGGTCGTAGTCTCCGCTTTCGAGGGCGTAAATAAGTTGTCCGCAAGAGCAGATAGCCGGATAACACATATCGTTGTGAATATATTTCAAGCCGGCGTCGATAACCTCTTTGCTCTCGTATCTGACGACCTTGAAATTATATCCGTTCATCTTGAATATTTCCTCGAAAAGACCCATGTGCATCGGGAAAATGTCGGGGCAAAGAATGGTATATTCTTTTTTCATCTGTTTGGTAAAATCCATCGCTTCTACAATTGCTCCTTTTTCGCGAATTTTGCGCGGTCGCGCTTCGCCTCGTAAGAGGCGATAATATTTTAATTTTAGCGCAAACGGCTTCTTTTTTCAAGAAAAAAAAGTTTCCGCCAAAAAAAACACTAATATTTCACTTTGCGAATTTGCTTTTCAAAAAGCGCCTTTTCGGAAGTCTATTTCGCTTTAAAAGAAGATTTTCGCTCCTTTTCTCGCTTTACAAATCAAATCAAAAATGATAGAATAGTCAAAAAAGGCGATCGGAGGAAATCGGAGTGAAACAATTGTTTGTCGAAACGACTCGAAAGATAAAGAGAATTGATTTCTTGCTCGGTTTCATAAAGAGAAAAAACGAAGAAAAAGCCAAGCGCGTCGCCGAGGCGGCGGTTTTGAGAAAAAAGAACGGCAGAGCCCCGAAAAGCGATTTTGAACTCGCGCTTTTTCAACTCAACGCGCGAATTTCGGAGATAAGCGACTCGATTGAAAAAAGTAAAGCCGAAGTAAAGAGTCTTAAAACCTCGACGTCCGAGGCTCTGAGAAAATGTTACGCCGCCGCGGACGATCTCGACTTTTTAAAGAGGGTCGAATCGGCTTACGACCACGTTTTCGAAGGGAAGAGCAGTCTCGTTTCGCTCGGCGAAGTAGGCGGATTGTTCGGCGATTGTAAAATCGTCGGCGCGGTTACGACGTCGGAAAAAAGCAAAAAATGTTCGATAAAAGAGGTAGTCTCCGCCGGAGAGAGAACTAAGGGAGGCAGACTCGTCGCCGAACCCGAAGTCGTCGTATGGGATTATGATCCGACCAAGCCCGAAGGGGAGTTTAGGGTTGAGGACGATTCTTTTAAAGCCGTGTTGAAGAAGAGAAAAACGCCGAAAATAGTCGTCTTTTTAAAGGAGACGTACGGTTTAACTCTCGTTTCGGCGTCAATTTTAATCGCGTCCGCGATTTTGGTCGCGCTCGAGTTTTTCCGCGCGTTCGGGTTATCCGAATTCGTCGACTTGACGTCAAGACGAGCCTTAGCCGTTTTTGCGGTCGGTTTTGTCGGAATCGCGGCGCGTTCCGCGATCGGTTGCGTTAAGGAAAAACGAGGGGCGTTCCCCGACGGGGCGGCGCTTGTCGCGTTTATTCTCGCGGTCGCCGAGGCGATCGGTTTTGCCGTCGACGGAAAAGCGCGAAACGTCGCGGCGGCGATTATTTTGGCGGCGTTCGCGCTCGTCGTTTTCTTCGTTCGCTTTGTCTTTTCGAAGAGCGAGGGAAGGACGGCGGACAATTCGGCGACGGCGTTTTTTATCGGAGTTTGGACGAGTCTCGTCTTCGGATTGATTTGCGAGAGCGTCGACGCTTCGGACGGGTTTATTCTTTGGGGAATAATCGGGGCGATTTTGGCGAGCGAAGTCGTAGGTTTCGTCGGCGTTAGGGTCGCTCCGGATTTTGAGAACAAGAGGAGATTTAAGGAAATCGAAAAGGCGTCGATCGCTTTCTTCGCGTGCGCTCTCGCGAGTAAAAACCTTTCGACGGCGGCGTTCGTTTGCTTGGCGGTCGCGGCGGCTCTGTCGATTGCCGAACTTATTTTTAGGAGATTAAAAGACGATGAAGTATAAAGGAATAGCGAGCGATTTCGACGGGACGCTCGCAAGAAAAGACGGTTCTGTTTGCAAGGAGAATATCGAGGCGATTTCCGAATTCGTCTCGCGCGGAGGAAAGTTTGCCCTCTGCACGGGAAGAATGACCGCGTCCGCGGTTATTATGTTGGAGGATTTCCCGTTTAATCAACTTATAGCCGCGTATAACGGTTGCGAGATTTGGGATAACGTCGAGAAAAAACTCATCTATTCCGTTAGTCTTTCGGTCGCCGACGCCGTCGATATAACGAGGTTTGCGAAAGATATGAAAGCAAGCCCGTTCGTCTACGAGGGAGACTCGGCGTATACGGACGAGGACACGCCTTATTCCAAGTTTTATGCCGACACTTGCCGCATACCCGTGAAAGCTGTCGGAGATGTCGAAAAATTTATCGTCGAACGGAAGATTCTTTCGCCAAAGGCGATGATTATGGTCGACCCGAAGAGATCCGCCGAGGTATATTCGGCGGCGAGAGAGAGGTTCGGAGATAGGTTCGAACTCGCCCATTCTTACGAGGCTATGCTCGATTTGACCCCCAAGGGCAGCGATAAGGGCGCGGCTATTTCGGCTCTCGCAAAGATTTGGGGTGTCCGAGAAGACGAAATCGCGGCGTTCGGAGATGAGACCAACGATATGCCGATGATAGAAAAAGCCGGACTCGGCGTCGCGATGGCGAACGCGAAGGACGAGGTAAAAAAACGCGCTCGCGTCGTTTCCGAGAAAGATAACGAAAACGGCGGAGTCGCGGAGATAATAAGAAAATACTGTTTGGATTGAGGGCTATGAAGATTAGATTGAACGAGGACAAGGCGGTCGTTCAAACCGTCGTCGAGGGGCTCAAGGCAAAGGGCGGATATTGTCCGTGCAGAGTGGGAAAGCGCCCCGAGTTTAAATGTATGTGTCAAGAGTTCCGTTCGCAGATTAAAGACCCCTCGTTCGAGGGGTTGTGTCACTGCGGCTTATTTTACAAGGAAAAGTGAGAAAATCGACTTATACGGGCGTTTGTTCAAACGGCGGCGGTTACTTTTCGTCGCTTTGAGAACGCCCGATTTTTGTTTTTAAGGCGTCGTGTCGTTTTAAAAAAGAGCGCATTTTCGCGTTGGCTCCGTATTGCGGTTGGATTCCGAAGTCGGGGTCTTTAAGTCCGCCGTAGAAATCTTCTCGGTTTTTTTCGTCTTTTTTCGGAGCGTCGTCCGCAAAGTTTTTTCGGGGCGTCTCGCGAGACGCCAATTTGTCGATTAAATCAAACAGACCGATTTTTTCCATTTTTTTCTCCTTTTTCAAATTTTCAACTAAAAAAGTTCGGATAAATAATTGATTATTTATTTTAAATAGTATATAAT
>CAZVPW010000082.1:0-5560 GCA_964629115.1 uncultured Acidiphilium sp.
AATATATCCTATCTTCCTCGCGCAAAAGCAAGCGAATCGTTCAAACCCCTCAAGGATTTAAAACCGACCTTATAAAAAAAGCCTATTCGATGATAAAACCCGACGACGCCTTTACCGACGACTCGGGCGTTTTCGCTAAATATATCGGAAAATGCAGGCTTTGCGAGGGAAGTCCCGACAACAAGAAACTGACGTTTGCGAACGACTTCTCCTTTTCCGGCGAGGTTTTTTGCGGAGTCGGATTCGACTTGCATCGCCTCGTCGAAAACAGAAAACTCATTCTCGGCGGAATTGAAATCCCCCACGACAAAGGTCTCTTGGGACATAGCGACGCCGACGTTTTAACGCACGCTATCATGGACGCCGCGCTATCCTCGGCAAGCCTCGGAGACATCGGCAGACACTTCCCCGACACCGACGACCGATACAAGGGAATTTCGAGTATGATTTTACTTGAAAAAGTCATCGAACTTCTCCATTCGCGCGGCTATAAGTTGATTAACGTATCGGCGGTCATTCAAGCGCAAAAACCGAAACTCGCGCCGACCGTCGATAAAATCAGGACAAACCTCGCGAAAAAACTCGGTCTTGACGAAAGCGCAGTCGGCATAACTTGCACGACGATGGAAGGAATCGGCATCGTCGGACGAGAAGAAGGAATCGCGGTTACGGCGTACTGCTTGACCAAAAAGGAGCAAACGAATGGCTAAAAGCAAAACGACGAGCAAATACGTATGCTCGGAATGCGGAACGATAACCCCCGGTTGGCTCGGAAGATGCCCGTCGTGCGGCAGATTCGGAACGATAAACGAAGAAATCGAAGAAAGCGTCGTCGAAAAAAAGACGACGCGAAATTCGTCGTATAAAAAACCGTCCAAACTTTCGGAAATCGAGAGAGAAAAAATCGCGAGAATAGACTCGGGAATCGACGAATTTAACTCGGTTTTGGGAGGCGGAATCGTCCCCTCGTCGCTCGTTTTGATCGGCGGAGACCCGGGAATCGGAAAATCGACTTTAATGACTCAAGTCGCCGGCGTATTGTCCCAAAAGTATAAGGTTCTCTACGCATCCGCGGAAGAGAGCCGCGCTCAAGTCAAAATTCGATGCGACAGACTCGGAATCGAATCGGACGATTTAATGGTTATGAACGAGACTTGTCTCGACAACGTAATCGCCGAAGCCGACGACTACGATTTTCTAATCGTCGATTCCATTCAAGCCGTATACCTCGACGACTTAAGCGGCTCGTCGGGTTCTGTCGGTCAAATCAAGGAATGCGCGTCTCGCCTAATGAGATTTGCGAAATCCACTAAAACGACGGTCTTTATCGTCGGACACGTCACCAAAGACGGAGCGATCGCCGGACCTAAAGTCCTCGAGCACATTATGGACGCCGTTCTTTACTTCGAAGGACAACCGCAAGACAACTATAAACTTCTCCGCGCCGTCAAAAACCGATTCGGCTCGGCTCAAGAAGTCGGGGTTTTCGAAATGCTCGAAAACGGCATACGCGGGGTTAAGGACTACGACGGAATTTTCGTCTCGGAAGACCGCGGAAAACAACCGGGAAGCGTCGTCGCGTCGTCCGTTTCGGGAAACAGATGTATGCCCGTTGAAATTCAAACCTTGCTCGCAAAAACCGTCTTCGGCGCACCGAGAAGAATGCCTCTCGGCGTAGACTATAACCGAACGGCTCTCATATTGGCTATACTCGAAAAAAGGGCTTATCTGCCTTTCTACACCTTCGACGTCTACGTATCGGTTATGGGCGGCATAAAGTTAACCGAACCGGCGGCGGATCTCCCTATCGCTCTCGCCTTGGCGAGTTCGCATAAAAACCAAGCGGCGGACGGAGACTTATGCGCTTTCGGCGAACTCGGACTAACGGGCGAAATACGCCCCGTCGCCCAAGCCGACAAACGGGTCGACAACGCGATAAAACTCGGTTATAAAAAGATAATGCTTCCATACCGCAATCTTGCGACGGTTGAGAAATACAAATCTAAAATCCAACTCATACCCGTTAAAAACATATACCAAGCGATTAAACTCATATTTGACGGAGAACAATCGGCGGAATAAAATAATCTCCGTCGTTGCGAGGAACGCAAGCGCCGGAGCGCCCTCAAACGAGAGTCATAGTTCAAGCGAGATTGCCGCGCCGCTTCGCGGCTCGCAATGACAATATCCCCGTCGATGCGAGGACGCAAGCGACGGAGCTCTCTTTGACGCGAGGCAAATCAAATCTTAAAACCAAGCCGCGACGTTCTCAACCGAGCCCCCTCTTGGTCATTGCGAGGCTCTTTAGAGCCGAAGCAATCTCCGACGAGCGGCATAGTTCAAACGAGATTGCTTCGAATTTTGGCAAATCCTCGCAATGATAAATTAAAAAAATTGCTATAATTCAAGCGAGAACGTCGCGCTCTTCCACTTCGCCCAAGGCGCTGAAAAACACAGCGTCGAAATAACAACCCCGCAGACGATATAACCTTTGTAAAACAATATAAAACAAATAAACAACGGGCGGCTTATCCTTGGATAAGCCGCCCGTTGTTTGTTTTCTATGCGCTTTGCGTTTTTCCGGAGCGTCGGTGCTTTCGCGCCTTGCTCCGTCTCAACTCTTAGCTCTTTTGAGGGAGGATTCTGCTCCTCCCTTTTTATTTTGCGCTACGCGTTGGAGTTCTGAACTATGCTCTTTTTCTTTTGCCTATTATTCGACGGAATCGGTCGAGTGAACGAACGCTTCTCCGTTTACGGTCAAATTGTAAATCTTTGCCGCGTCGTCGCCTTTGTTGCCGCTACCGTCTTTAGAATAGACAAATTCTATAGAGTCGCCCGCCGCGAGTTCGATTGCCTCGTCCAATTCGACTACCGTCGGATTAGTCGAACCATCGGAATGTTTGGTCGCGATATTTATAACCGTTCCGTCGGCGCATTTTTTAACTATGGTCATGTAGTCATAATTATATTCTCCTCCGCAAGAGTAAGAGAAGGAAACGATTATTTTTGTTCTCGCCGTAATCTTTAACGTAGCGGTAGAGTTGCCAACCATAGCGTTAGAGCTTACCCACGCGTTGAGTTCTTCGGAGTAAACGAATCCATAGCCAAATTTTCCTTTACCAACGCTAGAAACGGTATTGAAGTAATACTTCTCGCTAACTTCGTACATCTCGCCCTCTTCCCACAACGCGTAAATCGTCGTGTTTGCGGAAATCGTCGCGTCGGTAAAATCAACCGTGCAATCGGCGTCGGAACACCATTTAACGAAATATTTGCCGTTTGCATAAGCGGGGATCACGGAATCCAAATCAAGCGTATCGCCGACTCCGTAAGGAACTTCAACGTTGTCAAGACCGTTGCCGTAAACTACGGTAAGGGTTATTCTGTCGTCCCATTTAGCGACGTAGGATACGTTTTCAACGGGAACGAGCGAAGTTACGAGCTTTTGAGATTGATCTCCGGAAACGTACCAACCGCGGAATACTTTATCGGCGTTGGTGAGTTTCGGCAAGGAGTACTCTACGTTGACGTTTACGTCGACGGAAGACGCTACGCCTTCGATCGGAGTTACGCCGCTGAAATCAAAGGAAAGGGTTACCATGGGTTTAACAACCGAGCAAGTCGATTTGTCTTTGTCGAGAGTTACGCGATAGTAAACGGCCTTTCCATCTTCGACCATATACGCGTCGATATCGTGGTCGGCGTCGGCGGCAACCGTATAAGTTCCGCTATGTCCGCCGAAGGAGATCTCCTTGATTCCGTCGATAACTACGTCTCCGTATACGGAATCGACATAAGTTCCTTCGTTTCCGTCGAAAGCGACCATAGTCGTTCCGTCGTGTCCGAATTTGCTTATGAGATTTCCGTCCTTATCTATAACGTAAAGGATAGGAGCGATATAGCACTCATTGGCGGCGATAGCCGTTTCGTCCGTAAGCGCGGTCGAGAAGGATACGTCGAAGTACACTCTGCCGTTAAATACGAAGATTCCAATCTTTCCGTCGTCGGTATCGACTTCGATCGCTCTAGTATAACCGTCATTCCAGTAGGAGGAAGTAATCGTATCTACTCTCGAGGTAGCGAACGGACTTAAGACTCTGACTTCGTTAAAGTTAGTAGACGATTTATACTCGAATACTATAATTCCCGTTTGAGGATCGATAAATCCGTTGAATTTGTTAAGGACTAAGGTTCCGGCGGTCTTATCGTAAGATTCTATCGTATACGAACCGTAAAAAGGATAAGCGCTGCCGTTTGCGTTTCCGTCGGCGTCGACGCTAACCGTTCCTCTGAAGTAATAAGAGGAAACGCCGTGTTGATTATCGCCCGTAATCTCGTGTATACCGTAAGTATTGTAATACGGCTCGGCTTGACTCCATTTAGCGTAAACGATCAAGTTTTCGCTTATAGCGGAGCCGCTCGTCCACAAGGTTCCCTCGTCAAATGTAGATGTCGAGAACCAACCCTCGAACTTCATTCCCTTCAATACGGGGGTTTCGACGTCTACGACGTCTCCCTCGCCGTATACGGCGTTCAAGTCTTCGGTCGCGCCGTCGTTATAAACGGCTTTGAAAGTGAATTTAACGTCCCATTTCGCAACGAATGCCACGTCGCCCGCGGGAACGTAAGTTCCGTTATACGGGTCGGAATCGTCTATAATCCACCCGCGGAATACGTTGTTGTCGTTCGTGAGAACGGGAAGGGTTATCGCTATGTTCTTGTTTACGATCAAAGTCGATTCGAAAGCCTCGTTCGCAAGGATACTCGACGAGAACGCAACGTTTACCATCGGTTTTTTGAAGGAATAACTCTTGGCGTCTTTATCGAGGGTTATAACGTAGAACTCGGCGTTTTCTCCGTCGACTTTTACGAAAGCGTCGAGAACGTTGTCGGAAGCGACCGAGTAAGAACCGCTCTTATCTCCCCAAACGAAAGATCCGGCTCCGTCGACGACGAGATCGTTCGAGCCGACCGACGAATAGGTTCCGAAGTTGGAATCGAGAGCGCGCGGATTATCGCTATATTCCATCGCCTTAAAGCTTTCTTTTCCTTCGGTCGCCGCAAGAGCGAGAAGAACGTTTCCGTTATTGTCGTATACGACTATAGTTGCGGAGTCTGCGACCGCGTTTGTCGTAGCGGTCGACGCGACCGACAACTCTTCTCCGAGAGCGTTCTTAATTTGAACGTCGGCGTAAATCTTGTTGTCGTACGTATAAACGAGGGTATTGTCTCCCAACGCCGTCGCGGAGAGAATTAAATGAGCGTAATAACCATACGAAGTGCTCGCTCCGGGTTGAACGGCCCTAAACGAGTAACAACCCGCCGTTTGACCGTTGGATCCCTCAAGTTCTTGACTAAAGAAATAGAAATCGTCCAATATGTCGTTATTTTTATACAAACCGAGAATTACCTTCGCTTCTTTGTGGAAATAGAAGGAACATTGATTTTCTCCGTTCGTCCAAGTAACTTTTTGAGTATCCTCGTCGTAAGAAACGATCGTTCCGGTCTTTACGCCGGAAATGTTTCCGTCCAAAGAAATCGTAAGCGTCTTATTTCCGTA
>CAZVPW010000083.1:0-5487 GCA_964629115.1 uncultured Acidiphilium sp.
GAAGTCGAATACGTTCCCTTTACGGCGTCCGCTCCAAGCGATGCGATAGATACTCCGTCTTCGTAAATAGCCGCCGCGTTCGCTACTCCGTCGGAGCCAAACTCGATAACGAGTTTATACCAAACTCCGGCTTTTGCCGAGGCGTACGCTACGGGGTTATTCCAATCGACCAAGCCCATAAGTCCGATTGTGGTAAACTCGGTCGGTCTTATATAGACCTCGAATTTTCCGTTTTCAATACCTAAGAAATCATTTAAATTATCGTAGTTTGTCTCTACCGATTTATTATTGGACGAAACCGTTCCGCCGTAAGTCTTATAAGCAATAGCCGAGCCGTAAGGATATACGGTCATATCGCTCGTAACGTTCGAAAGATCGGCTATGCTTCCGTCTTTCAATACCCATTCGTTGGCGTATTCGTAAGTATAACCGTCGACGGTCGCGCTGCCCAATTCGACAGAAGCCGAAGCCGCGCTTCCTTTCGAAACCTTTTCCGTTCCGATAATTTGACAGTTGTCGTCGATATAAGTTACGGTATATTTAGGAACGAATTTGGGAATCTTAACGCCGCGAAGTTCGGTTATATTGACTTCAAGCATCATACCAACGTTGAACGAACTAAAATCGCCCGTTACCGTCCAAGAGTCGGTTTTAACTCCGTCGCGATAGCCTTGCCAACCGGTCGAAGTTTTGACAAACTTAACTTCGACCCAATCGGTTACGGACGCCTTCCACCCCGTCAAATCACATTGGTCGGACTTTATTTTAAACTTAAGAATAGAATAGTCGTCGAGATTGACGTTTCCGAAAATATGATACTGTTCGCCATATTGGGCGTTCAATGTCCAAGCGATGGTATATCCGCTCGGAATGGACGTCGACGCGACCTTCGAATTAATCACCGAATTGCTATTTCCGCACGCTTTGCCGAAAAACTCGACGTAGTCGTCTGATTCTGCGAGTTCGACGATTTTGGTCATTCCGTCGATATAGTTATTGGAAACGAAATTTACGGTCGCGGAATCTTGAGTCTCGTCTCCGACGACCGAAAACGCGACGTCGTATAACGAACGGGTGTTGTTCTCGACGCTTCCGCTCGCATAGCTCGCCAAGGTTATTTCGCCGCTCGCCGTCTTGACGTAGGCTCTGCCGACGAATTTACGTCCGAGGTTGGACTCCTTGACGTTTAAAATCGAACCTTTGATAAGGTACTTATTGCCGCTCGCTTGAAGCTCGTCGGCAGAATAAGTTACGTTTATAATTCTTTTCTTGTTTCCGGTATACGAACCGTCGATAGCCCAATCGTATACGGCGTTTGCCCCGAAAAGATTGGTTTCGTCCAAAGCGTTTGCCGAGACGTAATCCTCGGGAGCGATGAACATTCCGTAAGTCGAATCCGACTTATAGAGAGACGACGGCAATTCCGCTTGGAAGCGAAGTCCCGTTTCCCCCGTCGTTCTGATTGACGAGCCGAGAACCATCTCGAATCCGTCGACCGACGCGGCGTTTGCCTTGTTAGATCCCGAGACGCCGAGCGCGGTTAAACACCCGACGCAGAGAATCGTTAACGCGACGCATAAAAGCGTTTTGATTTTCGATACTTTTTTCATAATTCCTCTCCTTATTTCCTTCTTTCCCGAATTATTCGAAAAAGTCGGTTTCCCCCTTGTCTCCGTCGGAGGTTCGAATTACGTCGTCGTCGGAAATCCTTATAACTTCTACGGTCGCCTTTTGGTAAACCCCGTTAAGGAATTCGGACAAGCGCGTAGCGGTTGTCCGGACGCGGTACGCGTCTGCGCGTTGCTTGTTATCCATTGTTTTCTCCTTTTTCTATATTTGCGGCTAAAAGCCGCCGACTACCTGTTTTTTCGCGGCTTTCTTTCGCCGCTTTTCGTTCGTGTTTGAACCCTTTCTCCGTAAGCCTCTCGGATTGAAGTTTTTCGACGTAAGCCTTTCGGCTCGGGGGCTTCCACCGCAAACCTCTCGGTTTTTTCAATCCTCGACTAGTTTTTAATGTTTCGGCTTAAATTTTGCCGAGTCAGTTTCGATAGCGTCGAGTCCCGACGCGTTTCCCGAACGATTTTATTTCGCGCTTCGTCGCGGCGAGTTTTTTAGTTTTTCTCGACGCCGCGAAAAGCCGAAAAAGCGCTTTTAAAAGGTAAGTTTGATCGAACTCTTTTTCTTAGCGAGCGACATATCGTTCAAATGAGCCTCTCCGTCGCCGTAGCCAAGCTCGGCGAAAGCGACGCCGAAAGACAAGACGTTGTTTTCGTTCTTGACCGAGCCGCTCAATTTTTCGACCGAGACGGCGTCGCGTCTCTTGCCGAGCGTTAAAACGGAGAAGTGAGTCGGGAAAATATCCCCCTCGCCGTAAGCGTTATATTTTACGTATTCGACCTCTCTGTTCTCGATTCTGAATCTCATCGAGTAACGTCCCGAAACGTCGAAAATGGTAAGACGGGTTTTAACCCCGCCGTCGAAGACGACCGTTTCTTTATCGTCGCCGACGTATTTGACGATAATCTCGGCTTTGGGCACGCCGTAAGTGTCGGGAAGCATCAAATCGACGGACAAAACGCCGAATTTTTTGCCGACGACCGAACGGATATCGTTTTCGATTTTGTCGACGAGAGCCAAGTTGCCGTCAAGACGAGCAAGCAAGGAATTGTCGCGCGAAACGACTCCTTTTCTGTCCTTTTCCCAAAGCGCCAAGGCGTTCTCTTTAATAAGATTGAAGCGTCTTCTCGCGTCAGACAAAACTTTTTCGTATTTCGCGAGCGATTCGACCCCGTTGTTCTCATAGTCGTCGAATATGGGCGTTCCGAGATTGAAAAGGGTCAAATAGTTATATTGCTCCGCCAAATTGTCGTATAAATCGCTCATAACGGGATTCGCCCCGTCTTTTACGGACAAGTTCTTCTTCTCGAACGCCTCGAGGACGTAACGCAAATGCTCGACGTAAGCGTCGATAACGTGATAAGGTCCGTCCGTGACCGAAGTTACGTCGAAAGAACCCCAAACGACTTCGGGCGCGTAGAGATTTAAAAACAACTCCGCCAAATGTCTGTCGCCGTCAAAGTAACTTGCGTATAAGTCGATTTTCTCGTCGTTCGTAAGTTCTTCGCCGCTCCAAACCTTTCCGCCGTAAGCAATGGGCGGACGCAAGCAATCGTAGAAACAGTCCGAACGCTCCCAAGTCGTCATCATTCCGCCGAGGGGATTGTATTTCTCGGCGTAACGATTGTAACTGTCGATATTGAAAATGGCAGCGACGTTGTTTGCTTTCGAGCAAACAACGTATCTAAAGCCCTTTTCCTCATATACTCTAAACCAATCGCGTTTGGTTCTGCCCGTCCATTTTCCCGTTATCTCGCTGCCGACGAAACCGTAACTCCACGAAGCGAAGATAATGTCTCTCGGCAAGGAATCGATTACGTCGTAATACTCGAAGAAATCGTCCCACATCATCATCTCTTTTCCAAGAGAGCGGCAAAGGGCGTAATTGCGGAGAATCAAATCCAAGAAAAGTTGTTTCTTGGTCTTTCCGCTTTGCAAAACCTTTTTGCAACGTTCGCATTCGGCAAATTCGAAAATCTCGTCCAAGCCCATGTGAACGTATTTGCTTTTGAAAACCGAGCAAACCTCGGTTATGTATTTATCCGTGAATTGAGTTAATTTCTCGTTGGTAACGCAACCGGCGGCGCCGCGTTTATATCTCGGCGAGATATACTTTCTGCCTTGAGCAAATTCGTCGGTAAGTTCGGAGAAATCCTCCAACTCCTTATAGACGAAAAATCTCTCCATATGGAACATATTTTCAAACGCCGGAATGACGTCCAACCCTATGTCTTCCATATAGTCGACGATATCTTTGAGTTGTTCCAAAGAATAACTCTTGTCCTCGTCGATAAACGGCGTGACGCTCGTTCTGACCGACGCTTCCAAATATAAAACGATAGCGTTATATCCGCTTTGCTTTATAAAGTCGGCGTAACTTTTGAGAAACTCGGGACTTTCGATTTGTCTCCCGAGGTCGATCATAACAGATCTTAATTCAAGTTTTTTCATATTTAAATTCTGCAATTTTTGTCAAGGAAATCGACAAGTTCGTCAAAGTTTACGGTCGCGAGAGCAATATGCTTGTCGGCGGTGCCGTAATAAACGTACAATACGCCGTCTTTGACGACCGTTCCCGTCGGGAATACGCAACCGTTATAAATGCCCTCGTTTTCATAGTCGAACTCGGGTTCCATAATCGGGGTTTTGGTTCTGGCGATTATCTTTCTCGGATCGTCGAGATCCATCAAAACGGCTCCGACTTTGTATACTCCCTCGTCGTTTACGCCGTGATAAAGCATAAACCAACCCTTGTCGGTTCTGATCGGCGGAGTTCCGGCTCCGATTCTTTGGGTTTCCCAATCGGTTTCGCCCGTCATAAGAAGTTCGGGCTTTTCGTAAGTCAAAAGATCGTCGACGAACGAAATCCATATCGACGGCATCTTAACGCCCGCGTCTTGGAATTTAGGACGAGATACGACGACGTATTTTCCGTTGATTTTCTCGGGGAACAAAAGAACGTCTCTGTCGTCGACGTTGGACTCGCTTATTCTGCCGAGTCTTTTATAACGCTTGAAATCTTTGGTTACGGCAAGGAAAGTCGCGGTTATGTTCTTGGACGCGTATTCGGGAAGATCTTTCGAGTATACGTCGTCCTCGGTTATATAAATGGGCGGAAAGGACGACTCGGGCAACCAATACTGTCCGGGAGCAAAGGCTCTCGCGGCGTAAGTTACGTAATAAAGGTCGCCGATTTTCGTTATTCTCGGATCTTCGACGCAACCGCCGTCGGCGTCGTCTCTGGTCGAGGCGAAGCAAGGTTGATCGCTTTCTCTTTTAAAGGTTATTCCGTCGTCGGAAGTCGCCAAACCGAATCTGATAATATGTTCGACGTCGTTTCCGGCGGCTCTATAGAGCATAACGAATTTTTTACTCTCCTCGTCGTAAATAACTCCGGGATTAAGAACGCATCTTTCTTCCCAGTAATTATTGTTCGGGGAAAGAATAGGGTTACCTTCATATTTCTTTAATTTCATAATTTCTCTCTACTTGTCGATTTATTTCTTGCAGTTTTATTTCTCGCCTTTCGGCGTTTTTGCCAAATTTAACTTCTTTTGCTTCTATTTGCTCTTTTTTTATCTTTAGGAACTTTTTTGCGTCTGTTTTGCTCTTTATTGTGGTTCGGGGCTTTTCTTCGACGCTTTTTTTCTATTAAATTGTTCGCGTCTCGCCTTTTTCTCTCGAATTCGAGCCGCTCCCCCTTGTTTAACGCAACCGACGGCTTCCGCGTCTTCCCCGTTTCGGGGGTCGACGCGAAAACCGCTGTTCGCGTTTTCTTATCGGGTTTGCCAGATAAGAAATTTTTTAGTTTTTAGCAACGCCTATGTCGGCTTTTCCGCTCGCCGCATAAGTTATGTTAGTCCAATCGGT
>CAZVPW010000084.1:0-5477 GCA_964629115.1 uncultured Acidiphilium sp.
GAACTATAGCGTCGAATTCGGCTTGCTTCGCCGAATCGATCGCTCCTTTATAATCGGTTTGACAACATTTGCTTATCCCCGAGGAATGGCAATGAGCGTCGCATAAAAACATCTTTTTTTCCTCTCGCGTTTAAATTTTAAGGTCTGCGTTTAATTTTTTTAAAATTTCGGGCAATCGACGAATATCGTCGATTGTCGCGATTGGCTTTTCAGCTTTTCCGAATCCGTACGACGCCCAAATAAACGGAATTTGAGCGACTTCGCACGCTTTTTCGTCGCCGAGGGCGTCTCCGATATAGACCGCGGACGAAAGATTGTTGTCCGTCATTAGTCTTTTTATGGTCAATCCCTTCTCCGTTCCCGTGTCTCCGTAACATAAACGCCCCAAAACGAGGTTTTCTATGCCGAGTTTTTGTTCGCAAAGTTCGGAATATCCTTTTTGAGCGTTTGTTACGATAAAAATTTTATATTCTTTGGATAGATGTTCCAAAGTTTCCTTCGTTCCCTCGTAACCAAAGTCGCGAACGCTTTCTCGAAGCCGTTTATCTTGAGTTTCGAGGCATTTTTCCAAGAGAAGATATCTCTTTTGGCTCGGAATTTCGTTAAAAAGAAGGTCGGCAATCTCCGTCGTGGTTTTCCCAAATAGAGATTTTAGCGTTTCCGCCGTAACAAACGGGCGATCGTATCCTTCGGATTTTAGAACGATATTATAACTCTCCGCCGCTAACTCTCCGATATCCCAAAGAGTTCCGTCGACGTCGAAAATTAGTCCGTCAAATTTCATCGTTTTTCGCTCTTCGTTTTCGCAATGTTGATTATCGAGCGAAAACTTAATTTTATTTTCTAAAAATATTATATCTCAAGCGTTCGAATTTTTCAAGAAAATAAGCAATAAAAATATCTAAGATAAGAAATCTATATAAGAAAACGAAAAAAAATTGCGAAAAACGTTGTTCTTTTTTAAAAATTTGCGCTATACTATCGGTTGGTAAAAACTGACGAAACAAATAGGAGGTCTGAAAATGAAAATTGAAAACGCTTACATAAACGAAGTCTTGGACGAGTTGAAAAAAAACCACGGAAACGAGTCGGAATTTATTCAAGCGGCGAGCGAAGTTTTGCTCTCTATCGAGCCGATCGTTGCGAAAAACGAGGCTCTTTATAGAAAAAACGCTATTCTCGAAAGAATTGTCGAGCCCGATAGAATCGTATCTTTTAGGGTGTGCTGGGAAGACGACAGCGGAAAAACGAACGTCAACAGAGGTTATAGAGTTCAATTCAATAACGCGATCGGACCTTACAAGGGCGGACTCCGTTTTCATCCGAACGTCAATTTGAGTATTTTCAAATTCCTCGGTTTCGAGCAAGTATTTAAAAATAGTTTGACGACTCTTCCTATGGGCGGAGCCAAAGGCGGTTCGGACTTTAATCCGTACGGTAAATCCGACGCCGAAATAATGAGATTTTGCCAAAGTTTTATGACCGAATTGTATCGTCATATCGGATCGAACGTCGACGTTCCCGCCGGAGATATAGGCGTTGGCGGAAGGGAGATTGGTTATCTTTTCGGACAATATAAGAGACTCCTCAATTCCTTTGACAACGGCGTTTTGACCGGCAAAGCCATTTCCTACGGCGGAAGTTTCGTTAGACCCGAAGCGACCGGATACGGAGCCGTATATTTCTTGGAAGAAGTTCTTAAAGACCGCGGCGAAAAGGTTAAGGGAAAGACTTTCGCTCTCTCCGGTTACGGCAACGTTACTTGGGGCGTTTGCAAAAAAATCGAGGAACTCGGCGGAAAGGTCGTATCCATTTCGGGCTCTCAAGGTTACGTTTACGATAAAGACGGAGTTTGCGGCGAAAAAATCGACTATCTTCTTAAGATGCGCGCGGATACATCGCTCGGCATAAAGGCTTATTCGGACAAATTCGGCGCGGAGTTTTTCCCGGGGCAAAAACCGTGGGGAAACGTCGACGCGGATATTTATATGCCGTGCGCCACTCAAAACGAGATTTGGCTTGAGGACGCCGAAAGAATAGTTAAAAAGGGAGTCAAAATCGTGTGCGAGGTGGCGAATATGCCGACGAAAGCCGACGCTATGGATTACTTGCAGTCTAACGGGGTTCTCCTCTGCCCTTCAAAAGCCGTCAACGCGGGCGGAGTCGCGGTGTCGGGTCTCGAAATGGCTCAAAACAGCGCTCGTCTTGCTTGGACGCCTAAAAAGGTCGACGATAAGTTAAAGGAGATAATGAAAGGAATTTACGCTCAAATGAAAGACGTAATAAAGGAATTTTCCTTGTCTTACAATCTCGTTAGCGCGGCTAATATCGCCGGATTTAAAAAAGTTGCCGACGCGATGATCGCCGAGGGCGTATACTAAAAACGGTTTGCCCGAAAGTCGGGCGACGTCTCGACAAATAAAAAACGGTTTGCTCGAAAATCGGGCAAACCGTTTATTTTTTATTTAGTTAAGGATTCCGCTGTTGTCGTCGCTTTTGACGAACGAACCCTCGTCCTCTGTCTTTTGTTTTTTGCTTTTATCCAAGATTGTCTTTGCGAAAATCGGGATTTCGAGACGGATTGAACCTTGGTCGAAGGATTGATCGGCGTCGTCTTCTTCGCCGAATTCGGCTCTCAAACGATCGAGTTCTTCCGAATAAGATTGAAAGACTTCTCCTATCGTCGTTTTTACGCGAGAGACGATTTCGTCTGCGATTTCTTTGAGTTTGTCGCCTCCTTGTTCGGCGATAAAGGAGATTTCGTCTTCGAGACGAGATATTTTTTCGTCGTGTTTTTTGAGTCGATTCTTTATCGTGACGTTGAGCGTCGTAATCGCGCTGACCGCCTTGTTTAATCTTTGATCGTTTTGGCTATCCTCGTCGTTTTTTGCCGCTTTGAGTTCTTTTTGAGCCGATTTATATTCATCGCTCTTGTAAAAGTCCTCTTCGATTTGTTTTCGTTCGGCTTTTACCGTTTCGCATTCGTCGATTTTCGAGATGAAATCCTCGCCGAAATACTCGACGGCTTTAGCGGCGACGTATTCGCTTATTTTCTCAACGTCTTCGGAAATTATTTTCGCGTACTTATGTTGTAGGTCTTTTTTCAATTGTTCGAAACTTTGAGAAGTTTCGTTTGTCTTAAGCGTTTCCATTGTTTATACGTTTTGAAGATAGAATACTTCTTCTGGGGTGAGTTTTCTCGTTTCGCCGCGATTGAGTCCGCTAAGGCGTAAATCGCCGATTTTAATTCTCTTTAAGAAGCAAACGTTTTTGCCGACGACCTCGAACATTTTTCTAATTTCTCTATTTCTGCCCTCGGTGATCGTAACGTGCAATTTCGCGTAATCTTTTCCGTCTTCGACGACTTTGGCGACGCATTTATTTGTCTTTTTGCCGTCGATAACTACTCCGTTTCGAATTTCGTTAAGGGTTTTTTCGTCGATTTTTCCCTCGATTTTAACGAGGTACGTCTTGGGTATTTCGCTGCTCGGATGAGCGAGTCTGTTGGCGAGATCTCCGTCGTTGGTGAAAATCAACAACCCCTCGGAATCGTAATCCAAACGTCCGACGGGGAAAATCCGCGCCGTGTTTTTGGGGAGATAGTCCATGACGGTTTTTCTACCCTTGTCGTCTTTTACGGTGCAAACGCAACCCTTGGGTTTGTTCATGATATAGTATTCGAATTTTCTTGCTCTCGCGACTTTTTTCCCGTCGACCGAGACGCTGTCGTTATGTTCGTCGACTTCGGTTCCTAGATCGCAAACCTTTCCGTTTACTTTAACTCTTTTTTCTTTGATAATTTGGTCGCAACTGCGTCTGCTCGCGATTCCGCATTCGGCTAAAAATTTATTAATTCTCATTGCGTATTTTTCCTCGACTCAAGTGTATAAAGTTTTTGGAAAAAAATCAACTGTTTTGAGCAATAAATTTTTATTTCGCCGACATTTTGCCTTGTTTCTCGGTTTTTTTCATCGTACGGAAGTACGTTTAACTCGCATTTTATCTTTTCGCTCTTTTTTATCGGATAATAAAAATCGTCGGGCGGAGAGATTCTTCGCGCGCTCTTTTTTTCTTTATCGAAAGTTACGTATTTAAACTTTGTCCCGTCGATTATTTTGACGTAGTCGTAAAGGTCGAACGCCTCGTCAAGCAGTTGCGCCGATCTCTCGAACATTTGCGGAGAATTTAAAACGATCGCGACGATTTCCATACCTTTTCGCTCGGCGCTCGACGCGAGGCATCTGCCCGATTTTACGGTGTATCCCGTTTTTACGCCGTTTGCGCCGTCGTATATCGAAAGCATTTTGTTTTTGTTTTTCCAAACTTTTTTCTCTCCTCCGCCGAGTTCTTCGACCGTCGCGATTTTTGTCGATACGATTTTTTTAAAAATCGGGTTTTTCATTGCGTAAGCGGTTACGACGGCTAAGTCTCGCGCGGTCGAGCAATGCCCTTCGGCGTCGAGTCCGTGCGGGGTTTTTAACGACGTGTTTCGAGCGCCGATTTCGTAAGCATTTTTGTTGGCTTTTTTCATAAATTCGTCGACGCTTCCCGATAAAACGGTTGCGAGAGTTTCGGCGCAATCGTTGCCCGATCTCAGCATCAGACCGAATAAAAGGTCTAGGACTTTATATCTTTCTCCGCTTTTCAGATAAACGCTGCTTCCCTCGACGCCGACCGTTTCTTTCGGTACTGTTATTTCTTTGTTTACGTCGTATTCCTCGATAATCGTTATTGCCGAAAAGATTTTCGTTAAACTTGCGATCGGCAGTTTTGCGTCGGCATTTTTCTCGTAAAGAACTCGTCCGCTATTGATTTCCATAACGATTTCGCTTTCGGATACGGCGTATTTTACCGCGTTTGCCGACATAGATTGCGTTTGGTTGAACGGAGCGACGATTCCCGACAGAAGAAGGAGCGCGGAGGCGAACCATTGCTTAAAGCTATTCATTCTTTTCATCGTTTGCAAAACTCTTTATAAATTCCTCCGCCGTCTCAAACGCTTTTGTCGCGACGTCGTTTGAAACTCTTGCGACCGACACCCCGTCTTTGCCATTATCGATTAAAAAAGCCGTCGGCTTTATCGAGACAATCGCTCCGTTTCCGCCGGCAAAAGGGAACGGCGAATCTTTGGTTGTCCATTTTAGTTTTCCGTATTCTCCTCCTCCCGTCAAAAAACCCAAAGCGACGTTAGCGACGGGAATAATTGTCGTTCCGTCCTTTACGGTAAACGGTTTACCGATAACGGTATTTATATCAATTAAAGAATTTACGTCTTTTATCGTTGCGATCATTAAGTCTTTTATTTTATTTTCCCGAGCGTTTTTACTCATTTATAAATCTCCTAAACATATTTTTTATTATCATTTTAACAATTGATATGACGTTGACGCAAAAGTTTATTTTCACGCTTTGACGAGCCTTCGTCTGCTTGTTGAAAAATCCTTCCCTGTAAGAAAGTCTTATTAAAGGGTAAACGG
>CAZVPW010000085.1:0-5375 GCA_964629115.1 uncultured Acidiphilium sp.
TTCTTAATTCGCCCTTAAATCGCTTGTTATTTTGCGCTCGTTTGTGGTAAAATAGCAGATATGCAAGCAGTGGAATTTAAAGACGTCGATTTTTCTTATCGCGTCGGCGGCGAGTCGACGGGAATTAAAACGGACGCTCTCAAAGGTCTAAATTTAACAATCGAAAAAGGCTCGTTCGTCGCTCTTTTGGGTAGAAACGGAAGCGGAAAAAGTACGCTCGCGCGCCTTATAAACGGACTTTTAAAGCCGACGAGAGGCTCGGTAACCGTTCTCGGGAAGGAAACTTCGGACAAAAAGAACTTGTTTGAAATTAGAAAGTCGGTCGGAATGGTCTTTCAAAACCCCGACAATCAACAGGTTGCGTCTATCGTCGAGGACGACGTGGCTTTCGGACCGGAAAATATCGGAATGCCGAGAGACGAAATGAGAAAATCGGTCGATTTTGCCTTAAAGGCGGCGGGGATTGAAAATCTTCGCAAACGAGAGGCGGCGAAACTTTCGGGTGGTCAAAAACAACGCGCGGCGATTGCCGGAGCGATTGCGGTCAACCCTGAAATCCTCGTTTTGGACGAGTCGACTTCGATGCTCGACCCGAAAGGCAGACGAGAAGTCGTCGACGTCGCGAGGGCGTTAAACAAAGAGCGCGGAATGACCGTCATCGATATAACGCACTATATGGACGAAGCGGCAAAGGCGGATAAAATATACCTTCTCGACAATGGGACGATTAGACTCGAGGGTACCCCGGAATACGTCTTTTCGAAAAGGGAGATGTTGAGAGAATGCGGACTCGAGACTCCCGGAGCGGCTATCATAGCCGAAAAGTTGAGGCAAAAAGGCGTCCCGATCTCTCTCGGCGTCTTGACGCTCGACAGTTTAGCGGAGGAATTATGCGAATCGTTGCGGAAGGGTTAACGTTCGAGTATAACAAAAAATCGAAAAATAAGACCAAGGCGTTGGACGGCGCGACTTTGACCATAGAAGAGGGTTCTTTTTTCGGAATAATCGGTTGCACGGGAAGCGGAAAATCGACCTTTATTCAACATATAAACGGACTTATCCCCGTTCAAAGCGGAAAACTTATCGTCGGGGATGCGGACTTGTCGCAAGGCAAAAAGACGGATAAAAAACTTTTGAAAACGCTTAGACGCAAGGTCGGAATGGTCTTTCAATATCCCGAATATCAATTGTTCGCCGAGACCGTCTTCGAGGACGTCGCTTTCGGATATAGAAACTTTTATCCGTCCGCGAGCGAGGAAGAGGTAAGGGCGGCGGTTTTTGGGGCTTTGTCGCTCGTCGGGTTGGGAGCGGAGGTCGCCGATAAATCTCCCTTCGAGTTGTCGGGCGGACAAAAGAGAAGAGCGGCGATAGCGGGCGTCGTTATAACCGAACCCGAGGTTTTGATTCTCGACGAGCCCTTGGCGGGGCTAGACCCGATTGGCAAAAGAGAACTCGTAGAATTGCTTAAAGCGCTCGGAAAGGGCGCGACGAAGACGATTGTCGTTGTTTCTCACGATATGGACGACGTCGCCGAGCATTGTTCGGACGTCGCTGTCTTCTCGAACGGTCGAGTAATCGCGCTCGGTTCGCCCAAAGAGGTGTTTTCAAACGTTGACGATCTTGCGGCTTTGGGATTGGATTTTCCCACGACGGCTAAACTCTCGAAAGCGCTTGCCGAAAGGGGAATCGTCGTCGATAGCGATTTGACGACCGACGACTTTGTTTCAAAGTGCGCCGAATTGTATAAAAAAGTTCAATAATTGACTTATAGACTGTTTAATTACGGAGAAATATGCTTGGAGAAGTAACGTTCGGGCAGTATTACGCCGCCGATTCCTTTGTTCATAAATTGGATCCGCGAGTCAAAATACTTGCTCTCATCATCTATATAATCGCGATTTTTATGGCGAAGAACTTTCTCGGACTTGCCGCGGCGCTGGTTTTTTTGGTCGTCGTAATCGCTTTTTCGTCGACGCCCGTCGGAGCGGCGCTGAGGAGCATTAAGGCGATATACGTATTGATTATTTTTACCGCCGTTTTGAACGTATTGTTTTACGTTAAAAAAGACGGCGACACCGTTTTGTTTTGGGTTGTTACGAAAGAAGGACTTATCTCGGCGGCGTTTTTGGCGAGTCGCCTCGTCTTGCTCGCGACGGGAAGTTCTCTCTTGACTTTAACTACGACGCCCGTCGAACTTACGGACGGGTTGGAAAGTTTGTTAAAACCTTTAACCTTAATAAAATTTCCCGTTCGCGAACTCGCGCTCGTTATGTCGATAGCGTTGAGAATGATACCGACTCTCGCGAGCGAAACGGATAGGATTATTTCGGCTCAAAAGGCGCGCGGAGGAGATTTTGAAAGCGGAAATTTATTGAAGCGTTTTAAGTCTCTTCTTCCCGTTTTGATACCGTTGATAATCAGCGCATTCCGCCGCGCCGACGAACTCGGCGACGCGATGGACGCGAGATGTTACGTCGGAGGAAAAATCAGAACTAAGTACAAGGAACTGAAATTGACCTACAGGGATTTGATCGCGTCGGTTGTCTGCGTCGCTCTTCTCGTTGGGGTGATTTTGCTTGGATTTGTCGTTTAAACGACTTATAGACGCGTTTATGGAGACGGAGAATAATGAGAATAAAACTTACGATAGAATACGACGGCTCCGATTTTTGCGGTTGGCAAACTCAACCGAACGGTAGGACGGTTCAAGAAGAACTCGAAAAAGCGATAAAAAAAATAACGGGCGAAAACCCCAAACTCGTAGGAAGCGGCAGAACGGACAGCGGAACTCACGCCGAAGGGCAAGTCGCGCATTTCGATACCGAATCGAGCGTTCCGCCCGAAAGTTTCGCCGCGGCTCTCAATTCTATTTTGCCCGACGACGTCAAAATAAAGAAAAGCGAAAGGGCTCCCGATTCGTTTAACGCTCGTTTCTCAGCTAAGAGAAAGACGTACGAGTACAGAATGTACGAGTCGAAATTTTCAAAGCCGCTAAAAGACAGATATTCTCTTCGCGTCGACCCGGGGCATAACGTCGAGGAAATGCGGAGAGCCGCGTCGCTCTTTGTCGGCGAGAGGGACTTTAGATGTTTTATGGCGGCTAACTCGTCGGTCGAAAATACGGTCAGAACGGTGTATTCGGCGCGAATCGAAAGACGAGGAGAAGATATTTCTTTCGTCGTCGAGGGCAACGGATTTCTTTATAATATGGTTCGCATAATGGTCGGGACTCTCCTTGCCGTCGGCGAGGGAAAGATGACCCTTGCGGACGTCGAGAAGGCTCTGTCCAGCAAGAATAGATTTTTTTCGGGAAAGACCGTTTCGGCTCGAGGACTCGTTTTGAAAAGCGTGTCTTACGAGGGCGAATAACTCGAAAATCGGACGGCTCGTCTTTTGACGATTAAAACTTTTGGCGTTTAAGCCCTCGGGCGATTAAAACTTATGGCGAATAAATTGGAAAAACGAGGAACGACTTAGAAAGAAGAACGAACCCGATTAAAAATCTCGCCGTCTTGGCTTTGTAAGCGGCGAAATTTTGGTTTATCGCGTAAAAACGCTTGACAAAGTTTTTTCGATTTAATAAAATAGATAGGCGTAATCGTGCGGAATGATATTTCGCTCGAAAACGCGAGGCGGCGAAAGCCGCGATAAGTCAAGGAAATGTTTCCCGACGAACTAGCCCCTCGAAAGGTCTGTTTTCCTCGATAAAAATAAAATTTCGGAGATTTTTCAGATGAAAACTTATATGGCAAAAAGCCAGACGGTAGAAAGAGATTGGTATATCGTCGACGCCGAAGGAGTTGCTCTCGGTCGACTTGCTTCTCAAGTCGCGGCGGTTCTTCGCGGAAAGAATAAGCCCACGTTCACCCCGAACGTAGATTGCGGCGATTTCGTAATAATCGTAAATTGCGATAAGGTTGCTTTGACCGGTAAGAAACTCGAGCAAAAGTTCTATACTTACCACACCGGATATATCGGCGGATTGAAGCAAGTTCCTTATTCGAGAATGATGGCGGAGAAATCCGACCTTGCCGTATACGAAGCGGTAAAGGGCATGCTTCCGAAGGGAAAACTTGGAAGACAAATGCTCACGAAACTCCGCGTATACAAAGGCGCCGAGCACAATCATCAAGCTCAACAGCCCAAAACGCTCAACATAGAGAGATAATCGGAGGATAGGTTATAATGGCAAAAGCAGCAGTAAAGAAAAAAGTTCAGTTCTGGGGAACGGGAAGAAGAAAGAGCGCGATTGCGAGAGTTAGACTTATTCCCGGCGGCACGGGTGCTATTACAATCAACGATAGAAGTATCGACGAGTATTGCGATCTCGACACCTTGAAACTCATCATCAGACAACCCCTTGCCCTTACGGGAACCGAGACCGCTTACGACGTATTCGTAAACGTTGTCGGCGGCGGATTTACCGGTCAAGCCGGCGCTATCCGTCACGGAATCGCGAGAGCCCTTCTCGAGGCTCAACCCGAGCTTCGCGCGGCTCTTAAGAAAGAGGGATATCTCACCAGAGATCCGAGGATGAAGGAAAGAAAGAAGTACGGCTTGAAAAAAGCAAGAAAAGCTCCTCAATTCTCCAAGAGATAATTTCAGATTTGTCAAAAGCCTCGAAAGGTTGGTCTTTCGGGGCTTTTTTTGTCGAGAAAAATCGACGTTCGATTGTTTTGGTATTGAGAATCGAGTTTGGATATTTTCGCCAACTGGAATTGAGCGAAAAGGTATTGCTTTTTTTTAAACGAAGGCGCTATAATGCCATTGTAATAGCGTTTTAGCTTGAAATTAAGGCGATACTTCGCAAAACAAAGAGGAGAGGGAATGAAAGAGAAAACGAGAAATATATTAATGGCGATTTTAAACGTAATCGATGTAATTTTGACTATCACGCTTATAAAAGGATTTGTAAACAAAACAAGTAAAAAAGATAAGCGTTGAATTGGAGACGCAAACAAACGCTTTTATCAAATAATTTATACTCGTAAGCGTTGTGGAATCGTAGTTTGCGCATAAGCCGTGATTTGCCCTTTATGGCGTTTGTTTTCTTTCGCTCGAAGTGTTTTTATTGACGAAAGCTGTTGCTT
Source organism: uncultured Acidiphilium sp. (assembly GCA_964629115.1). GTDB lineage: Bacteria > Bacillota > Clostridia > Christensenellales > Borkfalkiaceae > UBA10281. The sequence continues at coordinate 5,091 of CAZVPW010000085.1, forward strand.
CTTCTGCGCTATCGAAATCAGACGATAAAGCCTTTTTTATATGCGCTTTGCGTTCTCGCTTGGGTAACGACAAACTTTCTTTATAGGCTTGTTCAAAAGCTTCAAGCGGCGTTTTAGGCGCGTTCGGGTTGGTCTGCGTAGATTGTTGTGGTTGTTTAACGCCTCGTCTTTTACAACCTTTTCCGCTTGGATATGAGCCTTGCGGTATGCCTATGTAATGACTGCTGTCATAATAAATTTTTGTTTTTTGATAATTCATTTGTTTTTCTCCTTATACTTGTATTT
>CAZVPW010000086.1:0-5250 GCA_964629115.1 uncultured Acidiphilium sp.
CATTTATATTATAAAGTATTATTTATAATAAGTCAATCTATTTCCAAAAAATAAAGCGACCGAACGAAATAATTTCAAAGAAAAAATTTCGTTCGGTCGCAACGGTTAACGACCAAGAGCGTCGAGAACGCTTTCGGAAGAAATATTCGCCCTTTCAAGCTGTTTTTCGACCGACGAATGTTTTACGAATTGGTCGGGGAAAGCAAGAATCTTGAAGTCAAGCCTTATGTCGTTCGAGAAAAAATACTCGGCGACCGCGCTTCCGAATCCGCCCATTTTCGTATTTTCCTCTATCGCGACGACCCTCTTTCCGTCTAAACGATTTAAAAAGTCCTTATCGAGCGGTTTAACGCTCCTACAATTGACGACGGTTATCGGCCTATCCGCTTGTTTCGCCGCGTCAAACGCTATTTTTAACGCTCTCGGACCGACGCACAAGACGACGTCGTCAAACAACTCTCCGTATTCCCAAAGAGATTTCTCTATCGGAACGCGAGATTCGAACTCGATCGCTTTGCCGTTCGGAAAACGAATGGCGCACGGCGACGAAAGCTTTAAGCAATAATCGAATATAACTCGAGCCTCTTCGACGTCTTTCGGGGCGAATATGCTCATATTCGGAATAGAACCGAGGTACGATAAATCGAACAGACCTTGGTGGGTAACGCCGTCCGCCCCGACCGCTCCCGCTCTGTCCGCCATAAAGACAACCGGCAAATTTTGCAAACAAACGTCTTGCATAATCTGATCGTACGCCCTTTGCAAAAAGGTCGAATATACGCAAACGACGGGTTTAAGTCCTCCCAGCGCTTGTCCGGCGGCAAAAGTCACGGCGTGCTCTTCGGCTATCCCCACGTCGAAAAATCTATTCGGGAATTTCTTTTCGAATTCGGCGAGACCGACTCCGTCTTTCATTCCGGCGCATATCGCCGTTATCTTGTCGTCTTTGGCGGCGGCGCCCATAAGAATTTCCCCGACTCCGCGCGAAAAATCGCTTTCGGTCGCTTCCAAATTCTTTCCGACGCCGTGGTAAATCCTCGGATTTTCCTCTGCGTCCGCAAGCCCCTTGCCCTTGACGGTTTTTAAGTGAAGCAACACTCCCCTATCGGCGTTTTTGACCTTTCGCAAAATTCCGACGAGTTCGCTCATCTTGTTGCCGTTGAAAATGCCGACGTACTTAAATCCGAGCGAATCGATAATCGAGAGACCGTTCATACTTCGTTTTACGAAGTTCTTTACCCTTTTCAAACCTTTGCCGATCAAACTGTTTCCGATCGTCTTTGAAAAAAATGACATAAAACGCCCGTAAGACCTCTTGGTCGTCACGCTCGACATTATTTTGTACAAACCGTTGTTATTCGACGAAATGGACATCTCGTTGTCGTTGAGAATAACGATAAACTTTTTGGGCTTTTTATCGGCGGATGTCGCCGCTTCTAAGTTTTCGCCGTTAAAAAACGACGCGTCTCCGACGATATCGACGACGTAATAATCTTGTCCCAACGCGTCTCGCGCCGCGCAATATCCCAAACACGCGGATAAAGAGTTTCCGGCGTGTCCCGAACAAAAGGCGTCGTATTCGCTTTCGAAAATATTCGGAAATCCGCTCAAACCGCCGTCTTGCCTTATGGTGTCGAACCTATCGTTTCTCTCTGTCAAAATCTTGTGAGCGTAACATTGGTGCCCGACGTCGAAAAGAAGTTTGTCTTTGGGAAAGTCGAAGCAATAATGAAGCGCGACGATCAAGTCGGCGACGCCGAGATTGGACGCGAGATGACCGCCGTTTTTACTGACCGCGCCGATAATCCGCTCTCTTATCTCGTCCGCCAAAATCTCGAGTTGCCTTATAGATAGTTTTTTTACGTCCGAAGACGTTTTTATCCCCTCTAAAATCATTGCTCGACCGACTTTTCGTCGGCGTATATCTCGACGAGTTTAAGAATAACTTGAGTCATCGTTTCGAGTGCAAACGAGGGAATATACTCTTTTTTTCCGTGGAAATTCATACCGCCCGTAGATAAGTTCGGACACGGCAAGCCCATAAACGACAATCTAGCGCCGTCCGTGCCGCCCCTTATCGGAACGATTTTCGGAGTCGCCCCGACGGCTCTCATCGCCTTTTCGGCGTTCTTTATCAAATGATAATTCTTCTTGATTATCTCGGACATATTGTAATAATTGTCGTTTATCTCGCAAACGAAAGTTTTATCTCCGTATTTATCGTTTAAAAAGTCGACCGCGCGTTGGAAAAAGCGTTTTTTCTCTTGGAATTTTTGCTCGTCATGATCGCGAATTATGTATTTTGCGACAAAACTCTCGACGCTTCCCGACGCTTCGTCCGCCATATAGAACCCTTCGTAATTCTCGGTGTTCGACGGACGCTCGTTTATTGGCAGAAGCGAATGAAATTCGCAGAACAAATCGACTGCGTTTTTCATTTTGTTTTTGGCGCTTCCGGGGTGAATACTGACGCCGTTTACAACGAGTTTCGCCGACGCGGCGTTAAAATTCTCAAATTCGATTTCGCCGAGTTCTCCGCCGTCGATCGTGTATCCGAAATCGGCGCCGAGAGCCTCGACGTCAAACAAATCGGCCCCTCTGCCAATCTCTTCGTCCGGAGTGAAAGCAATCAAAACGTCGCCTCTGTTTGAGGTCTTTTCTTTTAAAAGAATTTCCGCCGCGGTCATTATTTCCGCGACGCCGGCTTTGTCGTCCGCTCCTAAAAGAGTCTCGCCGTTGGTCGTAATCAATTCTTTCCCTTTAAGAGCTACGAGTTCGGGATTGTCTTTTACGGTTATATAACTTCCGTTTTCAAGTTTTACGTCTCCGCCGTCCGCAACGACCGATTTTGGCGTTACCCCCTTGCCGCTAACCGACGGAGAGGTGTCGACGTGGGCGATAAAACAAATCTTCTTCGCGTCGGGTTTGTCGCCTTTTAAGAGCGCCGTCACGTATCCGTTTTGATCGATTTTAGCGTCCGCCCCCATCTCGAGAAGTTCGTCGAGCAAAACTTGCGCCAAAACCTTTTGCCCGTCCGTGCTCGGACATTTTTTCGAGTTTTCGTCGGACGTCGTGTCGTAAGTTACGTATTTCAAAAATCTTTCTTTTGCCGTCATACTCTTTTACCTTGTTTGCGAGCGAAAAAAATCTCTTCGATCGCGCGTTTTTTATCGAAATAAGTCAAAACCCACGCCTCTTTGCACCTCGGAAGATGAAAGAGATTGAGCGGAAACATATGACTCTCGATAATCATTCTTTCTTTTTTAGTTAAACCGAAATCGGCGGCGGCGTTTCTCGCGGCGATAAGCGCGTGCTTAAAACCGTGAAAAGTAAACGCCGGATTTTTTCGCCAATCATATAGATAATAATCGTGCAGAAGCGCCGCCTTCGTAAGCGCGACGATGTCGAGCACTCCTTTTTTTCTCATAGCGTAAACGTAACAATCCCTCGCCACGTTTACGCAATGATCGAAAACCGTCTCGTCCGCGTGAGCGAAAAAACCTTTTTGCATCAAGTATTTTTCCGTCTCGCAAATCTCTTCCGTCAAGCGGTAAAAGAGAGTCATATCGACGGTTTCTTTTTCTTCTTTCATCTTATAAACGCCGCAAACGCCTCGTATACGCTGTAAAGATCGCCCTTGGATATAACTTCGTAAGGAGCGTGCATCGAAATTACCGGAACTCCAATATCTATCGTGTCGATATTGAGTTTGGCGATAAATTTCGCGACCGTGCCGCCTCCGCCGGCGTCAACCTTTCCAAGTTCCGCCGTTTGCCAAATAACTCCGGCGTCGTCAAACAATTTTCTGAGTTTTCCGCAGAATTCGGCGCTCGCGTCCGAAGAACCGCTCTTTCCGCCGGCTCCGGTAAATTTGCATACCGCCGCGCCGTAAGAGACAAGGCTCGAGTTTCTCTTCTCGAACACTCCCGCGAAATTCGGATCGAATGCGGCGGTAACGTCGGCGGAAAGGCAAAGGCTGTTCGCTCTGCAAAGAGCAGACGGTTTGCCGAAGAACGCCGAAATTATATCGATCAAATCTTCGTATACCTTACATTGCATACCCGTGTTGCCCTCGCTTCCGATTTCCTCTTTGTCGGCAAGGACGACCATAACGGTATTTTTATCGTCTTCGCTATCCAAAAGAGCCGTCAAAGCGGGATAGGAGCAAACTCTGTCGTCGTGACCGTATCCGCCGACAAGCGCTCTATCAAAGCCGATATCGCGAGCGTTAAACGCGGGAACGGCGCTAAGTTCGGCGCTCAAAAAGTCGCTCTCTTCCATACCGTAAGCGTCGTTAAGATTTTTCAAAACGGACAATTTTACCGTTTCCTTTACCTCGTCGTCCTTGAATGGAAGTCCTCCGACGAGAATATTCAAAGACTCTCCGTCGATGGCTTGCGCGAGCGGTTTGGAGTTTTGTTCTCTCGAAAGGTGAGGGAGTAAATCGTTAACGTAGAAAACGGGATCGGATTCCTTTTCGCCGATAGCGATATCGACGACCTCGCCGCTCTTCAAAACGACAGTCCCGTGAAGAGCGAGAGGAATAGCCGTCCACTGATACTTCTTGATTCCGCCGTAATAGTGCGTCTTTAAAAAGGCCATGGACGAATCTTCGTAAAGAGGATTTTGTTTTACGTCGATTCTCGGAGAATCTATGTGCGAAGCAAGAATTCTAATTCCCTTTTCGCCGACGTCTTCGGTTCCGATTTTAAAGGCGACCAAACTCTTGCCGCGATTGTTGAAATAGTACTTTCCTCCCTTTTTGAGATTGTCGCCGAACCGATATTCCTCGTAGCCCTTTGCTTTACAAAGACTAATCGACGCCTTTACCGCTTCGCGCTCGGTTTTGGACGAATCTATATACTTTTTATACCCCTCGGCGTAATCGAACGCCGCTTTTATCTTAGCGTCGTCGGACGCCTCGAAAAAATTCTTTTTCTTATACGAAAGTTCTTTTTCCAACTTTTGACCTTCGGTTTTTTTCTTTTCGCTCATAAAAGCCTCCTCTATTGATATAAATTTGTCGAAATAATTCCGCGAGCGCGACGCGCTCGCGCGTAAAAGATTGCCGTCCCCTATCGAACGGCAAGGGTAAAAACTCCATTAAAAATTCTTTTCTTTATATATTTTAGCGCATAACGTTTAAAATGGCAAGGAATAATCGCTTTTTGAAATTTTCTTTCCCCTTTTGCGATATTTTTTGTTTTTGGTTCCTTTTTTATAAATTGATTATCTTTTTTGATATTTAAA
>CAZVPW010000087.1:0-5236 GCA_964629115.1 uncultured Acidiphilium sp.
CTCGATTTTGGCGGGATCTTTAACGGTAGGAGTTATGTTGCTCCCGTCGATAGAGGGTTGGCGGCGTTTGCTCGATTGTCGCGGGCTGCGTCGTCGGGCTGGTTCTCGCTTCGGTAATAGGGTTTATCTTGGCGAAGGGAGCGCCTTATTTAATAAAAAATCCCGATATTATCATCGGGGAATATCGATTCGGCGACGATAAAATAACTCTTCTGCCGTCGATAATTACGACTTTTATGGCGGTGGGGCTCAGTTTAATAATCTCCCTTCCCATAGGAATCGGGGCGGCTATATATTTAAACGAATACGCGAAAAAGAACGGCGTTTTGGCTAAAATCATTCGCGGAGCGATAGATTTGTTGAACGGTGTTCCGTCTATCGTATACGGTCTTTTCGGCGCGATATCTTTCGTCGGTCTCTTGGGCGGTTCTTGCTCGATTTTGGCGGGATCTTTAACGGTAGGAGTTATGTTGCTCCCGTCGATAGAGAGGTCTTGCGAGGAGAGTTTGAGGTCGGTTCAAGATTCTTTGAGGGAAGGCAGTCTTGCCTTGGGAGCGGGAAAACTGCGGACGATAATCAGAGTGGTTCTGCCGTCCGCGCTTCCGGGAATCGCTTCCGCCGCCGTTTTGAGCATGGGCAGAGTAGTGTCCGAATCGGCTCCGTTTATATACACGATGGGTTCGGTTTTGTCCGCTCCGCCGAAAAGTCCGATGGACGGCGGAGCGACGCTCGCGGTCGCTCTTTATCGCCTTTCGGGAGAGGGCTGGCATATGGACGAAGCCTATGCGACGGCCGTCGTGTTGATAGTTCTCGCTCTCGGGCTAAACTTGCTTGCCGAGGCTATGACGGCGAGATTTGAAAAGAAATTAAAAGGGAGATAATTCGTGAAAAAAAATCAATCGAACGATTACGGCGGAAATATCGTCGTTAAGGGAGCCAATCTTTGGTATGGCGACTTTCAAGCCTTAAAAGACGTAAGCGTGGAAATTCCCGAAAAGAGCGTCTCGGCTTTCATAGGACCGTCGGGCTGCGGAAAATCCACTTTTTTGAAGTGCTTTAACAGAATGAACGACCTTGTCGAAGGTTGCAAGATAGAGGGCGATTTTTATATCGGAAAAACGGATATATACGGAAAAATCGACGTCAACGAGTTGAGAAAAAACGTCGGAATGGTCTTTCAAAAGCCCAATCCCTTTCCGACGAGCGTTTACGATAACGTCGCCTACGGACCGCGAACGTTCGGAGTTGCGAAACGTTCGGATTTGGACGAAATCGTCGAGAGTTCCTTACGTCAAGCGGCTATGTGGGACGAACTTAAGGACAGATTGAACAAGTCGGCGTTGTCGCTGTCGGGCGGACAACAACAGAGATTGTGCATCGCCAGGGCTTTGGCGGCTCGACCGAAAATTCTTTTAATGGACGAGCCTACTTCGGCGCTAGACCCCATTTCGACGGCAAAAATCGAAGAGTTGATAGGTTTGCTCAAAAAAGATTTGACCGTCGTTATAGTAACCCACAATATGAGTCAAGCGACTCGAGTTTCGGACAAAACGGCGTTCTTTCTCTTTGGAGAACTCGTCGAATACGGCGATACGAAAGAGATTTTCGATTGCCCGAAGGACGAGAGGACGAAGAGATATATAACGGGCAGATTCGGCTAAAAAAAAAGAGCGACCTCTTATCGAGGTCGCTCGCTTTTTAAACGTTGAAACGGAAGAGGACGACGTCGCCGTCTTTAACGACGTATTCTTTTCCTTCCGAACGAACTTTTCCGAGTTCTTTCGCTTTGGTATAACTTCCGCATTCCAAGAGGGTTTCCCAATCGACGCACTCGGCTCTGATGAAGCCTTTTTCAAAGTCGCTGTGGATTTTGCCGGCGGCTTGGGGCGCTTTGGTTCCTTCCTTGATTGTCCAAGCCCTCGTTTCGGGTTCTCCGGCGGTTAAGTAACTGATGAGACCGAGAAGTTTGTAAGAGGCTTTGACGAGTCTGTCGAGTCCGCTTTCTTTAAGTCCGAGATCCTCGAGGAAAACTTCGGCTTCGTCGGGCGGAAGCTGGGAGAGTTCTTCTTCCGTTCTCGCGCAAATCACGAGAGTTTCGCTTCCCTCTTTCGCCGCGAAATCGGCGACTTTTTTTGCGAGCGGAATATCGTTCGCGTCCTTTCCCATGTTGCTTTCGGAGACGTTCGCCGCGTAGATGACCGGCTTTGCCGAAAGGAGGAAGAGTCCGTCGACGTATTTTTGTTCTTCTTCGCCGAGATCCATGCCTCTAGCCGGCAATTCGGATTCCAAGCGGTCGAGAACTTTTCTTAAAATATCCGATTCGATTTTGTATTTTTTGTCGCCCGACTTAATCATTCCGAACGCTTTGTCGTATCTCTTTTGAACGGTTTCTATATCCGCCAAAATGAGTTCGAGGTTGATTATTCCGATGTCTCTTATCGGGTCGACGGTGTTTTCGACGTGGGTGACGTTGTCGTCTTCGAAACATCTGACGACGTGGACGACGGCGTCGACTTCTCTGATGTGAGAGAGGAATTTATTTCCCAATCCCTCGCCTTTGGACGCTCCTTTGACCAAACCGGCGATGTCGACGAATTCGATGGTCGCGGGGGTTATTTTTTTGCAGTCGTACAAGGCGGCGAGTTTCGCGAGTCTTTCGTCGGGAACGGCGACGACTCCGACGTTCGGTTCTATCGTGCAGAACGGAAAGTTTGCGGCTTGAGCGCCGGCTTTTGTTATCGCGTTAAAAAGCGTAGACTTTCCCACGTTGGGAAGTCCGACGACTCCTAATTTCATATTTTACGCTCCAAATAAAGTTTAATTCCCGTAAATTATACCGCAAATCTAAAAATTATTCAATTCTTTTGTTGCGATATTTCGGCGTTTGTGATAAAATTTTATAAAAAGGACTCGCTTTTTGAGGGCGAAGTCGATTAAAAGGTATCGGTGTTTATGGACTATAAAAAGTATATCGCGGAAAAACTCGGCTGCGAACAAATATCAAAAGAAGAAATCGAAGCGGCTATAGCCGTTCCGCCCGATAGGGAAATGGGAGATTACGCGCTCCCTTGTTTTAAGTTTGCAAAAATAATGAGAAAATACCCCGTCGCGATCGCGGAGGAATTAAAGGCTCGGTATCCGATCGACGACGTGGTCGGAGAGGTATCGGCGGTCAACGGATATCTCAATTTCAAGATTAATAGAACGGGACTCGTAAAAGATACCCTCGCGGCTATATCCGCCGAGGGCGAAAGATTCGGTTCGTCGGATATCGGCGCCGGAAAGACGGTGTGTTTGGATTATTCGTCGGTCAACGTCGCGAAGCCCTTCCATATCGGACATCTTTCGACGACGGTTATAGGCGGAGCGTTGTACAGAATTTTTAAATTCCTCGGATATAACGCCGTCGGAATCAACCACCTCGGAGACTACGGAACTCAATTCGGAAAACTCATTTACGCCTACAAGAAATGGGGAAGCGAGGAGAGTATTTCCAAAGGCGGAGTCAAGGAGTTGACCCGTTTATACGTTCGCTATCACAAAGAGAGCGAAGAAGATCCCTCGATGGACGACGAGGCGAGAAGATATTTCAAACTCATCGAAGAGGGAGACCCCGAGTGCGTTAAGCTCTTCGACAAGTTCAAGGAGATAACCCTCGAAGAGGTCGAGAAAATTTACGACCAACTCGACATAAAATTCGATTCTTACGCCGGCGAGAGTTTTTATAACGACAAGATGGCTCCCGTTATCGAAGAACTAGATGAGAAGGGATTGCTCAAAACGAGCGACGGCGCGAAAATCGTAGACTTGGAAGAATACGGAATGCCGCCGTGCATTATTCTCCGTTCGGACGGGGCTTCGCTCTACGCGACGAGAGATCTCGCCGCCGCGTGTTACAGAAAAGAGCGTTACGATTTCGACAAATGTCTCTACGTCGTGGCGTATCAACAGAATTTGCATTTCAAACAGATATTCAAGGTGCTCGAACTTATGGGCAAGCCTTGGGCGAAAGATCTCGTTCACGTCGCATACGGAATGGTTTCCCTTCTCGACGACAACGGCAATCAAGTCGCGATGAGCACGAGAAACGGAACGGTAGTTCTTCTCGAGGATGTCTTGAACAAGTGTTACGAAAAATGCTTGGAGATAATCGAGAAGAAGAATCCGAATTTGGAAGACAAGGAACTCGTCGCCAAACAAGTCGGTACGGGAGCGGTCGTATTCGGGGCTCTTTCCAATAGCAAAATCAAGGATATAGCGTTCAGTTACGACAAAATCCTCAACTTCGACGGAGAAACCGGACCTTACGTTCAGTATACCGCCGCGAGAATTAAGAGCGTTTTGAGAAAGGGCGGAGAGATTGGCGATTTCGTCGTCGACAAGGTCAACGACGACGAATATCAACTCGTCTCGATTCTTTCTAACTTCCCCGACGTCGTAAAGTCGGCGGCGGACAAGTTGGAGCCCTTCTTCGTTACGAGATACGCCATCGAGGTCGCGTCCGCTTTCAACAAGTTCTATTTCGATTGCAAAATTATCGGAGAAGACGACAATACGAGAAATTTCAGACTCGCCGTTTGCAAGGCGACGCTTACCGTTTTGACTTCGGCTCTCGGACTTCTCGGAATCAAGACTCCGGAGAGAATGTAATATGAAGACGACGGTTATATTCGATCTTGACGGAACCTTGACGAATACCGTTCAAGACATATGCGACAACGTCAATCTCGCGATGAGAAAATTCGGCTTTTCCGATATAACGCCCGACGAGGCTCGACGCTTCGTCGGCAGCGGAGCAAAGGCGCTTATCGAGAGATCGCTTAAAGGTAAAGAAACAGATAACCTCGATGAAATCGTCGATTTTTACAACGCGTCGTATAATTTTTGCGGCAGTCCCAAAACCTTTGTTTACGACGGAATGAAAGAGCTGTTGGCAAAACTCAAATCGGAGGGATATCGCATTGCGGTCGTCTCGAACAAGCCGCAAGAGGGAACGGACGAGGTAGTCGAAAAGTTTTTCGGAAAAGGCGTTTTCGATTACGCGTTCGGGCAAAGAAAAGGAGTGAAAACCAAGCCCGATCCCCAACCGATTGACATAACGCTCGCCGCGTTGGGCGTAGACAAAAAGGACGCCGTATACGTCGGCGACAGCGAGGTGGACGTCAAGACGGCGTCGGCTTCGGGGGTGGACGGAATAACCGTTTTGTGGGGATATAGAGACAGAGATCTTCTCGAA
>CAZVPW010000088.1:0-5207 GCA_964629115.1 uncultured Acidiphilium sp.
AGACAGCAGACAGCAGACAGCAGACAGCAGACAGCAGACAGCAGACAGCAGACAGCAGACAGACGGGAAAAATTATTAAGTTTTATAGTTCCTATATACAACGTTGAAAAATACGTTGCGGATTGTCTTAATAGTTTATTATGTCAAGATATAGCCAAAGACGCCTATGAAATTATTTGTATTGACGACGGGTCAACCGACGATTCTTTAAAAATAATAAACGAATTTGCAAAAGATAACGCAAACATAAGGGTTTTTCATAAAGAAAACGGCGGCGTTTCTTCCGCGAGAAATTTGGGGATAGAAAAATCCGAAGGGAAATACGTATGGTTCGTAGACGGAGACGATTGTATAAAGTCTAATTGTTTAAGACAAATATCCGATTTAATAAATAAATATATTCCCGATTCGATTTTTATACAATTTGATAGAGTAGGCGAGAATTATGGTTTTATTAAAACGGAAAGAGAAGAATTAAAATATACGATAATTAAAACGCATTCCTCCGGAAACGTTTGTTCGGCGATAATAAATTCAAAGATAATTAACGAAAACGGCATACGCTTTGTCGAGGGTATGAAATACGGCGAAGACACGTTGTTTATGTATTACGTTTATTTGCATTCCGTGAAAAACATTGTAAAAGCGGATAATAAACTTTATGTTTATAGACAACGCAACGGCTCGGCAATGCGCTCGAGAACGCCGAAAGACGTAGCAAAGCATACTGAAGATTTGATTTATATGGCGCAAACCTATCGTAACTTATGCGATGAAAAAACTATTGCAAACAAAGAGAAATTGCAAAACACGAGAGAAAGGCAGTACTGGGCGACGGAAGGGGTTTTAACGGTTTTCCCGCAGAGTTCGTTGGAATACGACTCGACTATGGAACTGTTAAAAAAAGAAAAATTGTATCCGTATCCTATGCTTTGGAGTAAGTTTTTCAGTACGAAAGGTATTAAACAAAAAACATCTCAATTTGTTAAATTGTTTTTCAGATTTGAGCCGATATATAAAATCTATTATAAGAAAATAAAAAAACACATGTAAAAGGTAGAAAATAACATGGAAATGAAAACTGATTATAGCGACGTAAAGTTCAAAAACGACGGAAAGTTGAAACTGTTGATAATCGTAGGTACGCGTCCCGAGATTATTCGTCTCGCCGCGGTTATAAATAAATGCCGCAAGTATTTTGATTGTATTCTCGCTCACACGGGACAAAATTACGATTATAACTTAAACGGAGTCTTTTTCAAAGACTTGAAACTTGCCGACCCCGAAGTCTATATGGACGCGGTCGGAGACGATCTCGGCGCAACGGTCGGAAATATTATAAACTGCTCTTATAAGTTGATGAACGCGATAAAACCCGACGCATTGCTTATTTTGGGAGATACGAACAGTTGTCTTTCGGCGATAGCGGCGAAGCGTTTGCATATCCCGATTTTCCACATGGAAGCCGGTAACCGTTGCAAGGACGAATGTTTGCCCGAGGAGACGAATCGCAGGATAGTCGATATTATATCCGACGTCAATCTCGCTTATAGCGAGCACGCCAGAAGATATCTTGCCGATTGCGGACTTCCCAAAGAGAGGACGTACGTTACGGGCAGTCCGATGGCGGAGGTGTTGAGAGAGAATCTCGCCGATATCGAAAAATCGGATATTATGACGAGATTGGATTTACAACCCAAGAAGTATATTTTATTGTCCGCTCACAGAGAGGAGAATATCGATACGGAAAAGAATTTCGAGTCGCTTTTCAACGCCGTCAACAAGTTGGCGGAGAAGTACGATATGCCGATTCTCTATTCTTGCCATCCCCGCTCTAAAAAGAGATTGGAAACGAGCGGATTCAAACTTGATAAAAGGGTTATTCGCCACGAGCCTTTGGGATTCCACGATTACAATAAATTGCAAGTCAACGCTTTTGCCGTCGTGTCGGATAGCGGCACGCTTCCCGAGGAGAGTAGTTTCTTTACGTCCGTCGGAAAGCCTTTCCCGGCGGTTTGCATAAGAACTTCGACCGAGCGCCCCGAGGCGTTGGATAAGGCGTGTTTCGTCCTTGCCGGAATCGACGAAAACAGTTTGCTTCAAGCTGTGACGACGGCGGTAGATATGAACGAGAGCGGAGATTTCGGAATCCCCGTTCCCGATTACGTAGAAGAAAACGTATCGACGAAAGTCGTTAAGATAATACAATCGTACGCGAGAGTCGTCGACAAAATGGTTTGGAGAAAATTTTGATTAAGAGCGTCGAAAAGAGCAGAAACAAATAAAAGAGGCGGTATGGACAAGATTTCTCAATTGATGATTCGACTAGTCGGGCGCGAACTGTTCGGTTGCGCGGACGAGTTTTTTTCGCCGATTGGCGACGAGGACGCGTCGGCTTTATACCGCTTGTCGAAAAAACACGACGTAGATCATTTGGTCGGAGCCGCGGTCGCAAACGAGGGACTAATCGAAAACGAGCAAATATCGAAAAAATTCCAATCGAGCGTCTTGAAAGCCGTCTATCGTCGAGAGAACCGCGCGGCTGAAATCGAGAGAATAAAGGAAGCGTTTGACGAAGCGGCGATAGACTACGTTTTGTTGAAAGGGACAGTCGTCGCCGATTTTTATCCCGAGCCGTGGCAACGGACGAGTTGCGATATCGACGTACTCGCGAGAGAAGAGCAATTCGATAGAGCCGTACAAACGCTCGTCGATAAACTCGGATACCAACTAAAGGAAAAGACGTATCACGATTATTCTTTATACGCGCCGAGCGGGGAGCATCTCGAACTTCACTTTAACGTAAAGGAGAGTTCGGAAAAACTCGACAAAATCCTTGCTTGCGCTTGGGATTACGCGATTCCGACGAATAAGGGAAGCGAGTTTGTTTTCTCAAACGAATTTTTTTGGTTTTACGCGTTTGCTCACGTCGCTTATCACTTCGGATCGGGCGGATGCGGCGTCAGACCGGCTATCGATCTCGCCGTTATGAGAGCGAAGTTGCCGCGCGACGACGCGCATCTGACTCAAATGCTCAAAAGCGCGGAAATTTTCTCGTTTGCTCAAGCGTTTACGGCGTTGTCGAAAGCGTGGTTTGAAAACGGCGATCGCGACCAACTGACTGAGCGAATGGAACGGTATATTTTGTACGGCGGAACGTACGGCAACCTCGACAGTTATATTGCGACCGCTCAAGTAAGAAGGGGCGGAAAATACCAGAATATTATGGCTCGAATTTGGCTTCCGTATAGTTCGTTGATTATTTTATATCCGAAATTAAAAGGCAAACGCCTATTGCAACCTTTTTACGAAGCTAAAAGGTGGCTTAAAGTTTTGAAAAAGGACGTTCGAAAAAAATGCGCGGCGGAAATTAGGGGTAATTTGACGATTGATAAGGATAGAGTTGAGTCCGTCGATAGTCTTTTTCGAGATCTTGATTTAAAAATTTAGGAAACGAGCATTTGCAAACTTTTTTAGAGTAAACAAACGCGCCGCGGATTTTCCGCGGCGCGTTTAATTTTAAACGTTTTTAATATTCGGCTATTTGAGCGAGGAAAGCAATCATCTCTCCGTTTGTCGGCTTTTCGTATTTATCGAGATTTCCGCCGTATTGTCCGTTGATAACCTCGCGTAATTTGCCGCTCGAGTAAACAGAGTTTATGGCGTTTCGAATATTTCTTTCGACTATCGTCGCCGACGCTCCGAATCTCAATCCGACTCTCGGATATAATTCTTTAGTTAAGCTTTTGATGAGCGAAGCGTTTTCGCAAACCTCTTCGGCGGCTTGCAAAAGATAGTCGTATCCGCTCAAATTTCTATATAAACCGATTTTTGTAAAAAATTCTTTTATTCTGCTTGCCGGAGATTGGCGAGTCGGGTCGAGCAGAGCCGCCCGCAAAAGTTCGACGAACTCGTTTTCGCTTAAGGTCTTTTCGAAGAGACGTTCGATTTTTGCTTTATCGATGCTGCCGTCGTAAAACGCGAATACCGCTCGCGGTTTTGAACGCAATCCGCTCTGTTCGCCTTCGAGAACGGCTTTTCCAAATCCGTAATTCTTCCATCTAAATCTATCGACAAGTTCGCCTATACATTCGTTAAACAACGAATCTTCTATGAGAACGCATTGCGGATTGCTTTTGACAATCTCGCAAACGGTCTCGTTTCCGACGCTTTTGCAAACGATTGTTTTCATCTCGACGCGAGCGTCGAGCTTGTTCGATAAGGTCGCGAAAGCGCGACCGCTGTTGATAAATAAATTTTTCATAGAATCCCTCTTAAAATAGTTTATTATCAGCGCGTTTGACAAGGAAAATACAAAACTTGTCTTTTTAAAGCCGTTTCGGCGAGAAAAATCGCTAAATGCGAAGATTGAAAAGGGATGAAAAGAGGTTTTGAAAAGTTCCTCATCTTGCATGCTTCTGACAAAATTATACAAAAGTCTACGAAATCTGTCAAGCGTCTTTTGAAAATTTTGAAAAATATTTTCAAAAATAATGTCGAATATTTAACAATTTATTCGAAGAACCGCGCCTTAAGGGGGATAACGGCTTATTTTGAATAAAAAGAGAGCTTAAATACGGCGAAAATTTCTCGTCGGAATCGGGGAGCGGGTATTCGTCGTTCGGACGTTGTAGTCTTTGAAACGTAAGGATTTACGCAATAAAAAAGGATCGACGCTTTAGCGTCAATCCTTAGTTTTTGGCGGAAGCGAGGGGATTCGAACCCCTGAGCCCGTGAAGACTACACGATTTCCAATCGTGCCCGTTATGACCACTTCGATACGCTTCCATTTATATCTTTGTGACAATTGCTTGTATATTCTATAATTTTTTTTGAGTTTTGTCAATGGTTTTAGCCTTGTTTTCCGTGTTTTTTTATTTTATTTTTGAGTATTCGATAAACGTAACGCGGTTTGTTGTAGTGTTGTTGGGTATTTATGCGGTTCAAGCAATTTCTTTCTTGAACTTCGCTATAACAATATATAATAAATAGAGGGGCGTCGTCGCGTATCTTGAAAAATGTTCGTATGCTTATATGGGCGTACGCCGTTACGTTTGTCTTCGCGGACATATCGGGTTTTTGGCGTTGAGTGTTTGTGTCGGGCGGCGTTAAAAAGGCGGCAAAGGTCGAAAAAGAAGGTTTTTTAAAAATAAAAAAAGAAAATTAGAAAAAGCCGTGAAAAACAGTTGACAAAGTAGAAAGATAAG
>CAZVPW010000089.1:0-5187 GCA_964629115.1 uncultured Acidiphilium sp.
CCTTTGAGTCTCGCGAGTTCTTTTTCGTAATCGACGAGTTCTCCGAGAGGAACGTAAACTTCGATTCCTTCCAAAATCTTGGAAACGACTTTTTCGTTTATCGCGTCTTTATTGTCAACGTACTTAATCTCGCCGACGTTCGCGAGTTTTTTGACGTAAGACGATCCGTTTTCGACGAGACGTTTGTTCTCGGTCACGATATAAAGGTCGATTTTTTTGGAAGGAGCGGCGCCCGTTTCGGCTTTTATGTTTCTGACGGACTTGATTATGCCCATAACTTTTTCGGTTGCGGCGCGTTCTTTTCTATAAGCCAATTTGGCGTTATATTTCGGGAATTCCGAAACCATAATGCTACCCTTGGTCTTAGGAATATGCGAATAAATCTCTTCGGTGACGAATGGAATGAACGGATGAAGAAGTTTAAGCATATTTTTGAGAACGTAGCAAAGAGCGCCGACGACGTTGTCTTTTTTCTCGTTGTCGTCCCCGTATAACGTCGGTTTGCAAAGTTCGATATACCAATCGCAGAAATCCGACCAGACGAAATCTTGAAGCGAAGCGCAAGCGAGACCGATCTCGTATTTTTCCATATTGACCGTCGCTTCTTTTACGACGGAGTTGAGTTTGGAAATAATCCACTTGTCGGCGGCCGTAAGTTTGATTTCGGAAAGATCGGTTTTGATTTTTCTTCCCTCGCAGTTCATCAAAACGAAACGCGAAGCGTTCCAAATCTTGTTGATGAAGTTTCTGCAACCCTCGAGTTTGTCGGGAGAGAATCTAATATCGTTTCCGGCGGAGATTCCGTTGAGAAGACAATATCTGAGCGTGTCGGCTCCGTATTTATCTATAATCTCCAACGGGTCTACTCCGTTTCCGAGCGACTTGCTCATCTTTCTGCCTTGGGAATCTCTGACTATGCCGTGAATCAAAACGTCCTTAAACGGAATTCTACCCATATGCTCTATTCCGCTGAAAATCATTCTCGCGACCCAGAAGAAAATTATGTCGTACGCGGTGACGAGAACGTCGGTCGGATAGAAATACTTGAGTTCCTTAGTCTCATTCGGATAACCGAGGGTCGAGAAAGGCCAAAGAGCCGAACTAAACCAAGTGTCGAGAACGTCCTCGTCTTGGCGAAGTTTTTTGCATCCGCACTTGGGGCAAACTTCGGGCGTCGTTTTGGAAACGACGGTTTCTCCGCAATCGTCGCAGTAATAAGCCGGGATTCTGTGACCCCACCAAAGTTGACGAGAGACGCACCAATCCTTGATGTTTTCCATCCAGTTATAGTATATCTTCGTAAATCTTTGAGGAACGAATTTAATGCTCTTTTTTCTAACCGCCGAGATAGCCGGTTTTGCCAAAGGCTCCATCTTGACAAACCATTGTTTGGAAACGACCGGTTCGACGGTGTCGCGGCAGCGATAGCAATGACCGACGTTGTGTGTTATCGGCTCGATTTTTTCGAGATTTCCCGCGGCTTTCAAATCCTCTACGAGAGCCTTTCGACATTCGTAACGAGTCATTCCCTCGTATTTTCCGGCGTTTTCGTTCATAACGGCGGAGTCGTCCATAACTCTGACGACGGGAAGTTTGTGGCGAAGTCCGACTTCGAAGTCGTTGGGGTCGTGAGCCGGCGTAATCTTAACCGCGCCCGTTCCGAATTCAAGATCGACGTAATCGTCGGCAACGAGGGGTATCTCTTTGCCGACGACGGGTAAAACGAGAGTTTTTCCGACGAGGTCTTTATATCTTTCGTCTTTGGGATTGACCGCGACCGCGGTGTCTCCAAGGAGAGTTTCGGGTCTGGTCGTAGCGACTACGAGATATTTGTCGCTGTCTTTGAAATAATATCTGATATGCCAAAAATTAGAGGCTTCTTCCGAATACTCTACTTCGGCGTCGGACAAAGCCGTCCTACAACAAGGACACCAGTTTATTATTCTCTTTCCTTGGTAAATCAAACCCTTGTTATAGAGATTGACGAAAACTTCCTTTACCGCTTCCGAGCATTTGTCGTCCATCGTGAAAGCGAGTTTTGACCAATCGCAAGAAGAGCCGAGTCTCTTTTGTTGCTCGACGATTCTTCCGCCGTATTTTTCCTTCCAAGCCCAAGTTCTTTTCAAGAATTCTTCTCTGCCGACTTGTTCCTTGGTTAATCCCTCGACCTTTAACCGATCGACGACCTTCACCTCGGTCGCGATGGACGCGTGGTCGGTTCCGGGAAGCCAAAGAGCCTCGTAACCTTGCATTCTCTTAAAACGAATGATACTGTCTTGAATAGACTCGTCGAGAGCGTGACCGATATGAAGTTGCCCCGTGATATTCGGCGGCGGCATCATTATGGTAAACGGAATCTTGTCCTTGTCGGGCGAAGCTTTAAAATACCCCTTGCTTTCCCATTGCTCGTATATTTTACTTTCAAATTCTTGCGGATTGTATGTTTTCGACATCTCCATAATAATTTTTCTCCGAAAAAGTTATAACCATATCATTATAATAGATTTTTCATTTATTGTCAATTAAAACCGCGACGACATAGTATATTATATAAAAGGAGTTTATATGAAAAAGATAATCGCTTTGTTTCTCTCGCTTTGTTGTCTCGCCTTTTCTCAAGTTGCTTGCAAAAAAGAAGACGAGGCGTTGAAAACGATAAGACTAAACGAAGTTACTCACTCTATTTTTTACGCCCCGTTATACGTCGCTATCGAAAACGACTTTTTCTCTAAAGAAGGGATTAAAATCGAATTGACAAACGGCGGCGGAGCGGATAAATCGATGACGGATATTCTCTCGGGCGGCGCGGATATAGGATTAATGGGCGTCGAGGCGGCGATATACGTCCTAAACGAAGGCAAAACCGACTATCCCGTCGTTTTCGGTCAACTGACAAAAAGAGACGGGTCTTTCCTCGTTTCGAGAAAAAACGAACTCGATTTTAAATGGGAAAACCTTCAAAATAAAACGATTCTTTCGGGACGTACGGGCGGCGTTCCTTGCATGACGCTCGAGTACGTTTTGAACGGTTGCGGACTTTACGACGGCGTTAACGTAACCATGGAGAAAAACGTCGCGTTTAACCTTATGGGTCCCTCGTTCGAAGGAGGTCTCGGAGACTACGTTACCCTCTTCGAGCCGACGGCGTCCGAATATCAAAAAGCAGGAAAAGGATATATCGTCGCGAGCGTCGGCGAAAAGAGCGGCGAAATTCCGTATACGGCGTTCATGGCGTTAAAGAGTTACGTCGATAAAAATCCAGAACTAATCGAAAAATTTTTAACCGCTTTGCAAATGGCGATTAAATATATCAACGAAACGGACGAGACGATCGTCGCAAAAACCATCGAAAAGCAATTCCCGTCGACATCGGTCGAATCCATCGCTCAATCTTTGAAAAGTTATAAAAAGATCGACGCTTGGACGACGAATATGTCTATGACGAAAACGGCTTTCGACAATCTTCAAACGGTTATGAAAAACGCCGGAGAACTCGAAAAAGAAGCCGACTACGGCAAAATAACCTATAACGAACTCGCTCAAAAGGCGTACGAGAAAATATTCGGATAAACAAATCGAGGAACTCAAAAGATGAACGAAATACTCGCGTTGAAAAACATTAGTCTTTCTTATCAAACGGACAAGGACGAGGTAAAGGCTCTCGAGGATATATCCTTTACCGTTTATAGCGGCGAATTCGCGGCGATAATCGGACCGTCGGGGTGCGGAAAAACGAGCGTTTTGTCGATTATCGCAGGTCTCGTCAAGCCGAGCGGCGGTTTTATTTCGCAAAAAAAATCCTCGAACGGCAAAAGTTCGATCGGATATATGCTCCAAAGAGACGAATTGTTTCCTTGGCGAAATATAACCGAAAACGCTTATCTCCCCCTTGAAGTACGACGTTTAAAAACAAACGAAAACGTACGAAACGTCGACGATTTGTTAAAAAAATACGGACTGTGGGATTTTAGAAAAAAATTCCCCGACCAACTCTCCGGGGGAATGAGACAGAGAGCGGCTCTTATCAGAACTATGGCGACAAACCCCGATCTTCTTCTTTTGGACGAACCCTTTTCCGCCCTCGATTATCAAACGCGCTTGGCGGTTTGCGACGACCTTTACTCAATAATTAAATCCGAAAAAAAGACGGCTTTGCTCGTGACGCACGATATTTCCGAAGCTCTTTCCACCGCGGACAGAATAATCGTTTTAACCAAGCGCCCGTCAAAGGTTTTCGGCGTGAGAGAAATCGACTTAAACAAAAACGTTTCTCCCGTCAAAAGACGGGAAGACCCGAGATTTGCCAAATGGTTTGAAACTTTGCGGAGGGATTTGACTTATGCGAACGGATAGCGGATTGTCGAGAGAGAGAACGATTTTTCTAAAAAAAAGAAAACTGAATAAATTGTTCGTTCATTCGAGCAGAATCATTCTACTCGCCCTCTTTTTCGCCGCGTGGGAACTTCTCGCCGATTTTAAAATCATCGACGACTTTCTCGTTAGCAGTCCGTCGAGAATATGTTCGACTTTGGCGGGATTGATAAAGAGCGGAGATCTTTGGCTTCACGTCGGTACGACGGTCTACGAAACTCTCGGATTTTTTATCGCGACGGTTTTGGGAACTTTTATCGCGATTCTACTCTGGGCGTCCGAATCTTTCAGAAAAATCGCCGAACCGTACTTGATAATTTTAAACGGACTGCCGAAAATCGCCTTAGGGCCGCTCATTATCGTTTGGTTCGGAAGCGGAACGAAATCGATAATCTTTATGACGATTATAATCGCGATTATCGTTACGATAATAACGATGCAAAACGGTTTTTTGGCGGCGGACGAAGGAAAAATTATGCTCCTCTGCTCTATGGGAGCAAACAGACGGACGATAATGCTCAAACTCGTCTTGCCGCAAAGTCTGCCGACTTTCGTTTCATGTTTGAAAATTAACGTCGGAATGTCTTGGATTGGTTCGATAATGGGAGAATACCTCGCGTCCAAACAAGGGATAGGTTACCTTATCGTTTACGGCGGTCAAGTTTTTAAACTCGATTTGGTCATGGCAAGCGTCGTCGTATTGTGCGCTCTCGCCGGCGGAATGTACGCGCTCGTCGCTTTGCTCGAGAAAATAATAATTCGCTCGAGATCGCAATGACGCATATAATTCCCGAAAATCCGACGAAGGGATAAAAA
>CAZVPW010000090.1:0-5172 GCA_964629115.1 uncultured Acidiphilium sp.
GGGCGTATCGGGATCGATCGTAGACGTAGCGACGGGCGAAACGAAAGCGACGTTGGACGCTACTAACGCGGCTAGATACGACGCAAGCGCGGGAATTTGGATAAGCGTTCAAAAGACGATAGATGATTGGACTAACCTAACTTACGCCGAGAGCGGAAAAGCCGATATCGGCGTTAAAACGAGCATTGCCTATGTTCCGAAATATACGATTACTTATCACGATACTAACGGCGAATGGCTCGGGACGGCAACCATTAAAAAGGGAGATTCCGCTCTTGACAAAATAACTTTGCCGAGCGAAACCGGTACGGAATATAACAGCGGTTACGTCAACGTATCTTGGGTAGACGAAAACGGAGATCCCATTGATATTAGATACGTCACAGAAGATCTTTCCGTGTATTTAGCCGCCGATATCGTTTCGTATAAGTCTTACGCTGCCGGGCAATACGATCCGGAGCACCCAGACAAGAAATCCATCGAGGGTTCGTTCACCGGATTTAACGCGTTGCTTGAGAAGACGTCCGACAAGTTCGAAGTCTATATAAGACCGAATCAAGAGACGATAATCGGACTTATGAGCGCGACTTCTTGGCGTAACGTTTCTTACGGACCGCTTGCCGCAAACAGATGGTACGGAATAACGATTGAATACGATTCTGACGGAAACGGCGTCAAAGCGACGTTTACCAACGAAAACGGACACGTTATTCGTCTTGTCGAAGGCAATAACATGAAGTATGACGAAAACTCTAAATATATCTTCGAAAACGCTCACGATATTTGGATTCAAGTCGTCGAAGGCGGCGCGGATATAGGCGCTCGCGTAGGACGCGACGCGTTCGGCCCCGAATATACCGTTACTTATCACGATCTCGAGGGAACTCTTTTGGCGACAAAAACCGTTAAGAAAGGTCTTTCGGCTCTCGATTTGGTCGAAGTTCCCGACGTTGTAAAAGACGGATATACTTATAGTTACACCAACGTTTCTTGGGTTGACGCTTACGGCGATCCGATAGACGTAACGAACGTTACGAGCGATTTGGATCTTTACTTATCCGCGGACGTTATACAGTGGAAGAATTACGAGGATAACAATTCTTCGAGTGATACGATTGTCAATAATGCGTATACAAACGTCCACGATGCTATAACCGCGATAGATACGAATGGAACTATCGAGGTATATATAAAATTGTACGCAAAAGGTCAAATGGCGTTTATGGAACTGCCCGGTTGGTCATTCCCGATGTCTGCTACCGTACCTGCGGGAATATACAAAATGACGCTTGTTATGGAAAACGGCAAGGGCGTCTCCGGTTCGATAGTCAACGTTGCTACGGGCGAAACAAAAGGTACTTTGGACTCGACAAACGCGGCTAAATACGATCTTTCCAACGGCGTTTGGGTGACGATTAAAAAGACCTTAGACGAAAACACTTATACCTATGCCGCGACCGGAAAAGCCGACGTCGGCGTTAATATCGGAAGACAAACTTACGTTCCTCAATATACCATAAGCTACAACGACGAAGAGGGAAATCTCCTTCATTCGGAAGTCGTTAAAAAGGGCGAACAGCCCGTCGGATTTACCCCCGCGTCTACCGTAGACGCGGACGGTTATACCGTTGAATACGCTAATATCAATTGGGTTAACTCGAGAGGATATCTCGCAAGTTTCAATAATTTGAGAGGCGATATAGCCGTTTCTTTGTCGGCGGATAAGATTTTGTGGAAAGCGTATGAAGACAATGATTCGAAGCATAACACAATCGTCAACGCCGCTTATGCGAACACTCATAAGAATCTTACGGCGATAACCGACGGAACGATCGAAGTATACGTCAGAATGTACGCCGACGGAAAGATTGGATTTATGGATTTTAACAGTTGGGATTCGCCGATGGCGGCGTTTGTCGGAGCGGGCGTATACAAAATGACGCTTATTTTGGAAAACGGAATTGGCGTATCCGGTTCGATAGTCAACGTCGAGACGGAAGAAGTTAACGCGACTTTGAATTCGACGAACGCGGCTAAATATGTCGCTGACAAGGGAATTGGTTTATGCGTTCAAAAGAAGATAACCAATTGGAGCGATATAACTTACGCGGCGACCGGAAAAGCCGACGTCGGCGTAAAAGCGACGGCGGTTGTCGAGAAAAATCTCGCGTTGGCAGTTTACAATCAATACGAGCAATCCAAAGTCCAAAAGGACGAGGGCGGCAGAGTAAACGTTTACGCGGTTGGCGAAGCCGTAGAGTTCTATGAGAAAATAACGGGCAAAAACCTCGACGTTTATTACGTTGATAGTTTGAGCGATCTTCCCGAAAATGAAAAATTTATCGTTCTCGGTTCCGAACTCGCCGCTTTAAACGGTTATACCTTAACCGGTTTGACGACCGATACGGGATATAAGATTACGAAAGACGGCGACGACGTCTACCTTTACGGAAAAACCGGATATAGTACGTTAAACGCCTTATACGATCTCTTTAATCAAACATTTGGTCTTGAGTTCTTCACGGACGTCGTTTATACTTGGGACACGGCAATTTCTTCGTTTGACGTAAGTTCCGTGGCGAGCAAGACGTTCAACCCGTCGATCGACAAAAACTGGTTCCACGGAGCGATGGAATATATCGCGCCCGGCGAAACTCAACCGAACTGGGATTATACCCACCGTCTCGGATTTGTCAACGGCTGGCAAGAGATGAGCGGAGGATATCACAACTTCCTCAACGTATTGCCCTATAATACTTATAAAGACGCTCATCCCAACTGGTATACTACGGCATCGACGCCGACCGAATCGTTTACGACGCTTAACTTGGCTTACGGTTTAGAGTCTGCGGACAACAACGCTATGGTTAACGCGGTCGCGCAGTATATTTACGACGACTTCGTCGCGTCCGACGCCGCGAACAACGCGAGAGATACCTTCGTATTCGGTCAACCCGACGCGTTCGGTTGGTCCGCGTCGACTGAGTCCGCCGCGATAAAGGCTAAATACGGAACGAATTCCGCCGAAGCGATTTTGTTTATGAAAAAGGTCGCCGAGAGGTTTGATTCGCTCGTTTCCGCGTCGACTTCGAGCCTTTCGACCGAGGATAGACAATTCAGACTCGTTATTATGGCTTACGGACCGACTAACGAAGCCCCGACGGCTCAGACGATTGCTCCGAACGCTAATTTAGACGATCTTAAGTTCTATAATTCGACCAAGGTCAAAATGGGCGTTATGTATTGCCCGATCGAGTCTAACCTCTATCGTAGTTTCGACGACGACACCGCCGGATACTCCGAGCACAACGTCGATTCTTCGAACGTCACCGCTTGGACTACCGCTTACGCAAGAGCGAACACCTTCTACAAACAACAAATGAGCAATTGGAATGCTCTCTTGAACGGCGGCGATATGCTCATGTATTATTATTCGGCTCACTACGACAACTATTTCGCTCCGCTTGATTCGGTCACGAACATGCAGTCGAAATACGCTTTGTTTGCTTCTCTCGGAGTTGCCGATTTGTATAACTTGGGACAAAGCGGAGACGACGTTTACACCGATTGGACTGCGTTCAAGGTTTATATGGAGAGCAAATACGCTCAAGACGTTAAACGTACGGATTCCGCCGCGTTAAAGACTAAGTTCTTCAAAGCGTATTACGGCGCAGCATGGCAGACAATGCTCAATCTCTACAATGCCGAATGCGAGCAATACGCGGCGATTGCCGACTATTATAAAAAACTTCAAGTTGCTGATAAGCAAATCGGAAACTTGGTTTTAACGCATAAAGATTTAAATTCCGACCCGAGCGGTTGTCACAATATAAGAAGTTTCTTGTTCGACAAAGCGTGCTGGGATAGCGACGGAACCATTCTCGCGGGATATTGCTCGTCGATCGACACGGCGTTGAGTCAAGTCGAGGCAAACTCCGCGGAATACGACAGAATCGTCGTCGAGGGATTGGTATTCAGATATCTCTATTACGGAATGTACGGCAATTCGACTTACGGCGACATGGCGGCTATAGCTGCCGACGCTAAGAGAGTCGGTATCGATAAATTCTCCGAGGGCGGCTTTGACGAAACAGGCAACCTTGTAGGCGGTTATGCTTATACGATTACGCCGGGGGCAAGCGGCAATCATTACGGAAATTCGAATTTAATCGAGAATCTTGCCTAATTCAAAAAACGAGAATTAGTTTTTCAAAAAAAATCTCGAAAGAAAATCGGGCTTGGAATTTTTGAAAAATCAAGCGAAAGAGTCTTTTCGAGAAATTCGAAAAAGCCAAAAATTAAGAGGAGCCGCGCTTGCCATTGGCAAGCGCGGCAAACCCCTATATAGAAACAAAAAAAGCGAGGTTAAAATGACGAACAGATATAACGAATGGTTAATCGCGACGGCAAACGACAAAGAGGCTAACGAAGCGCTTTTGGCGATAAGAGATGACGAAGAGGGGATAAACGATAGGTTTTATTGCGACCTCGCGTTCGGAACGGGCGGACTCAGAGGAAAACTCGGAATCGGGACGAACAGAATGAACGTTTACACGGTCGGAAGAGCGACCAAAGGGCTCGCCGAATACGTCTTGAAGAATTACGCCGAGAATCGCTCGGTCGCGATTGCGTACGACAGTCGAAATAAGTCGCGCGAGTTTGCTTTTCTCGCGGCGGACGTGATGAGTTCAAAAGGGGTAAAAGCATATGTTTTCGAGGATATCGCCCCGACCCCTCTTCTTTCGTTCGCGGCGAGGAGACTTAAAACCTCTGTCGGAATCGTTATAACGGCGAGTCACAACCCAAAAGAGTATAACGGGTACAAGGTCTATAACGACAAGGGCTGCCAAATAACCGAAGAGGCGGCGAAAGAGATAACCGAAGAGATTAAGAAAGCCGATTATTTTTCGGATATCCGCCCCGATAAGTCGATTATCGTTAAACTTGGCGACGAAATACTCGATCAATTCGTCGAGGAAATCAAGAAGTATTCTTATTTCGACAAGACCTCTCTTTTCGCTCCGAAGATCGTATATTCGCCTTTGAACGGAACGGGAAACAAGCCCGTGAGAAGAATTTTGAGAGAAATCGGCGCGACGGACGTCGCGGTCGTTCCCGAACAAGAAAATCCCGACGGAAATTTCCCGACTTGCCCCTATCCCAATCCCGAGG
>CAZVPW010000091.1:0-5149 GCA_964629115.1 uncultured Acidiphilium sp.
GCCCCAAGGGGCTTTTCTGTTGCCTTTGGCGGACAGCCTAACACGCTCCTACTCATGTCAAGAACCTTTCGCGGCATAAACCGTCGTTGCGATTGGATTTTTACGCACGAAAAAAGCCCAACCCTTTCCATTATTTCTAATGAATCAAGTTAGGCTTTAAGTGGTGGAGATAAAGGGACTCGAACCCTCGACCTATGCGTTGCGAACGCATCGCTCTACCAACTGAGCCATATCCCCATATTCGCGAAGTCGTTTCGACTTCGTTTTTTGTTAAATTAGTCAAATCGAGAAAAACGATATTCGGTGGTCGATTGGAATTCTTCGCCGGCTTTAAGTAAATCCGCCGTTTTATTTCCCACGTTCATCGAATTGGGCGTTCCTTGCGTTTCAAGGCATATTGCGCCGCGTTTTCCGATTATCGCGCCGTCTTGAATCTTTCTCGGCGTTATAAAATTGCCGGAGTAGAATTGAACGTTCGGTCTATCCGTAAAACAAGTCATTTTCAAACCGTCCACGGTAGAGGAGAGTTCGGCGCATTGTCTAAATCCGCTTCCGTTAATAACGAAATTGTGATCGTAGCCTTTGGCTTTTCTCAGTTGCTTATAGTCGGCGTCGATATCTTTCGTTATCGATTTTGCCCATCTGAAATCCATAGGGGTTCCGACAACCGATTTTTTCGTTCCTAAGGGAACTAAATCGTCTCCGACTTCGCAATACTCGTTCGAGTTGAGTTTCAACAAACAAAAATCGAGATCGCGAGTTTCCAAAATGTTGAAATAAGAGTGGTTCGTGAGGTTGATATACGTATCCTTGTCGGACGAGGCGGCGTAAGTTATGCCGAAAGTTCCGCCTTTAACGTAAAACCTAACTTTCACAGTCAAATTGCCGGGGAATCCGTTTTCGCCGCGTTTGGACGAACGAGTCATTTCGACGAAATCGTCGCCATAACCGTTTTTCTCATCGACGCTCCATATCGCTTTGTCAAATCCGAGCGGGCCGCCGTGCAAGCAGTTTTCGCCTTCGTTCTTTTTTAAGCGGTATCTTTTGCCGTTCAATTTAAAAGAGGCGTTGGCTATTCTGCCGGCGTATCTCCCTATTGTCGCGCCGAAATACCCGTCGTTAGAAACGTACTCCTCAATCGAATCGTATCCGAAAACGACGTTTCTTTCCTCGAACTTCAAAGATTGAACGGTCGCTCCGTAATCAAGAATGGTCGCGGAAAGTTTTCCGTCGGAAATAACGTAAGCATAGACGTCTTTTCCGTTGTCAAGTTTTCCGAAAAAAGACTTCTTCATCTCGCGTCGCATTCTCCTTTGCAATCAACGTATACTATTTTAACGCATAAAAAAAAATTTGTAAAGGTTTTTAAGGCATTTTCTTGTTATTTTTTTTGTAATATGTTAAAATATTTTAAACGCGACGACGAAAACTCGTCGGATTAACTTAAAAGGAGGTCGTTTATGAACGAAGAAATTAAAGACGTCGAAGAAGAAGTTCTCGCAATACCCGAAAAACGCGACTACGAAGAAGAACTGTTGCAATTATTGCAAAGCAACGAGCCTCCTCAGCGATTAAAGAAAGATCTCGGAAACTATCACGAAAACGACATAGCCGCCGTTTTACCCGAACTTACGAAGGAAGAACGTCTCAAACTTTATAAAGTTCTCGGGGTCGATCAAGTTTCGGAAATATTCGCCTACCTAGACGACGTAGAAGAGTATATCGAGGAACTCGACAGCGAAAAAGCCGCGGACATCATCGAGAGCATGGACGCCGACGATGCGGTCGACGTTCTCGACGAACTTCAAGAGGTCAAAAAGGAAGAAATCATCGGGCTTATGCAAAAGGAAGCCGTCGAGGATATTCAACTCATCGATTCCTACGACGACGACCAAATCGGAAGCCGAATGACGACTAACTTCATCTCTTTTAGCAAAAAGTTAACCGTCAAACAAGCGATGAGGGCGGTTATAAAACAAGCGGCGGAAAACGACAATATCTCCACCCTTTACGCTCTCAACGACGACGAAACTTTTTACGGCGCGATAGAACTGAGCGATCTCATTCGAGCGAGAGATACCACGCCCTTGGATTCGATTATCACGACTTCTTATCCTTACGTTTACGCAAAAGAAACGATTGAGGAGAGAATCGAGGAGTTGAAGGATTATTCCGAGGACTCCATTCCCGTATTGAACGTTTCGAATAAACTTATCGGCGTCATAACGTCCTCGGATATCGTCGAGGCGGTCGACGAGGCGATGGGCGACGATTACGCGAAACTCGCCGGTCTTACCGAGGCCGAAGACGTCAACGAATCCCTCTTTAAAAGCGTTAAAAAAAGAATACCGTGGTTGCTTGTTTTGCTCGGACTCGGTCTTATAGTTTCGTCGATAATAGGCAGATTTCAAACCGCAGTCGAGCAGGCGAGCCTCGTTATTTTGTATTCCTTCCAAAGCCTCATTTTGGATATGAGCGGAAACACGGGAACGCAGTCTCTCGCCGTAACGATAAGGGTTTTGAACGACGAAAACATAACCGGCAGAGCAAAATTAAAGTTTGCCTTAAAAGAGATGCGAGTCGGTCTTTGTAACGGACTCATAATCGGCGTTTTGGCTTTTATTGCCGTCGGCGCTTATCTCGCGCTTATTCCGGGAGCGATAATCGGTCATCCGCCCGTTTACGCGTTTGAAATCTCGGCTTGCATAGGGATTTCGCTCCTTGTGGGAATGTTGTGCGCGAGCCTTGACGGAACGCTCGTTCCCATGATATTCAAAAAAATAGGAATCGATCCCGCCGTGGCTTCCGGTCCGTTGATCACGACTTTAAACGACCTTATCGCGGTATGCGTGTATTACGGCGTTTCCATTTTGCTGTTTGTTCAAATCGGGCTTTTCGTTTGACGAATATATGAGTTATATCGCCGTATAAGTCGATTAATTGACGTTTTTATGCTTGATAGCCGCCGAAGAGGGAGCCCGTTTCGGCGGCTTTTTAAGTTTAGTCCGGTAAAACTATTGAAAGGGTGAGCGCTATTGCGTTTTGCGGATTTGAAGCGTGGCGGAGCGAGGTTTGTTTCGGCGGTCGTTAAACTCAATCGAACAATCATAGCGATTCTTTTTTTGAGTAAAATAATATAGATGAAAAAGACGATTGTTATATCCGCCGTAATCGGCTTACTCGTTCTTGTCGAATTTTTTGCCGCCGCGATTTATTTTTTTGTCTTCCCCGTTAAATACAAGGCGGAAATCGAGAAGTTTTCAAGTAAATACGAAATTGAAGCGGCGCTTGTTTTTGCCGTTGTAAAAGCGGAGAGCGACTTTGATAGGTTTGAGGTTTCGACAAAAGGCGCGATTGGTTTGGCGCAAATTATGCCGTCGACCGCGGAATATTTGGAGGAAAATTATTTTAAGGGTAGGACGTTCGACCTCTTTTGCCCGTCCGACAATGTCGAACTTTGTTGTTTTTATCTGCGGTATTTAATCGATAGGTTCGGGAGCGCGGCGGCGGCAGTCGCGGCTTATAACGCGGGCGAAGGAAACGTGAGTTCGTGGATTGAATCAAGCGGCGAGACTTCTTTTAGCGTAAACGACGTTCGATTTCCGGAAACCAAGCGATACATTAGGAGAGTTCTTCTCTTCAAACGGGTTTACAGCTTAAAATTTTTATGAATAAAAAGGCTAATAATCGACTTATACGGGGCGTTTTTAAAAAATATGAGGCGACGAAAGCGGACGAGTCGGTTTTGTTTGACAAAAATAACGAAGGGGAGTACAATACGATTTATGAGACAAGCAGTTATAATCGTTAACGCCTATTCGCAAAGCGAGGAGGCGGCGTATCAACCGAAAAGAATAAAGGAAGAACTCGAAAAACTCGGGGTTAAAACGGAAATAAAGAGACTCGGGTTTGCAGATTGCTTTATCGACGGGGGCAATATATCGACCAAGTTCGGTAATTACGATTTTTGCGTTTTTTACGACAAGGATAGTCACGCTCTCGCTCAAATTGAGAAAAGCGGATTGAGATGTTTTAACTCGTACGACGCGATCGTGGATTGCGACGATAAAATGTTGACATACGTTAGGCTTGCAAACGAGGGCGTTCCGATGCCGAAAACTTATTCCGCGCCCTTGTGTTACACGCCCGAATCGCGCGCGGACAGAAAGCAACTCGACGAGATATCCGAAAGTCTTGGTTTTCCGTTGATTGTCAAAGAGTGTTACGGATCGCTCGGGAAAGGCGTGAGTTTGATAAACGACGCCGAATCGTTGTATAAAATAAGCGATAAATTGATTGCGTCGCCGCATATATTTCAAGAATTTATTGCGGAAAGTCGCGGAACCGATTTGAGGGTTATCGTCGTCGGCGGTAAATTCCTCGGGGCGATGAGACGAGTTTCAGACGGGGATTTTAGGTCGAATATTGGCGTCGGCGGCAAAGGCGAAATATACCTTGCGGACGAACAGACGAAGGAATTGGCGGAAAAAATTGCAAAAACGCTTAAACTGGACTATTGCGGAATTGACTTTCTCTTTTCGTCGCGCGGACCGATTTTGTGCGAAGTTAATTCGAACGCCTTTTTCAAAGGCTTTGAATTTGTTACGGGGATCAACGTCGCCGAGGCGTACGCGAAGTATATTTGCGAAACCGTTTACGGAAAAGAATAGGTTAGAGAATTGGCGATAAACGACTTATACGGCGACTTGTTGGAGGGGGATATGGGAAATTTTGCGCCTTAACGAGCTTTTGTCGGCGTCCTTTTGCTTGATTTCTTTGGATCGCTTTTATTTTGGATTTATAAAAAAATGGATTTTTATCGTTTGCGCGAAAAAACGATGCGTTAGTCGATAAGTTTGCGAGCGACGTAAAATTTATTGCGATTTTTTTCGGCAACGCCCCGAAAACTGTTGACCGAAAAGAAAAAATATGGTAGTATATATAAGCAAAATCGAAATATGATTTTCGTACGCGGAGAAGTACCCAAGAGGCCGAAGGGGCTCCCCTGCTAAGGGAGTAGTATGGCTTAAACCGTAGCGAGGGTTCAAATCCCTCCTTCTCCGCCATTTAAAAAGCATAGGTTTGATACGTTACGTGTCAGACCTTTTTTCTTTACATAAAGGAGTTATTTCCCTA
Source organism: uncultured Acidiphilium sp. (assembly GCA_964629115.1). Lineage (GTDB taxonomy): Bacteria > Bacillota > Clostridia > Christensenellales > Borkfalkiaceae > UBA10281. The sequence continues at coordinate 5,137 of CAZVPW010000091.1, forward strand.
TCTGTAATGTAAG
>CAZVPW010000092.1:0-5148 GCA_964629115.1 uncultured Acidiphilium sp.
GATTTGTACAGACGCGTTATCAACAGAAACAACCGTCTTAAAAAACTTATGGAATTCGGAGCGCCCGAAATCATCATAAGAAACGAAAAGAGAATGCTTCAAGACGCCGTCGACGCTCTTATCGACAACGGCAGAAGAGGCAAAGCCGTTTCGGGAGTCGGAAACAGAGATCTTAAATCTCTTTCGGCGATTCTTCGCGGAAAGCAAGGTCGTTTCCGTCAAAACCTTCTCGGAAAGCGCGTAGACTATTCCGGCCGTTCGGTTATAGTCGTAGGACCCGAACTTAAACTTTATCAATGCGGTCTTCCCAAGGAAATGGCGATAGAACTTTTCAAGCCCTTCGTTATGAAAAAACTCGTCGAACTCAACATATGTCACAATATAAAGAGCGCGAAGAGAACGGTTGAAAGAATGAAACCGTGCGTTTGGGATATTTTGGAGGGCGTAATCAAGGATCACCCCGTTCTTTTGAACAGAGCGCCCACCCTTCACAGATTGTCCATTCAAGCGTTCGAACCCGTTTTGATAGAGGGAAGAGCCATTAAACTTCATCCGCTCGTTTGCGGCGCGTTCAACGCCGACTTCGACGGAGACCAAATGGCAGTTCACGTTCCTCTTTCCATCGAGGCTCAAGCCGAAGCGAGATTCTTGATGCTCGCTTCCAACAACATTTTGAAACTTTCCGACGGAAAGCCCGTTATGTCCCCCTCTCAAGATATGGTTCTCGGTTGTTATTACCTTACCATTACGAGAAAAGAGGAAGGAAAGTATTACGACAACAGAGAGACCGAATACGTTCTTAAGGACGACGGCTTCTTCTATGACGAAAAGAACATTAAATTCATTCCCTCCGATATCGTAAAAGCGGAGAGAGCGGTCGTATCCAAGGCCGACAAAGACGGCGTTTACGGAAAGACTGAGAGGGAGTTGAGAGAAATAATCGTCTCTTGCAAACTCGTTCAAGACGGAGACGATTCGGCTCAAAAAATCTACGTCGAATATTATCAACCGTCCGTTTACGCTTCTCCCGACGAGGCTTTGATGGCATATCAAACCAAACAACTTTGGTGTCAAGACGAGATATACGTTCGTCGTACGGTAGTTTTGCCCGACGGAAGCAAACATTCGGGAATTATTAAGACGACCGCGGGAAGAATTATCTTCAACGAAGGTATTCCTCAAGATATCACGGGAGCCAAGTTCACGGTTAGAAACCCCGAAAATCCCGACAGTTATCTTCAATACGTAATCAACTATCTCGTCGGCAAGAGTCAACTCAAGAAAATCGTCGACGCTTGCTTTAAATCGAGAGGTTCTGGATGCGCCGCCGACACGCTTGACTATATCAAGTCGCTCGGTTATAAGTATTCCACCGTCGCCGCGATTACCACGTCGGTATTCGATATGCAAGTTCCCGATCATAAGAACGAGATTATATCCAACGCGAGCGAGCAAGTTATCGCCATCGAAAAGAAATACAACAGAGGTATTCTTACCGACGACGAGCGTTATAAAGCGGTCGTCGACATTTGGACGAAGGCGACTTCCGACGTTTCCAAGGTTCTCCAACTTACCCTTCGTAAGTTCAACCCCATCTGGATGATGGCGGACTCCGGCGCGCGCGGATCTATCGACCAAATTAAGCAACTTGCCGGAATGCGCGGTCTTATGACCAACCCGAACGGTAAAATTATCGAAATACCCGTTAAGTCGTGCTTCAGAGAAGGTCTTACCGTTTTGGAATACTTCATTTCTTCGCACGGCGGACGTAAAGGTCTCGCGGATACCGCGTTGAAGACGGCGGACTCCGGATATCTTACCAGACGTCTTGTCGACGTTTCGCACAACGTAATCATCAGAGAAGAAGATTGCGGCGACGTCAAGGGAATGGAGATTGAGGCTATCAAGGGGCTTAAAGGCGAAATTATCGAAAGTTTGGAAGACAGAATCAACGGAAGATTTACTCCCGTCGACATTTTCCACCCCGAAACCGGAGAACTTCTCGTTAAAGCCAACGAGATGATCACCGAAGACGACGCGAAGAAGATTTGCGCCGCCGGTATTGAAAAAGTATATATCAGAAGCGTATTCACTTGTAAATCCAAGTACGGCGTATGCGCTAAGTGCTACGGAAAGAATATGAGCAACTCGCTTCCCGTTCAAATCGGCGAGGCGGTCGGTATTATCGCCGCTCAATCGATCGGCGAGCCCGGTACTCAGCTTACCATGAGAACCTTCCACACGGGCGGTATAGCGTCCGCGGGCGATATAACTCAAGGTTTGCCGAGAGTCGAGGAACTTTTCGAAGCGAGAAAGCCCAAGGGCGAGGCTATCGTCTGCGAGCATAGCGGTACGGTTAACATCGTAGAGAAAGACGGAATTCGTCACGTAATGGTAAAATCCGACGAAGACGGTTCGGTAAAAGATTACGGAATCCCGTTCAGCGCCGATCTTAGAGTTAAGAGCGGAGACGTCGTCGAACCCGGTTCGATTCTTACGGGCGGTTCGGTAAATCCGCAAACGATTTTGAAGACTAAGGGATTCAAAGCCGTTCAAGATTATATTTTAAGAGAAGTTCAATCGGTATACCGCAGCCAAGGCGTTGACATTAACGATAAGCACGTCGAGATTATAGTCAATCAAATGCTTAGAAAGGTCAGAATCCTTTCGAGCGGAGACACCGATTTCCTTCCCGGCGAATGCGTAGATATGCTCGTCTTGGACGAGGAGAACGGAAAAGTTCTCGAAAAGGGCGGAGTTCCCGCGATAGCCAAGAGAATTCTTCTCGGAATTACCAAAGCGGCTTTGGCGACTGAATCCTTCCTTTCCGCGGCTTCCTTCCAAGAGACTTCCAAGGTTCTCACCGACGCGGCGATTCACAACAAAATCGATCCGCTTATGGGTCTCAAAGAGAACGTTATTATCGGTAAACTTATCCCCGCGGGTACGGGCGTTAAGGATTACAAGAACCTTTCGCCGCAATACAATTCGATTAGAGGCGCGGCGAGCGCCGACGACGAGATCGAAGAGGACGAAGTCGTATAATCGAAAAAAACGCGAAAAAGCAAATAACAAAAGAAAAGGATAGCGAGTATTCGCTATCCTTTTTTCGCGGCAAAATTTCTTAGCCGCTTTATTACGATAAGAATTTAAGAGCGTAAATAATCGCGTTAAGGGCGAGCGTTGTAAAAATAAACGCGTATACGACCCTTTTGCGACGAAAAAGTTTTTCGTGTAAAGCAAGCCATACCGATACGATCAGAGGGAGCGCCGTGGGATTATAGTTAAAATATCCCTTTATGTCGAATTTCGTCAAGCATAGAAGGGCTCGACACACTCCGCAAGTCGGACATGGGAAACCGAATAAACGCAAAAACGGGCAACCTAGGCCAAGAGCCGTTATGAGCCAAACGTAGAGGATAATAATTAAAATATATCCGACGTGTTTTCGCGTTCGATTTCTCATTGCAATAAAAGAGCGGACAAAAGGGCGTTAAAATTCAATTCCCTCGTTTTGTTTTGAATTGAAAAGCAGTCGATTAACCACAATAAACCGCAGCCGCCGAGGGTTAACAGTTTGAGGACTCCCATTCCGGTGTCCTTAAGTAAAAATCTGTCGATTCCTAGTCCGCCTACGAGTATTGAAACAAGAAGCAAAGTCGTCGGATCTTTCAATTCTACGCAAGTTGCCATAGAGAATTTATCGTCGGTAAGTTTATAGAGTTTTTCTCGTATCAAGACGTTTTTTTCCGGAGGAAAGAATTTTTGGTTACTCATTAACCACATATCTACCTTTTGTTTGTCAACGGTTTTTAAAACGCCGTTGTTCGAATTGTTTGTGTTTTCCATTGTTATTCTCCTACTTATGTTTTTATTATTCCTTTTCAGAATTATTAATATTATAATTCCGTATTGGAATTTTGTCAAGATTTTTTTGGAATATAATTCTAAGAAAAGGCAAAAAGGACAGAATAAAAATGAAAACGCGCAAACACGAGTATGGCGATGCGAATATGGTTGGGAAAAATATAGAGATTCTCAGAAAAACGAGGGGGATTAAGCAGAAGGATTTTATCGCGAAGATTCAGTTAGAAGGTTGCGATATGAACCCGACGAGTTATTCGAAACTCGAGGGACAAGTCCGCTCGGCGACGGATAGAGAGATTTTCGTTATAGCAAAAATCCTTAACGTCAAAATGGAAGAATTGTTCGAGGAACAATAGAATATTTCCTCGAAAGGAGACTCGCTCCGTTTTGAGAGGTTAAAGAAAAAGCCCACTTGTCGAGTTGCGGATAATACGATAAATTGAAAAAACAACGCGCGGACAAAAAAGACAAATTGATCAGTCGTCGGCGTAAAACAAAAGAGTTACGGATTTTTCCGTAACTCTTTTGTTTTATTTCGCCGCGATAAGCGTCTCTTGTTTGTATTTAGCAAGAAAAACTTAAATTGCGACGATTTTTAGTTTTGGTTAAAGACTGTTAGTCTTTTCCGGCAAGTTTCTTGTATTTTCCGAGTCTCGCGTTGTTTTCTTCTTCGGCTTTTTCGAAGAGTTTCTCGGCGAGTTCGGGTTGAGCTTTTTTCAAGGTTGCATAGCGGTTTTCTCCGAGAATGAAGTCTTGATAACTTTCGGTCGGATCCTTGCTGTCGAGCGTGAACGGATTGACGTCCGTTCCAACCTTGTCGGGATTGTATCTGTAAAGGTGCCAATATCCGGCGTCGACCGCTTTCTTTTCCTCGTTTTGCGAGTTGGACATATTGATACCGTGGTTGATACAAGGAGCGTAGCAGATAAGAAGCGACGGTCCGTCGTACGCTTCGGCTTCGGTTATAGCGTTGAGGAATTGTTGTTTGTTGGATCCCATAGCGCATTGAGCGACGTAAACGTATCCGTAACTCATAGCCATCATGCCGAGGTCTTTCTTCTTAACTCTCTTTCCGCCGGCGGCGAATTTTGCGACCGAACCGGTGGGAGTGGATTTGCTCGCTTGTCCGCCGGTGTTGGAGTAAACTTCGGTGTCGACGACGAGGATGTTGACGTCTTCGCCTTGAGCGAGAACGTGGTCGAGTCCGCCGTAGCCGATATCGTAAGCCCAACCGTCTCCGCCGATAATCCAAATGGATTTCTTAATTACGCAGTCGCGCAT
>CAZVPW010000093.1:0-2937 GCA_964629115.1 uncultured Acidiphilium sp.
ACAATATACTATATTATATATATCGATAATGTATAATAACATATAGAGGTTGGAATTTTGGAAAAAATCGGCATTATAGATTTAGGATCTAACACCGCGAGACTCGTCGTCGTCGAAATGCTCGGCGACGGACATTTTATCGTTATAGATCAAATCAAAGAGAGCGTTAGGCTCGGAAAGGATATGGAAAGAGACGGCTTTTTGAAGCCGCAACGCATAGCGGAGACAATCAAAACTCTGAAAATGTTCAGAAAATTATGCGACGCTTACGGAATCGAAAAAATAATAGCCGTCGCGACGGCGGCGGTCAGAAGAGCCAAAAACCAAAGAAGCTTTTTGGACGAAGTCGCCACGACGTGCGGAATCAAACTTCGCGTTTTGACCGCGGACGAAGAAGCGGCGTACGTTTATAAGGGCGTCATCAACACGATGGATATCCCCAAGGGAATTATCTTCGAAATCGGCGGCGGATCTACCAAGATCGTTCACTATAACAGAAAGAATCTTTTGCATTACGAAACTCTTCCGTTGGGTTCGGTAACCTTGACCGAGTTGTTTGCCAACGACGGAATTTCGCCCGAAGAGCAAGCGGCGAAAATCGAGGAATTTTTCGCCGAGCAGTTAAAGCGTATCGATTGGCTTAAGGAGATCGATCCCGAAACTCAATTGATAGGCGTCGGCGGATCTTTTAGAAGTTTGTGCAAACTTTGCAAGACGGTCAAGAGAAGTCCGCTTAACATAACTCACAACTATCGCGTGTCCGTCGACGAGTTCGACAATATATACAATATGCTCAAAGTTCTCGATCTCGACAAGAAAAAGAGAATCAAGGGCATATCCTCTTCGAGAGCCGACATTTTGCCGAGCGCCCTCGCCGCGATAAAGAGTTTCTTGAACTATATGAATTTTGACCAAATCGTCATTTCGGGTTGCGGATTGAGAGAGGGATTGATGTTTAATTACGCGATGCCCTCCACTATCGAGAAACCCATAACCGACGTTTTGACTTATAGTTTGCAAACGCTCGTCAAGTTCTACAATTGCAATCAAAAACACGTCGAGCACGTCGTTAATTTGTCCGTTCAACTCTTCAAGCAACTCAGAGTTCTTCATAAATTCCCGAGGCAATATCTTAAGATTTTGAAAGTCGTCGCGATGCTTCACGACGCCGGAACGTCTATTAAGTATTACGACTACGAGAAACATACGGCGTATATAATTTTAAACGCGAGCATTTACGGAATGACTACGAGAGAACTCGTTATGGCGTCGCTCGTCGCGTCCGTACATAGTTCGGACGATCTCAACGCGAGCGATATAGCCAGATACAAGGCTTACGTCAGCGAAGAAGATATCGACGCGATTAGAAAACTCGGAATTATGCTCCGCATTGCGGAAAGTTTGGGCAGAAGTATGTCGTCTTGCGTCGTCTCGCTCAATTGCGACGTTTTGGGAGATTCGGTAATAATGAAAACCGAGGTCGAGGGAGACGCGTCGCTCGAAATTAAAGACGCTCTCGGCGCATACTCCGATTTCAAGAGGATTTTCCATAAAAATCTTGAAATTCTTTAACGGTAGATTCTCGAACGGACGGCTTGGTCGGTTTTTAAACGGGCGACTTTGTTTAAAGTTCGAAAGTTAAAATTTATCAATCCGCTTTTAAGCGAAAAAAATCAGACTCAAAATTAGAGTCTGATTTTTGTTTTTATTTTTGTTTTGGAAACAAGCGTCGTCAAAAAACTCGTTTCGAGCGAGGATAACCGCTAAGTCTTTTTCTGCGGACGGCGTTTATTTGCCGAGCAATAACGTTAAAGCCGCCATTTCGATTAGGGGCAAGTTCTTCGCTTGATCCAACGCGGCGAAGTTCGGCGAGGCGACGACCTCTTCGGATACCGCGCCGCCTTCGGAAAGGGGAAGGGAGCGAAGAACGACGACGTCCGGTTTTGCCTTGCTCAAAGCCTCCGACGAGAGGGTGAATTCCGACGGCAATACGTCGTCCGAAACGAAAATCGCGTCGCGGTCTTTGATTCCGTCGATTAAGTCGTTCATTACGTTTACGTCGCCGAATTGACGGCAGTAACCGAGAACGGCGTCTGACGGCTCGAGGTCTTTCGGGCAAACGAAGGTAAGGTCGAGTCCGCAGTTTGCGAAACCGTACGCAATCGAGTCGGCGTACGAATCGGGAGCGCCGACGAGGGCGACTTTAAGTCCCGAAAGTTTGCCTTTTTTTTGCCAAACGGTGTATAAAGCGGATAACGATTCGCAAGGCCCGCTCTTGGAGTTTGCGTTGATAATCGGTATATGGACCTTTCTTTCGATGAGTTCGGCGTCGGAGATTTCCGACGTTTGAACGACTATTGCGTTCATTCCGTAACTTTCGAGCGCCGCGACGGACAAGTCGTCTTGAAGTATGGTTTCGAGTTCGCTTCCGTGTAAGGTGGAAACGATCGCCGAGCCGCCGAGTTTGGATACGGCGACTTCGAACGCGATTCTCGAACGGGCAAACGAACGTTTGGTTATGAGAAGAACGTATTTATTTTTTAAGTCGTTGGGTTTTTCTCCAACGGCAAGTTTAAAGGAAAACTCGCGCGCTTTGCGCAAAATCTCGTAAATTTCCTCTTCGGAGTAATTGGAGAGAGTCAATAAATGTTTTTTGTCTATCGAGCCAATCGGCGTAAACTTGTTTATATCCATAATTAAATCCCTTGTCGTCCGCCCCGAAAAGGCGTCGAACGTCAATATAAATAGTATAACATTATACGGCTTGCAAAAACAAATTTTTGCAACGCTGCCGCTTTTGTTATTTGCTAAATCGCAAATAACAGCCGTTTGTTGAAACACGGCGTGAAAAAGCCCTTGCAAGCAAGTTTTTTCACTTGTATTATAACATTATACGGCTTGCAAAAACAAATTTTTGCAACGCTGCCGCTTTTGTTA
>CAZVPW010000093.1:3037-5024 GCA_964629115.1 uncultured Acidiphilium sp.
TTTGCTAAATCGCAAATAACAGCCGTTCGTTGAAATACGGCGTGAAAAAGCCCTTGCAAGCAAGTTTTTTCACTTGTATTATAACAAATTATGCGAATTATGTCGAGCGTTTTTCAAAATCTCGGCGTATAAATCGATAAAACGCCGTTCGGACAAAAGAAAAAGGACTTTGAAAAGTCCTTTTAATCGTTTATTTTTCAAATTTGATTTTGTAGTCCGCAATGGCTTTTTCGATTATTTTAACGGCGTCCGCTCTTCCGATAACCTCTTTTACCGCCGTCGTTTTTCCCTCGAGGTTTTTATAAACCGTGAAGAAGTGTCTCATTTCGTCGAAAATATGCGTCGGCAATTGGTTTATGTCCGCGTATTGATTATAGGTCGGGTCGGAGAAGGGGATTGCGATAATCTTCTCGTCGTTTCTTCCGTTGTCAATCATCGAAATGGCTCCGATCGGGTAGGCTCTGCACAATGTCAATGGCTCCAAAACTTCCGAGCAAAGCAAGAGAACGTCGAGCGGGTCTCCGTCGTCTCCGTAAGTTTTGGGAATAAATCCGTAATTTGCCGGATAGTGGGTCGAGGTGTAAAGGATTCTGTCCAAAATTATGAATCCCGTCTCTTTATCAAGTTCGTATTTTTTCTTGCTGCCCTTGCTGATTTCGATAACGCATATAAAGTCTTCGGGCGCAATGCGTTTGGAATCGATATCGTGCCAAATGTTTGCCATAAATCCTCCTCGTCGGTTTAAATTCTTCTCGTAAGTCGGCGTATAGGTCGATAAACGAGCGAATTGTGCTTGAAACCGTCCGAAAATACAAATTTCTTAAAAGATTATATCACAGAGCGCTTTTCATGTCAAGAAAAATGCGGGATTTCGCGATAAAATCGAATAAAAAACTCGCGCGAAACAATTTCGCGCGAGTTAATATTGGTGGGGGCGGTAGGGCTCGAACCTATGACCTCTACCATGTCAAGGTAGCGCTCTAACCATCTGAGCTACGTCCCCGTAAACTTGCTTTGTTATTCTATCAAATTTTTTTGCGTTTGTAAAGGATTTTCGCTATGTTTTTTAAATTTTTTTCAGGCGGTTGGAAGATTGATCGCAAAGAGGGGATTTTTGACAAAAAAACTCGGCGAGTCCAATCGATTCGCCGAGTTTTTTAGCCTTAATAGGTCTCGCCGTTGGTTAAAGCCAATTTCCCGTTGGTTATGCACGGGGAAATGATAAGCCAAATAGCCGCGGCGGCAATGACGGAGTATACGACTATCGAGCCGATAGCCCTCGCTCCGCCGAATACGAGAGCGACGAGATTAAAGTCGAAAATCCCGAACAATCCCCAGTTTACCGCGCCCAATATGACGAGAACGTAAGCAATTATATTCGCTATTTTCATTTTTCCCTCCCTTATCAATATGCGTAGTTTAAAGGGGTCTTATTCGGGAAAACAAAAAAATTTAACGGGAAGTTTTGTTTTTGGAAACAAACCAATCGATTTCTTCGTCGGTCATATATCTCCATTCGCCGAGGGGAAGAAAACCGAGTTGGATTTTTCCGAAAGAAATTCTCTCGAGTTCGGTTATTTTATTGCCTCGAGCCCCGAAAAGTCTTTTTATCTCGTGGTATTTTCCTTCGACGAGCGTTATATATCCGGTTTTCTCGTCGATTCGCTCGATTGAGCACGGCGCGGTCGTATATCCGTCGCGGAGAGTTATTCCTTTTTCTATGGATTTGACGTCTTCGTCGGAATATTCGTCGGCGACCTTAAAGCGGTACTTTTTCGGATTTTTGTTTTTTGGAGCCAAAGCCTCGTGAGCCGACGCTCCGTCGTCGGTTAAAACGACGAGTCCGGTCGTGTCTTTGTCGAGTCTGCCGCACGGGAATAAATCGCGTTTTCTCGTCTCTTCCGGAAGGAGGTCTAAAACGGTTTTATCCCTCGCGTCTTCGGTTGCGCTGACGATGCCGACAGGCTTGTTTAAGAGTATATAGACG
>CAZVPW010000094.1:0-5018 GCA_964629115.1 uncultured Acidiphilium sp.
GTCCTTGGGGAACAACTTCAATCCGCCGAACGAAATGCTGACGGCGGGCGTATTTGTTCCGCTCTTAGCCTCGATGGAAATATCGTCGGCGACGTCCGCTTTGGTTATCGTCGACGAATCTACCCACGCGCCGTTAACGTACTCGAAAGTAACGTCCTCTTGTACGACAAGTTTTTCGTCGTTATTGTTAAGCCATTCGAGACCTTGCTTAATCGTGACCGTAAAGCCGTCTATCGAGGCGTACTGCGCCATAACTTTAACGATAACGCTCGTTCCCTCGGGACGAATCAAAACGGGGGCGTACTGACCGCCGGCGCTCATCGGAAAATCGCTCGCGTGCTTATAATTCGTCGTTCCGTTCGCGTTCGCGGCGATAGCCGTACGCGCGGCGACTCCGTTTATAAGAATATACGAAGCGAGGTCGACTCCGTTTTTAGTCGGGGCTTCGTTGACGTAATAAGCCGCTCCGCCGTCTTTGGGCAAAACGCTCTTTCCGCCGAACGAGATATTGATCCACGTCGCGTTATTGGAGGTATTCCAACTCGACGATTCGTCCGTAATCGCTATGCTATCCGTAACGTCGACGGTCGTAAAATCGCCGATCGTCTTTTCCCAAGTCGTCGCCGAAGAATCGGCTCTCGTAAATTTAACCTTTTCGCTCAAGACGTAAACGTCTCCGATTCCCGTAGACGTAAACGCGTAAGACGGAAGTTCGGTTCCGGCGGCAAAGACGATTTCGGTCGCGGAATCAATCTTAAAGACTATGGTAGCCGGTCTGGTATACAAGCAGAAATAAGGATCGTTAGTCGCGTAACTGCTTCCCGTGAGACCCGTAACCTTTTCAAAAGTATTCAAATAGGCGACGTTTATGTTGTCTTTTATGGAAGTGTTTCCGGGAGCCGAAGCGTAATCGCTGCCCTCGATTTGGAACCAAATATGAGATCCCGTTTCATAAACGCTCAAAGCCGAACCGTCGATAGACACGTTAATTTTATTGCTGACTACCGTCTTCTCCCACGTCGTCGAAGACGCGTCCGTTCTCGTAAACTTAACCGTCTCGAACAATACGTAAACGGCTCCGTTGCCGCTTTGCGTAAAAGCGGTAGACGGGAATTCGGTTCCTCTTTCAAAAACGATCTCGGTCGCAGCGGAATTAAATTTGAATACGATAGTCGCGTTTCTGCCCCACAACGCTAAATACGGATCGTTAGTAGCGTAACTGCTTCCCGTAAGTCCGGTTGCCTTATCGAAAGTGTTTAACGCCGATACGTAACTAACGTTTTTCAAAGACGTATTGCCCGTAGCGGAAGCATAATCGCTGCCGTTTATCTTGAAATATATGAAATGATTGGTATTATCGGTTTCGTACACGCTTAAATCGGAACCGTTAACCGACGTTTCATTTTTCGTAACGTTGGGAATGATCGTTCTCGTCCACTCGGTGGAAGTCGAACTCGTTCTGGTAAATTTCACCGTATCGCTCAAAACGTAAACGTCTCCGTTTCCCGTAGACGCAAACGCGTAAGACGGAAGTTCGGTTCCGGCGGCAAAGACGATTTCGGTCGCGCTCGAGTTTATCGTTATCGATTGACTGTGCTCCGGCGCGCTCCACAAATTGAAGTAACCGTCTACGGCGGCATAATTCGCGGCGGCAGCTCCGTCGAACGTTATTTGGGAAAAAGTGTTCAACGACGCGGCGTGAGCGCTCGTTTTAATGCTCGAATCGCTCAATCCCGCGCTTGCCCAGTCGCTTCCGTCGACTTTTATATGAAGTCTACTGTTATGCTCGGAATTGAACGAAGATATGCTCAGCGCCGAACCGGCTACGGAAACGTTAGTCGCAGCGGCTTGCGCTTTCGAGAAATCCCCGACTCCGAAAGCCAAGCAAACGGTCGCGACCAAGCACGCTAAAAGTATCGATAAAATACTTTTCTTTGCTGTTTTCATTTCTTTCCTCCATAAAAATTCTGTTTTGTATATTATTTATCGCCGTTAAGGGAATTCGTTTGCTACTTTCGTAGCAAACGCCCCATGGGGCGAAAATAAACCTTTTTTGGTTCGAACTCGTCGTTCGAACGATATATATCGTTAAGTTTCTCTTTTTGTTTTCTTCCTTGGTCATCGCGAGAAGCGAACGCGACGCGGCAATCCCAATTCTTTTTAGGTCATTGCGAGGAGCAAAGCGACGAAGCGCTCTCGCTTGAATTATGCCGCGAGTTTGAGATTGCTTCGGCTCCAAGGAGCCTCGCAATGACAAGATAAGTATTGCAAAGTCATTTTCGTCATTGCCTCTTTTCCTTGGTCGTTGCGAGGAGCGAACGCGACGCGGCAATCCCCATTCTTTTTAGGTCATTGCGAGGAGCAAAGCGACGAAGCGCTCTCGCTTGAATTATGCCGCCGTTTTGAGATTGCTTCGACTCCAAGGAGCCTCGCAATGACGGATATAAAATAACGCGCGTATGAGATTGCTTCGGTTTCTGTCGAAACCTCGCAATGACAAGAAAAATAATTAACTCCGCAATGACAATAGAAATAAATCCAATTCGCAATGACAATTAAATCGAACTTTTCAATGACAATAGAAATAAATCAAATTCGCAACGACAAGAAAAATCGTCTAAACAACGTAAGTTAAGTCAAAAACAATTTCGCCGCGGACGCCTCGCAAAGGCGTCCGCGCGACTCCAAAAAAGAGAAAACGAAACTCGCTGTGTTTTTATACGAGAAGAGTCGAACGTATGCTCGCTATCTCCGCGTCCGTTACGCCGACCGACTTCAATGCGTTCGCCGTTTTGTCGGCGAGCGTCTCTCCGTCAAACGACTTGAGAGCCGCGAGAAGACCTTGGAAAGACGCCGTCTCGTCGCCGTAATTTCTGTCGACGTTCGAGAAATACAAATTCGACAACTCGTATTCCTTAATTACGTCCGTTTCGCTCATTCCGAGCAAAGCCTCCAAAATCGCCATCGTCGTTCCCGTCCTGTCAACTCCGTAAGTACAGTGAATATACGCGGGATAACTTTCGGGTTTCGCGAGATCGGAGAAGACTTTTTTCAACTTCGCCGCGCCCGCTCCGCTCAAAGAGCCTTGATAATAAACGAGGTCGTAATAAGTTCTCGGAACGTTTTCGCCGAGTACGCTATAAGGATTCGTATCCGCGCCGCTTCCTCTTAAGTCGAAGTCGCGCTTTATGCCGAGTTCTTTCACCATCGTCTCGACGCCCTTATAGTTCAACTTGAAGTTGGACTCGACCGCGCCGTCAAGTTCGCCGCCGCGATAGACCATTCCGTACTTTATAGTCTTTCCGGATTCGGTCGTCCAACCGCCGATATCGCGGACGTTGACCGTCTCTTGCGCGTATATAAGTTTGATGCCGTTCGTCGTCTCGACTTCTCCGCCCTTTTCCAAGACCGAACCGTCGGACAATTCGACGACTACTTTAAAACAATAGTTTTCGCCGGGCTGCAAATTATATGCTTCGATCGTCTTCGAGACGCCCGAACTTCTTCTTGCGAACGAGCGTTTGCTCGCCTTTTCGAGTTCGGATTCCGTCTTCGCGATTTGTAAATACGCCGATTTGACCGTTTTGCCGTTCAATCCTTTGACTTCGTAAGAAATCGCGACGGGGTTGCCCTTGTCGCGTCTCGCGTTGGCGAGAACGAATTCCTTAATCGAGCGAGAACCGTCGCTCGCAAGATACGCCTTGACGTCGTCGTGTACGGGCGAAACGGGCGCCGAAAACTCGGTTATCTCCAACCTCGTTCCCGCGACTACCGATTCGCTGTCCTCCTCCCACGAAACTTTGCCGTCCGTCCAAATCGATTCGACTCTGTCTCCGTCGTCAGAAGATCCGCCGGTAGAGTTTCCTCCGCATGCGACCGCGCAGAACAAAAGCGCGGATATCAAACTCGCGCTTAAGACGCGTTTGAATTTTTTTCCGAATATTGACATCTATTCCTCCCGTTTTTTGTCGATTTTCACGCCGCGAAATACTTTTCCCGTCAATCGCTCGTTTGACGACGGCATACTACGCGACATTTTCTTACGATAATATTATAGCGCATTTTTTGACGAATTCAAGAGGGTTTGGTGGTCGAAATACAACCAATTTGTCGCGCAATCGAACTTCTTCGACTTTTTCTCTCGACGGCTCTCATTTTTTCGCTCGCACGCGACCGTAATAATTTTAAATAATCGTATACCCGCCCGTATCCGCTATCCGCCGTCGAACGAAATCGCCTCTTTCCGCTCGACTTGCAAAATAATTTTTCGCCGAGTTTGTTTTTTTGCTTCCTTTTTATGCAAAATGCGCTATAATGATTTACAACGGTTTAAAGCCGTCGTTCGAAAAAAATATCGGGGCAAAATTAGGCTCGAGCGCGTTTCTTACGGTTTGCGCAAAAAACGCGGCGCTTATTCGAACGGGAGAAAACTATGAAAATCGTAATTATCGGCTTGGGAACGATCGGAAGAACGATCCTTAAAACCCTCGCCCGAGAAAAACATTCGGTGACGATCATCGACGACAATAAGGACAAAATCGCAGAACTCATCGAAAAATACGACGTGTTGGGCGTCGTCGGAAACGGCGCTCGAATGGACATTCAACGCGAGGCGCAAGTCGGCGACGCCGACCTCGTCGTCGCGCTGACCGAAAGCGACGAACTTAACATTTTCGCTTGTATGGTCGCGAGAAAAGTCGGAGCGAAGAACACTATCGCGAGAGTTAGAAATCCCGATTATAGCGACCAAATCGCCGAAATGAAGGACGATTTGGGAATCTCTATGCTCGTCAACCCCGAAAAAGACGCCGCGAACGAAATTTTCAACCTAATCAGTTTGCCGTCCATCGCGCAAGTCGAACGCTTTGCGAAGGGAAAGGTTTTGCTCGTCGAAATCATCGCCGAAAAAGGCTGCTCGCTAATCGGCGAGACGCTCGTTTCGCTCGGCAAAAAATTCTCGACGAAAGTTCTCGTCTGCGCCATTCAGAGGGGCGACGAAGTGTTTATCCCCTCGGGAA
>CAZVPW010000095.1:0-4806 GCA_964629115.1 uncultured Acidiphilium sp.
CCCAAGTCGGGTCGCCCGAGAAGAGTTCGTTATATTCTTTCGTGCGCATAAATTTGACTATGCGGAGTTTCATTACGAAATGGTCGATAATCTCTTGAGCCGCCGTTTCGTCGAGAGTTCCGTTTTTCAAATCTCTTTCGATATAGACGTCGAGGAAAGTCGTGTTTCTTCCTATGCTCATCGCCGCTCCGTTTTGGTCTTTGATTGCTCCGAGGTAACCGAAATACAACCATTGAACGGCTTCGCGAGCGTTCGCGGCGGGAAGAGATATGTCGAATCCGTATTTCGCCGCCATTTCTTTGAGGTCTTTCAAAGCCTTGATTTGTTCGGTGATTTCCTCTCTATCGCGAATCTTATCGGGGGTCATATCTCCGTCTATAAGGCGTTTATCTTCTTCTTTTTTAGCGATGAGGAAGTCTACGCCGTAAAGGGCGACGCGGCGATAATCGCCGACGATTCTGCCTCTGCCGTAAGCGTCGGGAAGACCGGTTAAAAGGTGCGCGGTGCGAGCGCGGCGCATTTCGGGGGTATAGGCGTCGAATACTCCGTCGTTGTGAGTCTTGCGGTAATTATGATAGAACGAACTGACCGTCGGATCCATTTTAAATCCGTACATTTCGAGCGATTGTTCGGCCATTCTGAGTCCGCCCGAAACGTGGAGGGCCCTTTTGAAGGGTTGGTCGGTTTGGAGACCGACGATTTTTTCGAGCGTTTTGTCTATATATCCGGCGTCGTGGGAATTTATCTTGGACGCAATCTTATCGTCCGCGGCGAGAACTCCGCCCGCGGCGCGTTCCTTTTCCGAGAGGTCGGCGATTTCTTGCCAAAGTTTCTTGGTCGCCTCGGTGGCGTCGGCGAGAAAACTCTCGTCTCCGTCGTACGGCGTATAGTTTTTCTGAATAAAGTCTCTGACGTCGATTTCTCCGTCGCTCCACTTGCCGAGGACGAAGCCTTTCCATTGTTCGAATGATTTCATATTATATATATTCCTTAATTTTTTTCTACGAGTATTTTGCGCGCTTTTTCGACGCTTTCTTCGGTCGGGACGCCGACTCCTTTAAGCGGATAGTCGATTCCGAGTTTATCGTACTTGATTTTGCCGAGAGTGTGATAGGGTAAAACCTCGACCTTTTCCACGTTCGGAAGGGAATCTATCCAAAGTCGCGTTCGTCTTAAGTCTTCCGGGTCGTCCGTATATCCCGGGACGAGAACTTGCCGTATCCAAACGGGTATGCCTTCTCGAGCCAATCTCGCGGCGAAAGCCTTTGTTTTTTGATTGCCTTTTCCGGTGAGAGCCCTACATTTTTTGTCGTCTATATGTTTGATATCGAGCAAGACGAGGTTTGTCGAGGCGAGAAGTCTGTCGTATCTCGAGTCGTTTTCGTCGTATTCGGCGCCCGACGTGTCGATTGCGGTATGGATATTTTCGCTTCTTAATATTTCGAATAATTCGATCAAGAAATCCAACTGCAAGAGAGGTTCTCCGCCGCTTATCGTCGCGCCGCCTCTTTTTCCGAAATAGTTTTTGTATTTTTTTATCTCGTCGGCGAGTTCGAGCGGCGAAACTTTCTTCGCCCCCTCGCTTTTTATCTTCCACGAGTCGGGATTGTGACAGTATTTGCACCTAAGAGCGCAACCTTGGACGAACGCGGCGAATCTCAGTCCCGGACCGTCGGCGGCGGCGAGCGACTCGTACGAGTGAATATAACCTATCGTCGATTTTTCTTTCTCCACGTCGCCCCTCCTCGGTCGTTTTCAAATAGAGGATTATATTATCATAGGTCGGAAAGTCTGTCAAGCGTTTTGAGCCTCGGCGGACGGGCGCGGAGAGTCGATAAAGTTGCTTCGCAAAGTATTTTATTCTCCCCCGAACGGGAAAAGTCGCTCCTTTTTCTCTTCTTTTTCTTAAGCCTTGTTTAATGTGGAAAATTTCCCGATAAAAAGCCGATTTTCGAGCCTTTTCGAGCCGCCTTTTTTCTGTTTTAAAAAATCTATATCTTGCGCGTAATCTTTTTTTCAAATACAATATATTGCGTTTTTTAAAAAAATAATTTATTATTTTGTTGCCGTTGCAACATATTGATAGGGGCGTCGTATGGTATACTCATATCCGCTACGAATTATACGAGCGCCCGCCTCGCGGCGGCCGCTCGACAGAAAATAGGAATCGCCGAGGGCGATAAGACGGGAGGCAAATAGATGAAGATAATCAAGAGAAGCGGAGCGGAAGCGATTTTCGATCGTTCCAAGATAATCGCCGCGGTAACCAAGGCAAACGAGTCGGTCAGCCAGAGCAAGAGATTGACAAAAAAACAAATCGAGACGATAGGGGATAACGTCGTATCTATCGCGGAGAAGAGAAAACGCGCTCTCAACGTCGAGGAAATTCAAGATTTCGTCGAAAACGAGATTATGGGGCTCAGAGCCTTCGAAGTCGCGAGAAAATACATCACTTATCGTTATACCCGTCAACTCATCAGAAAGTCCAACACGACCGACGAGCAAATTCTCACGCTCATCGAATGCAATAACGAGGAAGTAAAGCAAGAAAACTCCAACAAGAACCCGACCGTCAACAGCGTCCAAAGAGACTATATGGCGGGCGAAGTCAGCAAGGATATAACGAGGAGAATTTTGCTTCCCAAAGAAATCGTCGACGCTCACGAAGCCGGAATTATCCACTTCCACGACGCCGATTATTTTGCTCAGCACATGCATAACTGCGACCTCGTCAATTTAGAGGATATGTTGCAGAACGGCACGGTAATCAGCGGAACGCTCATCGAAAAGCCGCACAGTTTTTCGACGGCTTGCAATATCGCCACGCAAATTATCGCGCAAGTGGCGTCCAATCAATACGGCGGACAGTCTATTTCGCTCACTCATCTCGCTCCGTTCGTCGACATAAGCAGACAAAAGATCAGAAAACAAGTTATAGAGGAACTTTCCGTTCTCGGCGTTACCGACGAGAACAGAATAGCCGAATTTACCGAAAAAAGGCTTCGCGACGAGGTAAAGAGAGGTATTCAGACCATTCAATATCAAGTGGTTACCCTTCTCACGACCAACGGTCAAGCCCCGTTCATCACGGTATTTATGTACTTGAACGAGGCTCGCGACGAACGCGAAAAAGCCGACCTCGCGATGATTATCGAAGAGACTCTCTCGCAGAGAATTCAAGGCGTTAAAAACGAAGCCGGCGTCTATATAACTCCGGCGTTCCCCAAACTTATTTACGTTTTGGAACCAGACAACGTCGAAGAGGGAACTCCCTATTTCTATCTCACCAAGCTCGCGGCTAAATGTACGGCGAAGAGAATGGTTCCCGACTATATTTCCGAAAAGAAGATGCTCGAATATAAAGTCGACAAGAACGGAGAGGGGCATTGTTATACTTGTATGGGTTGCAGAAGTTTCTTGACTCCTTACGTCGACGAAAACGGCAAGCCGAAGTATTACGGCAGATTTAACCAAGGCGTCGTCACGATAAACCTCGTCGACGTCGCGTTGACTTCTCAAGGCGATCAAGAGAAGTTCTGGCAGATTTTCGACGAGAGACTCGAACTTTGCTATCGCGCTCTTATGTGTCGTCACGAAAGACTTAAAGGAACTTTGTCCGACGCCGCGCCGATTTTATGGCAATACGGCGCCCTCGCGAGACTTAAAAAGGGAGAGACTATCGACAAGTTGCTTTACGGCGGATATTCCACCATTTCTCTCGGTTACGCCGGACTTTACGAGTGCGTTAAATATATGACCGGAAAATCGCATACGGACGCCGAGGCTAAGCCCTTCGCGCTCAAAGTAATGCAATATATGAACGACAAATGCAAGGGCTGGAAGGCGAAAGAGAATATCGATTTCTCGCTTTACGGCACGCCGCTCGAGAGCACGACTTACAAGTTCGCCAAATGTCTCCAAAAACGTTTCGGCGAAGTTCCCGGCGTAACGGATAAGAGTTATATCACGAACAGTTATCACGTTCACGTTTCCGAGAAGATCGACGCGTTCACGAAACTCAAATTCGAGAGCGAATTCCAACAACTTTCGCCGGGCGGCGCGATAAGTTACGTCGAAGTTCCCAATATGCAAAACAATATAGACGCCGTCTTGGCGCTTATGCGTTATATATACGAAAACATAATGTACGCCGAACTCAACACGAAGAGCGACTATTGTCAAGTTTGCGGCTTCGACGGCGAAATACAAATCGTCAAGGACGAAGACGGCAAACTCGTTTGGGAATGTCCCAACTGCCATAACAGAGACCAAGCGAAGATGAACGTCGCGAGGCGTACTTGCGGTTATATCGGCACGCAATATTGGAATCAAGGCAGAACGCAAGAAATAAAAGACAGAGTGTTGCATTTATAAGACGCTCTGAAAGGTTTGGACGCGGCGCGATAAAATCTCGCCGCGATTCCTTTTTGATAGCCGAGAGCTCGAACGGAGGCGAAATATGAATTACGGAGAAATTAAATATTACGATATAGCGAACGGACCGGGAGCGAGGACTTCGGTTTTCGTTTCGGGTTGCAGAAATTGTTGCGAAGATTGTTTTAATCGGGAAACATGGTCGTTTGATTTCGGCGAGCCTTTTACGAAAGAGGTCGAAGATCGAGTCGTCGAGAGTTTGCGACCGTATTACGTCGCCGGATTATCCGTGCTCGGGGGCGAGCCATTCGAAAAGGAAAATCAAGCCGGGGTTCTCGCGCTTATAAAACGCGTCAAAGAGGAAGAGCCGAGCAAGACGACGTGGATATATTCGGGTTTTACGCTTGAGGAGTTGTTGGGTTTGTCTAGGGC
>CAZVPW010000096.1:0-4753 GCA_964629115.1 uncultured Acidiphilium sp.
GTTTGAACGCGGTTGTGGTCAAGGCTCAGAGGGATACTATGAGCGCTTTTCCGATAACCGTCAGTAATTCTTACGTCGTCGATTTTTCCCTTTACATAAATCAGTTTGTCGGATCTTACGGAAACGGCGGCGCTACGAGGGGGAATACTCTCAACGAGAGCGCGATAGTTTCCTCTTCGGTCGCGACTCCGAAGAAGGGGTACGTTATGATCAATCGAACGCTAAGAGAGGCGGCGGAATACGCGTCGGCGACTAAAAAGGCGATCGATCGAGAGTACGTTGATTACGTAAACGCCAACGTCGATCGGACGAGAGCGAGCGTAACGATGGAAAGACGAGTCGCGAAAAATATTTACAAATCGGTAAATATGCCCACGCAAGCGATAAGTTCGGGCATAGGAAAACCCGTATACGGTCAAGTAAATATGCTTTGTTCGACGGCGAGCGAATGGACGTGCTTGCCGAATGACAGAACTCTCGTGGACGAGCAGTATGAAGTCGTATGCGGAAAGTATCCGACCGAGTATAACGAGTTGGCGCTTGTAGTCGACAAAAATTCGAGCATAACCGACGCTCTTTTGACGACCTTCTTCCTTGATGTTTACGCGGCTTTGGACGATAAAAACAACGAAAACTACGTCGACGGCGGATATAAGTACGAGGATTTCGTATGTCTCGACGGCGGAGAGTCTAAGTACGGCGTCTTCAATCTCGTTTTAAACGACGAGTACTACGAGAACGTCGGAGACGGAAAATTTTATGAAAAGAAGATAAGTCTCAGCGAGTATATAAACAAACTCAACAACGTCCAAACGGGCAATCCTTGGGCGGAAGATTCTGCCGGTGCGCTCGGAAGCGGAGACGCGATCGTCTCGGCGTTAAAACAAATGCTCGGAGCGGATATTGTGAACTCGGTTTACTGTTACGACGAAAAACCGAGCGACGCCGTTTCGATTCCTCTAAAAATCGCATGCGTTTTAAAACTTAAAGACGACGCTCAATACGGTATGCTCGCCTCGCCCGTGTGCTATACGGACAAGTTGAACGATTTCATAATCGGCGATTCGGCGAATTCCAAGGTTGTCGCCGCGCAAAAAAATTCCGACGAGGCGGTGACCTTCGCGTACTCTTATTCGGAGAAAAAGTACGTTCGCAACGGTTATACGAATTCCGTAACCGCTCTTGAAAACCTCGGCTATGCCGAACTTCCCACGAAGATAAAGTTTTACCCGAACACTATCGCCGATAAGGATTATTTGGTCGGCGTTTTGGACGCGTTTAACTATAACTCGGACGGAACGAAAAAGGACGTCGGAGATCAAATTCGTTACGTCGACAACGTGTCGGCGGTTATGTCTTTGGTAGACGTCGTCGTCGGCGGATTGACGGGCGTTTTGGTCGCTCTCACCGCGGTTTCGCTCCTTGTTTCGTCGATAATGATAGGAATCATAACTTACGTTTCGGTTCTTGAAAGAGTCAAGGAGATAGGCGTTTTAAGAGCGGTCGGGGCGAGAAAGAAAGACGTCGCGAGATTGTTCTTTACGGAAACGGCGATGATAGGAGCGGCGTCGGGTCTTATCGGGTTAATCGCCGCGGCGATAGCGCAAATTCCCTTAAACGCAATACTCGAGTCGACGACGGGAATCGGGTCGATAATATTCTTGAGTTGGTATCACGTTCTCGGGCTTTTCGCTCTTTCGGTCGCGGTAACGGTCGTAGCCGGTTTGATTCCGTCTTTGTTTGCGAGTAGACAAGATCCGGTAAAAGCCCTTAGGAGCGAATGATGGGAGATAGGAGAAGAATTTCGCCGAAATTTACGAGAACGGGTTTCGGAGCGGCGTACTATTCGATAGCCGTCGTATCCATATTGTTCGTCAACGTCTTTTTCGTTTTTCTCGTAAATATTTTCGGCGCGACCGAGTCTGCGCTCGAATCCGATTGGTTTAAACTCGTCGGATATTTGTTGTCGCCCGTCGCGATTATTTGTTCGCTTTTATTGTTTTCGTTTTCGGCGGACGAGAGTTTAATCGAAGTTTGCGGAGCAAGAAAGACGAACGGAAGATTTTACGTTTACGCCGTATTGTTATTCGTCGCGGCGTTTCTCGGATTGTCGAACTTGAACGGTATGTTTATCGAGTTTCTCTCGGATTCGTTAGGGTACGAGTACGCTTCGCAGACTTTACCGTCTCCTACGCCCGTCAACGTATGCTTGACGATAATAGAGGCGTGTTTGCTCCCGGCGGTTGCCGAAGAGATGTTTTTCAGAGGTTGCTTGGCGAGAAGTTTGGAGGGGGCAAATCAAATCGTCGCCGCAATAATCGGCGGCGCGTATTTCGCTCTGTTCCATATGAATCCGGCTCAAACGCCCTATCAATTCGTTTTGGGCTTTGCGTTTACCCTCCTCGCTTTAAAGTCGAAATCGGTTTTCCCGACCGTTATCGCTCATTTTTTAAACAACTTGGCGGTAATCGTTTTAAATTACGCGGCGCCCGACCTCGTTTTAAGCGACGCGGCGAGCGTTGTTTTAACGGCGGTGGGATTAGCCTTGACGGCGCTTTTCTTCATTTTGATTTTGAGAGAGAAGAGCGAAAAACGAGAATATCCGTACGATTATAAAACCTTTTTCTCCTATTCGTCGATAGGCGTCGTCGCTTGCGTAGTAATGTGGATATCGGGGCTTATTCAATGATAAAAATAAGAATCGTAGCGGTCGGAAAAATAAAGGAAAAATACTTCGCGGACGCAGTAAACGAGTACGCGAAGAGAATGGCTCGCTTTTGCGATTTTTCGATCGTCGAAGTCAAAGAAGAAAATTACGAAAAGGTTTCTCCCGGGACGATAAGCAAGATATTGTCCGTAGAGGAGAGAGAATCGAAAAAGCCGTAAAGGGGAGCGTCGTTTGCCTCGCGATCGAGGGGAAGAAAATGTCCTCGGAAGGGCTCGCGTCTTTTTTAAAGGAGAAAATCGATAGAGGAGAGGGGGAAATAACCTTCGTTATCGGCGGAAGTTACGGCGTCGACGAGAGGGTTAAAAAAATGTGCAAAGATAAAATTTCCTTCTCGGATATGACCTTTCCGCATACCCTCGCGAGAACGATGCTTTGCGAACAAATTTACAGAGCGTTTTCCATCAACGCGAACACGGAGTATCATAAATGATCGAAGAGAAGATAAAATTTATGAAAGCCGCCCTAAAGGAAGCGGACAAAGCCGAGCAAAAGGAAGAAGTTCCGATAGGCTGCGTCGTCGTATCGGGCGAAAAAATAATCGCGAGGGCGCATAATCTTCGCCAAACGAAGAGGGTTGCGACCGCTCACGCCGAAATTCTCGCCATAGAAAAAGCGTGCGCGAAGATTGGCGATTGGAGACTTGAAAATTGCGATCTTTACGTAACGTTGGAGCCTTGCGCAATGTGCGCCGGCGCCATAGCGAACGCCCGAATCGGAAAGGTTTACTTTGGGGCGAAAGAACCGAAAGGGGGCGGAGTCGTCAGCAAGTTCGACATTTTAACGAGCAGCGGACTCAACCACGTCGTCGAGTTTGAAGGCGGAGTATTAGAAAACGAATGTTCGGAGAAAATTAAGAATTTTTTCAGAACTCGTAGAAAGTAAAGCGAAAAAATCGACTCGATTAAAATCTTTTTTACGGCTCTTTTTGCTTGATTTAATCGGGCGGTTAATATATAATAATATAGACAAAAGAAAATCGCGCGTAAAGACGCGTTAAAATTGCGGAGGACGTAATGATAACACATAGCACCGAGATTAAACTTTTTGCGGGAAACTCCAACAGACAACTTGCGGAGGCAATTGCAAAAGAACTCAAAATTCCCTTGAGCGATTGCGAAGTCGGACATTTTTCCGACGGAGAAACGAGCGTTCACATAGGCGAATCGGTTAGAGGAAGAGACGTATTCATAATTCAATCTACTTGCTCTCCCGTCAACGAGAACCTTATGGAACTTCTCATTATGATCGACGCTCTCAGAAGGGCTTCCGCCGGAAGAATAACCGCCGTTATTCCTTATTTTGGATACGCGCGTCAAGACAGAAAAGCAAAATCGAGAGATCCGATCACCGCAAAACTCGTCGCGGATATCATCACTTCCGCGGGAGCCGACAGAGTGCTTACCATGGATCTCCACGCCAACCAAATTCAAGGATTTTTCGATATCCCCGTCGATCATCTCGTCGGAGGACCTATACTCTATAAGCACTTCCAAAAAATCGTAGACGACGATTTCGTCGTCGTTTCTCCCGACGTCGGATCGGTTTCCAGAGCGAGAAACGTCGCGACCAAACTCAATTGCCCCATCGCGATCGTCGACAAGAGACGTCCCAAGGCAAACCACGTCGAAGTTATGAACATAATCGGCGACGTAAAGGGCAAGAGATGCCTTATGGTAGACGATATGATCGATACCGCCGGCACGATTTGTCAAGGAGCCGAAGCTCTTTACAACAACGGAGCGAAAGAGATTTACGCTTGCTGCACGCACGCCGTTTTAAGCGGGCCGGCAATTCAAAGATTGCAAGACTCGCATATCAATAAACTCGTAGTTCTCGATACCGTTCCGCTTCCGGAAGAGAAGAAGATTCCCAAAATCGAGGTTCTTTCGGTCGCAAAGGTATTCGCTCAAGCGATCAATATCGTTTACAAAGACGCGAAGATGTCCGAAATCTACGAAAAGGAAGAAAAATAAGAGCAAAACAAGCGAGAGAAAAGGTTGCCGCCGCAAGGGGACAACCTTTTAA
>CAZVPW010000097.1:0-4725 GCA_964629115.1 uncultured Acidiphilium sp.
TCATATGGCAGCTGCACCCGACGACCGCCGCTCCTCCGGCTATAAGCATAGCCTCGTCGTTTATTCCGCTCGCGACCGAAATCCAAATCGCAGCGGACGAGGTGGGCATCGTGAGCAAAATTCCCATAACGACCGAAATGATTATACCCATAAAGAAAGGGGTTATCTCGGTGGCGACTTTAATTTGAGCGCCGATAAATTTAATAAATTCTATAAAAGGATAAGCGCAGTAAATTCCGCCGAAACAAAGAACGAGAGCGCCGAGCGGAACAATCAATATATCGAATTTCGTCTTTCCTTCGTAAAGAGAAATAACTTCCGCGCAAATGAGAGCGACGACGTAAGCGCCGACCGGGTTTCCGGGCGCGCCGAGCGCAACCGAAGCGAAAGAGCCGACTAAAATCTTATCGGCAAACGCGCCGACAAATCCGGCGACCCCCGCAGAAAAAGTTGTCAATTTCTTTGCCCCGAGAGAACAAGCGATACCGACGCCGATTCCAAATCCCATCGAAGACTTCGCCGCCGACGCGATAGTTTTT
Organism: uncultured Acidiphilium sp.; assembly: GCA_964629115.1. Taxonomy (GTDB): domain Bacteria; phylum Bacillota; class Clostridia; order Christensenellales; family Borkfalkiaceae; genus UBA10281. Next base: position 540 of record CAZVPW010000097.1, read on the forward strand.
ACGATAGTTCCGACGGCGTTGTTCCCGATCCAATCGGCGACGAGATTTAAAATCGTTCCGGCGATGAGGGTGCAAAAAAGGCCTTGAGCCATTCCCGAAAACGCCTTGATAAACCATCTCGAAGACAAATCCTTAACGATTGTCAACACCTTGTTTTTCTCTTGTTTTTCTTCTAAGTTGTCCATACGTTTACTCCCCCGCAGAAAAAGTTGTCAATTTCTTTGCCCCGAGAGAACAAGCGATACCGACGCCGATTCCAAATCCCATCGAAGACTTCGCCGCCGACGCGATAGTTTTTACGATAGTTCCGACGGCGTTGTTCCCGATCCAATCGGCGACGAGATTTAAAATCGTTCCGGCGATGAGGGTGCAAAAAAGGCCTTGAGCCATTCCCGAAAACGCCTTGATAAACCATCTCGAAGACAAATCCTTAACGATTGTCAACACCTTGTTTTTCTCTTGTTTTTCTTCTAAGTTGTCCATACGTTTACTCCTTTATTAAGGTCAATTTATTATCCGCTTGATCGCACGACGTCAGATAATACTCGACGCCGTTTTTTATCAATTTCAAATCAGATCGACAATCTTTTCCGTGAAGATGCCCGTATACGACTTTTGTTGCCCCGTACTCCTCTATCAAATCGGTAAACAAGGAATTGTCCCTTCTGTCGTTAAAGGGGGGATAATGAACCAAACATATAAGTTCGTCGCCCTCTTCCTTTATCTTTTGAGCCGAATTAAGAGCAAGTTTAAGCCTCTCGGCTTCTCTTTGATATATTTTTCTGTCTTGATCGCTAAAATCCGGCGCCCCTTCGACCTTCCAGCCCCTCGTGCCGCACATGACGACGTCGCCTATGCGAACGCAGTCGTTTTGAAGAACGTAAAAATCGGACGGAAGAGCCGCTCTTATGCGCGATACGCTTTTCCACCAATAATCGTGATTGCCGCGAATTATAACTTTTTTCCCTTTTAAAGGATAGAGAGCGGACAAATCCTTTAACGCCTCGGGCAAATCCATAGCCCAACTCAAATCCCCGCCGAGCAAAACGACGTCCTCGTCGCCGACTTTTTTCTCCCAATCGGAGAATATCTTTTCAAGATAATTCTCCCATTTAGAGCCGAAAACGTCCATCGGCTTGCTGCCCGCGGCGCACATATGAAGATCGCTTATGGCAAATACTCTCAAATTCTTTCTCCTTGCTCGTATCGAGCGATATCTTATTTATTTTAGCGCATTTCGTTTTTCTTTACAACTCTTTTAAAGTTGCAAAAAAAATTCGCGGCAAAATAAAATCGTCCGCCCGACAAAGCCGCGCGAACGAAATATTTCGTTTTGTTATTCGTTTTTTGGATAAATCGGTAGATCGAAGAACCCCGAACAAACCTCTTGAGTGTATTCTTGGCAAGGCGGAATGGTCGCGTATCCGTACGACGGAACCAATATTTCCGCGGTCATTACGACCTTCATAATTATAGTGACGCAACACGAAACGGTAAAAGTTCCCTCCGTCGCGTAAGTCCCCTCGGGGGCGACTATCGAAACTATCGCCTTTATTTTGTAAGGGATAATCGACGGCTCGGGTATGTACATAATTATATCTTGATCGAAAGACGCTTGCGCGGTCGCCGTACCCTGAGTTCCGGCGGCGTCCGTATAAACGACTTCCATCGGAACGGTAACGGTCGCTTGAACCCTTCCGAATCGCTCTCTGTCCGGAAGTCTATCGACCGTAACGTTAGTTAAAACGCCTTCCGTTCCGACGCTCTTAGCGCTTAAAAACGTCAACGGATAAGTCGGGCTTGCGGGATTAAAATCCGAAAGAGTTAAGGTTACGCCCTCCTCTTGAGTCTGTCTTATGCACGCGTCGAAAACTTTTTCGGCTTCGACGCAAACTTTTTCGCATAGTCCGTTCGTCGGATTGCCGTTTATTCTTCCCGGACATCTGTCGGACGCGTTGTTGGTAAAGAACGACATTTTATACCTCCTTGAAACGCTCTCATTTTAATATATGCGTTCAAAAGGTTTAAATGCCACGGCACTTCATCGTCAAACGACTCTCATTTTTTCAATTCGGGAAAATAGGAAGAAAGAAGAACGAACCGTTCGGTCGACAAAGTCTCTCCTCTGACGAGCGGATTATCCGATGCTTTGGCGACGATTTCTTCAGCTTGTTCTCTCGAAACGGAGAACGAGTTCATCAAGTTGTTGCAAAGAGTCTTTCTTCTGCTCGAAAAAGCGCTGCGAACGACCGCTCTATACGCCTTTAAATCGACGTTCGGATATTTATTTCTGTCGATATCTATCTTGACGACAGCCGAATCGACGTTTGGAGACGGATAAAACATATTTCTTCCGATTCTCATTATCTTTTTCGCGTTTCCGACGACGTCTATCCCGGCGGTTATCGCGCCGTATTCCTCGGTTCCCGGCTTTGCGGTCAGCCTATCGGCAACCTCTTCTTGAACGGTGACCGTTATGCTTTTAACCTTTTCGGACTCCTCGATAAACTTCATCAATATCGGCGTGGTTATGTAATAGGGCAAGTTGGCGACGAGAACGAACTCGCCTCCGACGAGAGCGTCTATCTCCGACGTCTTCATTTTCATAACGTCTTTAAAAATAATTTCGACGTTGGAAAAAGGAGACAAAGTTTCCGCCAACACCGGACGTAAATTTTGATCTATCTCAAACCCTATAACCCTCTTGGCCTTTTTTGCGAGAGCCGCCGTAAGCGTTCCCCCGCCGCAACCGATTTCCACGACGACGTCTTCGCTCGTCACTCCCGCCTCGGCGGCAATCTTATCGAGCAAATTTCCGTCGGTCAAAAAGTTTTGACCAAAACGCTTGTTGAACCGAAAGCCGTTCTTTTTGAGTACTTCTTTAATTTCCATTAACTATCCTTTATAAACTCTCTGACTCTGAGAGGTATGCCGACGTCGTCCGCAATCTTCTTGCAACGAGCGACTTCCTTTTCGCCTATAACGTCAACGACCGAAAAAGTTACGTAAAGTCCTCTTTCCTTGCATTTTTTCGCGAAGTCGATAAGTTCTCCGAACACGTCTTCCCCGAAAACCGGACGACAAAGGTCGTAATACCCCTCGGCTGTCGACGCGTTCAAACTGACGTTTACCTTATCGACGGCTTTGGCGAGATTTTCGGTCACGTCCCTTCCGTTGATAACGTTCGCGTGCCCGTTCGTGTCGAGTCTGACGATGTAACCCATTTTTTTGAGTTCGGTTCCGATTTCGACGATTTCTTTAACTCTGAAAGTCGGCTCTCCGAATCCGCAAAAAACGACTTCGTCGTAATCTCTGTCTTCGATGCTTTTCAATACTTCGTCGACGGTCGGCTCTTTAGACAACCAGAGTTTTGCTCCGTAATAAGAATCCTTTCCGTTGCGCACGCAAAAAGAACAGTCGTTCGAACATCTGTTCGTGAGATTTATATAAAGTTTTCCGTCAAGTTCGTAAGTTATAGTATCCATTATAATCCGTAAAACCTCTTTGCGTTGTTCTCTAATATTTTCTCGGTCTCGGCGACGTCCGCGCCCTTAAACTCGGCGATTTTCGCGGCGACGAGAGGAATTCTCGACGGTTCGTTCACAGTTCCTCTGAACGGTTCGGGCGAAAGATACGGACAGTCCGTCTCGGTCAAAATCCTATCGAACGGAATTTTCGACACGACGGCTTCTTTTTTGGCGTTTTTAAAGGTGATAACTCCGCCGAAAGAAAAAAATGCTCCGAGTTTGAGAAATTCCTCGGCGATCTCGACGCTCTCGGAAAAACAATGCGCCAAGAATCCGTTTTTAAGCATATTCTTGTTCGCCTTTAAAAATTCCAACGTCTTTGACGGAGCGTTGCGAGAATGTAAAACGAAGGGCTTGCCGAGTCGATCGGCGATTTCCATTTGTTCGACGAAAGCCCTCTCTTGACAAGATACCGACGAATTTTCGTGGTAAAAATCAAACCCGATTTCCCCTATCGCGAGGAATTTGTCGCGTTTGGAAAGTTCGATCAAAGCGCTCGCGACGTCGTCGTCGAACGTATCGGCTTCGTCGGGGTGAACGCCGGCGGTAAAATACATATCGTCGTATTTCTCGGCAAGGCGAGCGGACGCGATCGACGAAGAGAGATCTCGACGCTCTCGGAAAAACAATGCGCCAAGAATCCGTTTTTAAGCATATTC
>CAZVPW010000098.1:0-4673 GCA_964629115.1 uncultured Acidiphilium sp.
ATGGTTGCAAAGTTCGTGTAAACGCATCTATACCCTTTCCACACCAACTCATTACACATACAAGCCGTTAAGAAGGTCTTTCCGGAAGAATTATCTCCATAGATATAAAGCCCTATATTATGACTATAAACTTCTTTACTTTTGTCTACATAGGTTTTGCATTTTGCATAAGCCTTTGAGTTTGATTTAGTTAGAGTAGCATCTTTGAACATAATATTTTTGTATCGTTCCCCAAGTAATGAAAGTTTTTTCCTTTCGTTAAACTCTTCCATTCTTTTTCTCGCTTGCTCTTCCTTCTCTTTTTGTTCTTGTTCGGCTCTTTTACATTCACAAAGCCCCCAAGTAGCCCAACTGCCATTGTCAATGCTAAAAAATCTCGGTGTTTTACACTTCTTGCAATAAGGAAGTCCGTCATCTCCAAGATACTCATCTTCTTGTAGTTTGTTTGTTCCAACCTTATAGGCTTGCTTAAACTCTTCCAAATTAAGTCCGAATTTCATCACTCGTCCTCCCTATCGTATTTTGAAGGATTAGCACCTTTTTTAGGCTTCCATTTTTCGTCTTGTTCCCAAGTCCTTACACAAGCCTTCCAATCTTTCATAGGCTCTTTACCGACCTTCCAACCTTTTGAAGTGTAGAAGTCTATAAATCGTTGCGGATTAACATTATTCTTTCGCTCTTTACAATAAGCGGATACTTCTTCAAGAGTAGGCTTTCTAAATCTTTTAGGTGTGTCCGCCGAACTTTCGGCGCTTAACTCTATACTTTCCTTACCTAACTCTATCATTTCAAGAGATTTTTTTAAATCTTTTTATATAATGTATCGCGTTTGCGACGCGTTACGAAAAATTCGGTCGGCGTTCGTTTAAGACCGACGACGATCGACTCTCTTATCGCTCCGCCGAGCAAATTCGATTTCGTTCTCAGCAAAAGGACGAGAAAAATTTATTTATTCATTCCCTTTTCCTTGCGAATTTTCTTTACCTCTTGTTCGAATCCTCGATCGTTCGGACGATAAAAAACCGAACCGACGAGCGAATCGGGCAAATACTGTTGCTCGACGTATCCGCCGTATAAATGGGGATACTTATACTCGGCGCTTTTCTCCTTTGCGTCCTTATCGGCAAACACAGCGTTTCTGATATGCATCGGAACGGTATCGTCTTTCGAACTTTCCGCCGCGGCTTGAGCCTCTTGCATGGCGACGACGACCGAATTGGATTTAGGCGCTTCGCAGACGTAAATTATCGCCTCGCTAAGCGGCAACATTCCCTCGGGATAACCTATGTTTTGAAACGCCGTCATTGCGCTCGTCGCGACGACTAACGCTCTCGGATCCGCCATTCCGACGTCTTCGGCGGAGTGAGCGATAAGACGTCTGAAAATAAGAGACGGGTCGCAACCGCCCGAAATAAGTCTGTGAGCGTAATAAAGAGCGGCGTCGCTATCGCTTCCTCTCAACGACTTGCAAAAGGCGCTGAGCATATCGTAATAAGAATTTTCGTCGTACGACAAGGCTTTTTTTTGGATAGACTGTTCGGCGTCTTTGAGCGTCACGACGATTTTCCCGTCTTGATTTTCGGGCGTCGTCAAAACGGCGAGTTCCAGCGCGTTATACGCCGTTCTCAAGTCTCCGCCGCTCGTTCGAGCGATATGCTCCGCGGCGGCGTCCTCAATCTCAACGCTCAGTTGTCCGTATCCGCGTTTTTTATCGTTAATCGCCTTATATAGGGCTTTTTTGATAGTGTTCTCGTCAAGCCTCTTAAACTCAAAAACCCTACATCTCGAGACGATAGCCGGGGTCATGGAGGCAAACGGATTCTCCGTCGTCGACCCGATAAAAATTATCGTACCCTTTTCGATAGCCGGCAAGAGACTGTCCGATTGCGTCTTGTTGAACCTATGACACTCGTCGAGGAGCAAATACGTCTTCTTGCCGTAAAGTTTTAAATTTTCGCTCGCCTCGTCAACGGCTTTTTTTACGTCCGAAACTCCGCTCGAAACGGCGTTCAATTTAACAAAGTTCCCGCTCGTGGAATTCGCGATGATATTCGCAAGCGTAGTTTTCCCCGTTCCAGGAGGTCCCCAAAAAATACAACTCCCGACTTTGTCAAGGGATATCGCTCGCCTCAAAAGACTATTGTCTTCGCATATATGGGCTTGACCGAGAAAATCCCTTAACGAGTGGGGTCTCATCCTCTCCGCCAACGGAGCGTTAGCTTTGTTTTTTTCTTCGTTTAAAGCGTCGAAAATATCGTACATATTTATTGTTCCTTGCGATTAAATTAGAATATGAGTAAATTTGGCAAAATAGCGACCGCTTTTTTATGCGCGGTTTGCATGGCGGCTCTCGCCGTAAAACCCGAAACTTACGCCCCGTCTTCCCTTTACGGAATAAAACTTTGGGCTCTCGTCGCGCTCCCTTCTCTTTTGCCCTTCTTTTTTTTCAGCGGATTGTTGGCGAAAACAGGCGCCGCGAATCTACTCTCGAAAGTCTTTCAAAAACCGTGCCGAAAAATCTTTCGAACGAACGGTATATCGTCTTACGTCTTTTTAACGAGCGTCTTGTCCGGCTACCCGATAGGAGCAAAACTTATAGGCGAACTCGGCGAACGAAATCTCATTTCAAAAGACGAAGCGACTAAAATGTCTACCTTTTGTTCGACTTCGGGTCCGCTTTTCGTTATAGGAAGCGTCGGATTCGGAATGTTTTCGTCGAAAATTTTCGGGTTTATTCTTTACTTTTCCCACGTTGTCGCCGTTCTCACGACAGGCGCTCTTTTTCGATTTTACGGAGAAAACCCGAGTTTGAAGACGATTTCCCCGTCGAGAACCGACGATAATAACGTTCTATACGAATGCGCGTACTCGTCGGTCGTTTCCGTCGCCGTCGTCGGAGGTTTTATTTGCGTCTTCTCGGTCGTTGCCGACCTCGCGAGAAACCTCGGCGTTTTTACCCCTTTCGAGTCTCTCTTGTTTGCGATAACGAAAAACGAAGGTTTGTCAAGAGGATTCGTCGAAGGACTCGTAGAATGTACGAGAGGTTGTCAAGAAATCGCAAACGCTTGTTTATCGACTTATAGCCTACCTTTCGTATGTTCCATTATCTCTTTCGGCGGAGCGTCGGCGCTCGCTCAATCCATTTGTTTTTTGAAAAAAGCCGACGCGAACGTCAAGATATTCGTCGCCGCGAAAATAGTCTGCGCCATTCTTTCGTTTGCGGTTTGCCGATTCGTCATAATCTTTGTTTAAACGAAAACCGAGTTTTTCTTTCCGAACGAAAAGGGGCGCCTCTTTAAAAGAGGGACGTCGACAAGGCATACGGCAAAAACGATTATATAAAAGTTATCCGATAAGGTCGGCTATTTCCTCGGGAACGTATGCCTTTACGCTCTTTCCGAATTTTAAAAGTTCTCGAACGACGGAAGAACTTACTTGAACGTTTGCAGTTCCGCAAGGAATATAAAGAGCGACGGACTCGGGCATGAGTTCGGAATTGACGAAATTCATTTCGTTTTCATATTCGAAATCTCTGCCGTTTCTAAGTCCTCGAACGTTGTATATCGCGCCTTCTTTTTTAAGTAAATCAACGAGAGCCCCGTCGTGATAAACGACTTTGACGTTCCCGTATTTTGCGCACGTCCTTTTCAAAAAATCAAGTCTTTCTTCGACCGAAAACATCGCCGTCTTGTTTACGTTGACGCAAATGGCGACGACGACCTCGTCAAAGAGAACCGAACACTTCGCAACGACCTCTTCGTGACCTTTCGTCACGGGATCGAATGTTCCGGCAAACACGCATTTTTTCATATTTTAATTTCCTTTATAAACGTAAAAATCAAAGATCGCCGCGCCGTATCTTCTCTCGTCGATCTTTTCGGCTCCGAGAACGACCCTTTTTTCGTCTTTAGAGCGCTCGTATACAAGCAATCCGCCGTCCTTTAAAACGCCTCTCGAAAAAACCGTTTCGGCAACTTCGACGGCGTCTACCGAGTACGGAGGATCGAGAAAAACGATATCGAATTTCTTTTGCGTCGTCTTGACGAAAACAAGGGCGTCCGACTCGACGACTTGAGCCGTTTCTTTCAGCGCGTTCAAGTTATCTCTCAAAATGGACGCGCTCTTTTTCGAGTTGTCGACGAAAACGACCTCTTGAGCCCCTCGAGACAACGCCTCTATCCCAACTCCGCCGACTCCCGAATATAAATCAAGAAAACAAGCGCCGGGAACGTCGAATCTCAAGATATTAAACAGAGCCTCTCTCGCTCTGTCCGACGTCGGACGAATGTCTCTCCCTTCGAATTCTTTTAAAACTCTGCCTCTGTGTTTTCCGGCGATAATCCTCACAAAAACCTCTCCTCGATTCTCTCGTATTTCGAATAAATACAACCGCAATATCTCTGGCGGTACAATTTGCGCTCGTTTGAAATTTCTATCGAACGCTTGAATCCGTTTTCCTTTTTAAAATCGTTCGGAAGATATCTCGAACCGAACTCGGCAGCCGCTTTTTCGCCGATACGATTTATTACGTCGGGATTTTTATGAGGACTGACGGTCAAAGTCGAGCAAAAGAAGTCAAATCCGTTCTCCGCCGCGACTTTCGCCGTTTGGTCGAGACGCATTTTGAAACACTTTACGCATCTCGCGCCTCCCTCGGGTTCTTTTTCCAACCC
>CAZVPW010000099.1:0-4661 GCA_964629115.1 uncultured Acidiphilium sp.
GTGTCGACTCTGATCTTCTCGCCCTCGTTAACGAACATGGGAACTTGAATTTCAACGCCCGTCTCGAGTTTTGCTCTCTTGGTAGCGTTGGTGGCGGTGTTGCCGGCGACTCCGGGTTCGGACTCGGTTACAAGAAGTTCGACAAAGTTTTCGCAATCGACCGAGAACGCCTTGCCCTTATAGAACTTGACTGTAACGGGATCGTTTTCTTTTATCCACTTCAAAGCCTCTTCGACTTGATCGAAAGAAAGGGGCTCCATATTGTACTCTTCGTCCATGAAGTAGTAGAACTCTCCGTCGTTGTACGAATAGGTCATCTTCTTGGTCTCGATGATCGCGTTTTCGAATTTTTCGGTCGGGTTGAACGTAATTTGCAAGGTCTTTCCCTCGACTACGTTTTTAAGCGTCGTACGAACGAACGCCGCGCCCTTTCCGGGTTTAACGTGCAAAAAGTCTACTACGGTGTAAACTTTTCCGTCGTATTCGATGGTTACGCCTTTTCTCAAATCGCCTGCTAAAATCATAATTTAACTCCTTAAATTTATCTTACTTGTATAATTTTTTTCTTTTTATTTTCTCGTCGCCGAGAATTATCAACGACTTGTCGTCTTTCATAAAGGAAACGTATTTCCCGTCTTCGAGACGGCAACTGTCTTCGATTCTTATGCCGAACTTACCGTCGACGTAAACTCCCGGTTCGTTAGAGAAAACCATATTGTCGGTCAAAACCGCGTCGCACCTCGGCGAAAGATTGGGATATTCGTGGATGTTGACCCCGATTCCGTGCCCGAGCGAGTGAGTGAAATACTTTCCGTATCCCAACGACTCGAGGACGTCTCTCGCGATTTTATCGGCTTGTTTGCCGGTCAATCCTTTCTTTATGCCCTCGGCGGCTTTTTCGTGAGCCGTCAAAACGGCGAGATAGGCTTTTTCAAATTCGACGGTCGGCTCTCCGAAAAACATTGTTCTCGTCATATCCGAACAGTACCCTTTGTAAAGGCAACCGAAATCCATGAGAACGCATTGGTTTTTCTTTAATTTCGCGTCGCTCGTCTCGTGATGCGGAACGGCGGCGTTTTTTCCGAAAGCGACGATCGTATCGAAAGAAGTTCCGGACGCTCCCCTCTTTTTGAAATTATATTCGAGCTCGTTCGCGACTTGTCTTTCGGTTACCCCCTCTTTGATAAAGGGAAGGGTGTCTTTCCACGCCTTTTCGGCAATGTCGCACGCTTTTGCGATATACTTTATCTCTTCGGCGGTCTTTATCGACATTTCGTCGCGTATTTCAATCGACGCGTCGACAAACTCGAAACCGAGCGCCTTCATCTCCTCGAATTCCGCGACCGTAATTTTCGTAAAGTCGACGGCCACCGTCTTATAACCCTTTTGGGCGGCGAGTTCTTTCAAAAAAGAATAGTCGCTTCCCAAAACGACTTCGACTCCCTTTGGCGTCAAGACTTTTTCAGCCGCTTTTACGTATCTCGCGTCGACGATGAAGTATGTTTTCTCAGCCGTCGCGAGAACGTATCCCGCCGTGCTGTGAAAACCTAAAAAATATAATCTTTCTTTTTCGTCCGTAACGAGGACGACGTCGTATCCTTGAAATTTCATAATTACGTTATTATATTATAGCGCGTCAAATTATTTTAGTCAATCGTTTTATTATAGATTATCCGTTAATTTGCCTTATTCTCGGTTTTTTCGACGCTTAACGACCTTTTTCGACGGAGTTTTCGTCATCTTTGACAACGGACGAATACGCCATACGAGCGCCGTAAGACGCTTTTTTGAAGTTTTCAGCGTTTATTCTGTCTATTTCCGCCTTGTATCGGTCGACTTTCTTCAAAAGAGACGGCTTAATCCATAAATACCACAAAAGGGTAAAAATAACGACCGCGCCGTAAACGCACGACCAAACGACGAACTTCGCCGCGGAATATTGCTCTTCCAAATTTCTCGAGAGAATAAACACCGCCAAAACCATAACGTACGCAACCGTCAAAAAACCGACTGTCAAATTCGTCGAGAAAGAAATCGCCTTGCAAGCGTCTCTCAATTTCGGAATTTGCGCGGCGTAAAAATTCCTTTCCCCCATTTCTTTTTTCTTTCTCTCTTCTTTCGGCGAAGAATTTCGAACGCTGCGCTTATACTCGTCTCTTATCATCGTCTTTTTCTCCTTGTAAAATTTTCTTCAAAAAGATACCCGTGTAACTGTTTTCTTTTCGAGCAATCTCTTCCGGGCTTCCCGTTGCGATCACCCTCCCGCCGTCGTCTCCGCCCTCGGGTCCTAAATCAACGACGTAATCGGCGGTTTTGATTAGATCGAGGTTGTGCTCGATGACGACGATTGTATTGCCGGCGTCGCGTAGTCTAGCCAAAATATTCGCGAGTTTTTCAACGTCGTAACTGTGCAATCCCGTGGTCGGTTCGTCGAGAACATAAAGGGTCTTGCCCGTCGAACGCTTAGACAGTTCGGTCGCAAGCTTAACTCTTTGAGCCTCGCCGCCCGACAACGTCGTAGCCGGTTGACCGAGTTTGACGTACCCGAGACCGACGTCTTTTAACGTCTTTATCTTAGCGTATATCCTCGGTACGTTTTCAAAAAATTCGACTGCTTCGTCGACGGTCATATCGAGAACGTCGGATATGCTCTTGCCCTTGTATTTAACCTCGAGAGTCTCGTGATTATATCTCTTGCCCTTGCAAACCTCGCAAGGAACGAAAACGTCGGGCAAGAAATGCATTTCGATTTTTAAAATTCCGTCGCCTTGGCATTTTTCGCATCTGCCGCCCGATACGTTGAACGAAAATCTACCCGGCTTATATCCGCGTTCTTTCGCGTCGTTCGATGCCGAAAAAATCTCTCTTATATAGGTAAACGCTCCGACGTAAGTCGCCGGATTGCTCCTCGGCGTTCTTCCGATCGGCGACTGATCTATGGCGATAACCTTATCGAAATATTCGAGTCCCGTAACCTTGTCGCAATCTCCGTATCTGATTTTCGACCCGTTGAGCGTATTTGAAACGATGGGCAAAAGAACCTCGTTCACGAGCGAACTCTTTCCGCTTCCCGAAACGCCGGTAACGGCGGTAAACAAACCGACGGGAAATTCGACGTCGATGTTTTTTAAGTTGTTTTGTCTCGCCCCGAAGACTTTCAATCGCCTCTCGTCGGGCTTTCTTCTCACGGACGGAATTTCAATTTTTCTTCTTCCCGAGAGGTAATCGCCCGTTATCGAACGGGGTTCGGCGCAAATATCTTCGACGCTTCCTCTGGCGACGATCTCGCCGCCGCCGACGCCGGCTTTCGGCCCGATGTCGACGATATAATCGGCGGCCCTTATCGTATCCTCGTCGTGCTCTACGACAATGAGAGTATTTCCGAGGTCTCTTAACTTGAGCAAAGTCTTGATGAGTTTGTCGTTATCCCTTTGGTGCAAGCCGATGCTCGGTTCGTCGAGGATATACAAAACCCCCGTCAAACCGCTGCCGATTTGCGTGGCGAGCCTAATTCTTTGAGCCTCTCCGCCCGAAAGAGCGCCCGCCGACCTCGAAAGGGTGAGATATCCGAGGCCGACGTCGGTCAAAAACTTCAACCTCGCATTAATCTCCTTTATAACGGCGTCTGCTATCGCTCGTTGGGTTTGAGTCAAGGTCAATCCGCTTATAAATTCGTTAATTTTTACGACGGATAAATCGCATAACTCGGCCATATTCAATCCGCCGACCGTTACGGCTAAAGCTTCTTTTTTCAACCTTTTTCCGCCGCAGCAACGGCAAGGCGAACTGATCATATACCTTTCTATTTCGCTCTTCGTGTAATCGCTCGTCGTCTCTCTATATCTCCTTTCGAGATTGTTTATAACCCCCTCGTAAGCGACGTCGTAACTACCCGAAAACGTCCTAGTCGAATAGGTCGTCCTTATCTTTTCGCCGTTCGTTCCGTATAGGAGAATTTTGGTAATTTCGGGTGGCAAATCCTTTACGGGAACATCGAGACTAAACCCGTAACGCTTGGATAACGCCCTAAAATACATTTCGGTCATTTTGCCGTTGTCGAGATTCCACCCCGTGACGGTCATCGCGCCCTCTCGAAGAGATTTGTTGGGATCTCCGACAACGAGTTTTTCGTCTATTCTCGACGTGTACCCCAAACCCTTACATTCGGGGCACGCCCCGAACGGGTTGTTGAACGAAAAGAGCCTCGGCTCGATTTCAGCGACCGACGTTCCGCAGTCGGGACACGAATAATTGGTCGAAAACAAGGTCGTCTCCTCTCCGTTCTTTATCGAAGCGAGCCCGTCCGCCAACTTTAAAGCCGTTTCCAAACTGTCGGTCAAACGCTTTCTTATCCCGTCTTTCACGATAAGTCTGTCAACGATAACCGTCAGGTTATGCTTGACGTTCTTATCGAGTTTAATTTCCTCGGAAAGATCAAAGGTTGAACCGTCTATTTCGACCCTTGCGAAACCGCTTTTCGCGTATCCCTCGAGTTGTTTGGAGAATTCGCCCTTTCTCCCTCTGACGACGGGAGCGCCGACGATTATCTTTTCGCCGTCTTTCATCGACAAGACCTTTTCGGCGATTTGGTCGACCGTTATTTTCTCGATAACTTTGCCGCACTTAGGACAATGCGGTTCGCCGATTCGAGCGTATAAAAG
>CAZVPW010000100.1:0-4603 GCA_964629115.1 uncultured Acidiphilium sp.
ATTTCGTTTTTCATTCTTTTTACTCCTAAAGTTGGCTTGTGATAAACGCCACTATTGAAGGTCTGCCAATTCTTAAGTTTTTTACAACATTGGAATAAGAACTGTGTCGCCGCGAAAGGCTTTCAATAACTATGCGGAACGGACGCATAACAATCAAATAAGCGCATTTAATTTTTTAATTAATTGATTGGCGGCTCTTGGGTAGTCAAAACGATCGCATCCGTTTAAACGGGAAGCGACCGAATCCGGTTCGGCAAAGAAGAATTCGCCTAAACTTTGAGCGGTTATTTGCTCAATGGGGTAGAAAAGGTTGATAAAATGAAGTAGTAAAAAATATCCGTAACCGTTATCCGAAATCCATAATTTTATAACCTTTTCGAATTCGGTTCCCTTTATATCTTTCCAAAAAGAAGAAAAAGGCGTTTCCGAGAGCGAAATGGGATCGGTATCGACGTTGCGGTAATCGCGTTCGTTGGAAAAATATTTTTTATAAACTTTACCGTTTATATGCTTGAGTAGCAGCAACGTCCCCGCCATGAAAGGATAATAATAGCGATATTTAGTTCCGTCGTCAAATAAAAGATTTAATTTCTCAACTATTAAAACGCATTTTGTCCGAGATGCGGAGGAAGATTGGTTGTCGGAAAAGGGCGCTTACGGTTCCTTTGGTGGCTGCGCGAATTACCCAAAATGTAAATTTACAAAAAAATAGACGAAAAATAAAGAACTAACGAAAAATCGTTAGTTTTTTAAATTGCCGAGAAGAGCGTCGGCTAAAAATTTATTTTCGAAAAACGTTAGGCTTTTCAACGGAGCTTAAACCGTCGCCCAAGGCAAAATGATTTGCCAATTTTGCGGCGCATGCCCCGCGATAAACAATCTGAGCATCATAAACGCCGTGTCCGCAAACATCAACGCAAGTAGAGCAAAGGCGACGATTATAGTCTTCTTGTTGAGTATTTTCTCGAAAAACTTCATCAGCGCCGGCGTTACGAATTCCATTATGACGAAAACTCCCGTGGTGAACGCGAGGCTTGTCGGCAAGCTTACGTACTGCGTAAAATGCAAAGGAATTCCGTTGTAATTCCAAAGTTGTTGCCCGGTAATCGCCTCGACGAGAGCCCCGAAGCCCCATTCGCAGAAGGTGATTATGCAAAAGGCGGTCAAATAGAAGATAACGCTCCTAAGAACCTTGTTCCTCTTCTTTTCTTGCGGAAGAATTTTCAGTCCGAAAATTCTCATGTTCGACGGTCGGTCGAAAACTAAATAAGCGAGAACGACTCCGACGCCGTATCCGAAGATAAAAGGCATAAACATATATCTGCCGTCGATAATTCCCTTATCGATAACTCTTCCAATTGTCTCGCCGGCATATCCGCAGAACGCGCCGAATATGGCATAAAGGGCGAGTTGCCCGATCGTATAGGCGAAAACTTTTTTTTCCGCGAGGGCAAAAAGGGAGAATTTCGACTTATAGCCGTGCTTATTCGTTTTTTTCTCGTCGGAGTTTCCGTCGGCGGTAAAATTTTCTTCGATGTTTTTGGCGTCGAGTTCTAAAACTTCCGCCGCGTTTTCTTGCGTCATAGCGTCTCCTTTGTTCGCTTATTTTTTGGTCGGCGAAGTTAATGATTATCTTCGCTCGTTGCCTTGTCGGCGTCAAGCGCGTTTGCGTTTTTGGGCTCTTTATTTTCGACTTTTTCGAAAGAGCGGCTCTTTATTCTTCGCGATAGATTTGACGCGAGAACGATTATGATTTGCGCGGGTATTCCGAGGATAAAAATCAACCAGAGGTTATAACTCAAAAATTGCAAACAGACGCACGCGAGGATTGTCCATAGTATAGCGCTCTTTAAAATCAATGAAAACAGAATGTTTTTATACCAAATATAATTAAAGTAAACGAGCGTCGCGCAACTTACGGGAACCGCCCACAAAAAGGCAATCCACCCCAATGCTGACGAGGCGTTTAAGAAGACGTAAACGAAGACGAGCGCCGCTACTAAAAATACGCACGCGACCGTCAGCGCCGACACCGCTATTCTGTCTCCCAAGACCGAATACGTCGGCTTCTTGGTCGCCGCGATTTTTTCTTCCGAATTCTCGCTCGCCAAAAAGTCGAGCGATACCCCGTACATTTCCGCAAGCGCGCATAGAATCGATATGTCGGGGAGCGAGTCGGCCCGTTCCCATTTCGAGACGGCTTTATCCGAATAGTTTAAGCGTTTTGCGACGTCCGCTTGAGTTAAGTTTCGACTTTTCCTCAGCGCGATTAAATTTTCGGCGACGATGCCCTTAATATCTTTTTCCATACGCGTATTTTACCATTATATAACTTAAAATGCAAGAAAATTGATCTCTATTCTACGATTCTCCTCTCGGTAGAGTTAAATTTTTTACCGTTAGAAAACAGAAATAGACGCTCTCGAAAAATTCTATACCCGTAGAATTTATCGTAGATGCATACGCTTGCCTAAAAAAACGAGTTATTGTAAAATAAAATTCGACAAAACCCGACCGCGGAGGAAAAAAATGAACGTTTGTATGGTATGCGACGTACTCGGAGAGAAAAACAACGGGACGACGCTCGCCGCATGGAATTTAATAGAACATTTAAAGAGTCGAGGACACGAAGTCAGCGTCGTTTGTTGCGATCAAGATAAGAAAGGGCTCGACGGATTTTACGTTGCGCCCACGTTAAACCTTGGAAAACTTTTAAATAAAATCGTCGAGGTCAACGGCGTAACCCTCGCAAAAGCCGACGACGAGATTTTGGAAAGGGCGATTTCGACCGCCGACGTCGTTCATCTTTTGATTCCGTTCGCCCTTGCGAGAAGGGCTTTAAAAATCGCGAAGAGGCTCGGGAAGCCCGTAACCGCGAGTTTTCATTGTCAAGCCGAAAACGTCACCGCGCACGTCTTTTTGATGAATTGCGGATTTGCCAATAAATTGGTCTATAAGAACTTTTACAAGTCGGTTTTCAGTCGTTGCGATATAGTCCATTATCCGACCGAGTTTATTCGCGATTTGTTCGAGAGGGAGACGGGAAAGACCAATTCCGTCGTTATCTCGAACGGCGTCAACAAGACTTTCTTCGCCGAAAGGGAAGGCGTTCGAATTTCGGATAAGTTCACGATCGTCTGTTCGGGTCGATACAGCAAGGAAAAGGCTCAAAGTTTATTGATAAAAGCCGTCGCGGAGAGCGGAATTAAAGATAAAATAAAAGTCGCGTTCGCCGGAGACGGGCCGTATAAGAATAGTTTGAAAAAATTGGCGGCGAAACTCGGCGTTGACGCCGAATTTAGATTTTTCGGGCGCGACGAACTTATCGATATGCTTCGCGGCGCCGATTTATATGTTCACACGGCGACCATAGAGATCGAGGCGATCGCTTGTTTGGAGGCGATTGTCTGCGGACTTGTCCCCGTAATCAACAATTCTCCGCGCAGCGCCACCAAGGGTTTTGCTTTCGACGACAACAACCTTTTCAAAAACGGCGACTATGGGGATCTTGCGAAGAAAATTCGTTTTTGGTTTGGAAACGACAAACTTAAAGATGAGTATAAGTCGCGGTATAAGTCGATTATTTCGGCGTTTGACCAAGAGAATTGTATGATTGAAATGGAGAAAATGCTGGCGAGGGCCGTCGAGATCGGCGGAGGGCAGGGGGTTGGCAAGTGAAAAAGGTCGTTTATTATAAAGACGAATTAAACGACGATTTTGCCGGCAATAATATCAAGACGAAAAAGGTTCCCGACAATTATAAATACGTCGACAAAAGGATAGCGCGGCGAATCTTTGCCTTCATTCTTTATTACGTCGTCGCTTTTCCGATTGCGACCTTGTTTAATTTGATTGGTCACGGCGAAAGGATAAAGAATAAAAAGATCTTGAAACCCTATCGAAAGACGGGGTATTTCATATACGGAAATCATACGCTGGTCGCCGCCGACGCCTTTACGCCGCCTCGCGTCGTTTTCCCGAAAAAGGCGAACGTGATTGTCGGACCCGACGCCGTTTCGATTCCCGTAGTCAAACGTCTCGTGGCGGATCTCGGCGGCTTTCCGACTCCGTCGAGCGTCGAGGGGACGAAAAAGTTTCTATCCGCGATAAAGGAGTATTCGGAAAAAGGCAAGGTTATCGTCGTTTACCCCGAGGCTCATATTTGGCCGTATTGCAAGGATATTCGCCCGTTCGGGGATTCGTCGTTCAAGTATCCCGCCCAAGAGGGGAAGCCGGTCTTTTGCTTTACGAGGACCTTCCGAAAGAGAAGGTTTTTCTCCCGTCCTCGGTCGGTAGTCTACGTCGACGGTCCGTTTTTCCCGGACGAGGGGTTAACCGTGAAACAAAATCAAAGAAAATTGAGAGGCCAAGCGTACGCGGCTATGGTCTTGCGGTCGGCTCTCAGCGACGTTGAGTACGTTAAATACGTAAAAGCGACCGACGGCGAATAATCCACAATCTCTTTTAACGAAATCAAAGCGTCCGGACGTTTGGCTTTTGCGCGTATTTTTTGCAAGGGGTTTAACCGTGTCGATTTTGGCTCCGCCAATCGCAAATCCTTATTTCAGCCGCTCGAAAAGCGCTATATCATTATATATAATAT
>CAZVPW010000101.1:0-4537 GCA_964629115.1 uncultured Acidiphilium sp.
TTATCCCCGAACTCAACGGCAAACTTATCGGTTCGGCTCAAAGAGTTCCCACCTGCACCGGTTCGACCACCATTTTGGTCGCCGTCGTTAAGGGCAAAGACGTAACGAAGGATAGCATCAACGCCGCTATGAAAGCCGCCGCTACCGAGTCGTTCGGTTACAACACCGACGAAATCGTTTCGTCCGACGTTATCGGAATGAGATACGGTTCGCTCTTCGACGCTACTCAAACTATGGTTGCGAAAATCGACGACGATACTTATCAAGTTCAAGTCGTTTCGTGGTACGACAACGAAAACTCGTACACTTCGCAAATGGTTAGAACCATTAAGTATTTCGCTAATATTTAATCGACGAATTTTACGGTTTAACCGAAAAGCCGCCGCGGAATTTTCGCGGCGGCTTTTTTGTCGTCTATACGCGCGTTTTTGACGGGTTTCAAACGTCTACGCTTTTAAGATTTGATTTTAAGGCTCGTTTTTAACGCCTTGATTTTTCATCGTCGGCGTTTTCTGTTTTTATATCTTCGCCGTTCGACTTTATCGCTCGAAAGCCTTTGCCCGAGTCGCCGATAATCGATTGAAAGTCCTCGTTCGCCTCGTCGGTAGACGCCCGAAAATCGTCCGCCGCGTCGATTTCGAGGCAAACTTCGACTTCGAGGGCGGAAGAGTCTCCGTCGGCGTCGATCGAGGCGCAATTAGTCGGCGTATTCGTTTCGTCGGTCTTGCGGTCGTCGTTTGCCGCGTCGGTTTTTTTGCTCGATTGTTTCGCGGGAGAAAAAATCAGATAAGACGCTCCGAGTATGCTCGCGCTTTTTTCGACGATGGATGCGGCGTCTTTTTCGGATATTAGGACGTAAACGGCGTAAAAGACGACGGAAAGAGCCGTTCTAATCGCGAAATCGCGTTGTTTGCCCATCGTCGGACAGAATTTTTTCGCGACGAACATAGTCGCGCTTACGAGAAAAGCGGGCAAAAACACGTCGATTCCGTACCTCTCGAGAAGCGCTTGAAGATTTATGGTTTGCATTTTTCACCGCCTTTGCCTCGGCGACGGGTTTCGTCGCCTTTAAGAAGGAAAGGCGTTGTCGGGCAGTTTGGGCGCGGACGCGCGAGCGATTTTATTGAGTTTTTCTCGCAAATAGAATTTTTCCGTAAACGATATCCTCCTTCGGCTTTTTATTCGGTTCGTTTAGAACCCTTTTCCGGACGCGAACAAAGGATAGCGCCTTTTTTGGATTTGTCAATATGCTTGCGAACGTTTTGTTTGGATTTTTTATCGCCCGGGATTAATTTAAGCGGTTTATCGCGCCGACGCGATAAATTGGTCGCATAGTCTTGAGACGCTTGTTTTCGAGTTTAGGGGTTCGATAAAAAATATTCTTAAACCGTTTTATGACGCTCGTTCGAAAATTCGAGCGCAAAATACCGTCATATCGTCTTTCGCGCTTCCGCCGTCTAGGGCGAGCGCTTGCTCCAAGACGTTGTCGGCGAGGGTTTTGGGGTTTAAAGCTCGCTGAGTCGCGAGAAAATCGATAAAATCGGACGACGAGCCGAACGCGTCGGAAACGCCGTCGCTCGCGAAGACTATAACGTCTCCGTCGGAGAGTTTTGTTTGGCATACCGACGGGTTTAGTTCGTCTAAAATTCCGAGAGGCAAAGAGCCGCCCTCGATGATTTTAACCGCGTCGCTTGTGACGACGAATGAGTACGGCGAACCGATTTTGATAAAGTCCGCGACCCCCGTGAAGAGGTCGACGACTCCGACGTCGAGAGCGGTAAAGTTGTCGTCCCCGTCAAAGGCGAGAACTTTGTTTACCGCGGATAGGGCGACTTCGGACGAAAGTCCGACTTTGTAAAAAGTCTCGACGAGAGAAATTGCCGCCGACGACGTCGCCGCGGCTTTTTCGCCGCTGCCCATTCCGTCGTTTAGGGCGATTAGAAATTTGCCCTCGTCTATTTTTATCATCGAGTGAGAGTCTCCGCTTTTTCGTTTGTCCGCTTTCGTTCTTTGGGCGACGGCGAACGCCGCGTCGTATTTTGGAGCCCTTTTGACAGTTACGGCGGAAAATTCTTCCGTTAGATCGAGAATGTCGGCGATAATCGTCTTATAGCCCGTTATTTCGGCAATTGATTTTAAAAGCAATGGGTTTTTGACTTGTTTTTTCGGAATGAGAACGTTGATTTCTTCGTCTCCCTTTTCGTTTCCGGAAAAGACCGTCGTTTCGGGAACGCATATCCCGACCGATAGTAAATTTTCGGTTATAAGGTTTGCGAGGTCGTCGCGCGGGTCGAGAGTTTTGCTCGCGTTTGCCGCCATATTTTTCAAAGCCTCGGCAAGCCCTTTGGTTTGAGCGAGGACGAGGTCTCTCCCTTTTTTTACCGATTCGGATCTCAAGAGATCGCGTTCGTGTTCTCGGGCAATTTTGTCGGCTTCGTTCGCGACTTTGTCTATATGCGCGCAATTTGCGGCGAATCCGCTCGGAAGGTCTGCGATATTGAATTTGCCCTTTGCGATGGCGAGCGAGGATATCTTTTCGAGATCGGCGTCGGACGGAAAGCGGTTGTCTCTGCAGTCGGACAGTCTTTCGCATTCTATGCAGGCGCCGACGAAGAGTTTGTCGGCAAGTCTGTCGCGTCCTTGGAAACTCGCGTTGTTCTCGGATAAAATTTGAAGAGAAGAGCCCATTTCGTCGAGAGCGGAGGAAATCTCGAAAAGTTTGCCCGACACGTCGGTTCGGTATCTGTTTATCGCGCGTTTTCCGAGATTGTTGTCTTTGTAAAAGGAGAGAGCGCGTTCGGCTTTTTTAAACGACGAAGAGGGGACGAAGAGATAGAGAGCGATCGGAATCAGTATCAGACAATGCTCGAAAGGCAAATAAGAAGAATAGGAGTCGGTAAATCTCCAAAGAGCGAATTTTGCCGCCACGACCGAAAGCGCGGTCGCGAGCCTCGATCGCCTCGCGAAACATAACGCGACGAGAGAATAAATTCCAAGCGGAGCCAGCGCGACCGCGTCGCCGGAGGTAAAGAATATTGGAAGCGCGGCTATAAGTCCGATAACGGCGCAAAATCCGTTCCTTAAAAGCCTTGCCGCCGCGATTGTCGCGAAGAGGGCTATTGCTTCGTACGCCGGAACGGAAAAGAGTCGGATAAAGCCTATGGAGCAAGTCGAGACAAGCACCGCCGCCGAAACGAGTTCGTCGACGGACAGTCGAAATTTCAGACCTTTGACGAGGAAAATCCTAACCGCCGAGATAAAGACGAAGCCGAGGGGGAGACAAACCGCCGCTCTAATCGCTCTGACCGAGCGGTTTGCTTTGTCTCCCAAAACGACGTAAGGAAGAGTCGCGGCGAGAATGATAAAAGCGAGCTCGAATTTGGGCTTTCGTCCGATTTTCCTAAGAACGGCGTAATAAATCGCGACGACGACCCCTCCCGATAAGCCGTAGAGAATGGTCGGAACGGAAAAGGAAAAGAGAAAGGGCGTCGCAAAAAGACAAAAAGATGGAAAAATTCCGAGCCCCGCGCAGAGATTTGCCGAAAGCAAGGGAACGGCGAGGGGAGAAAAACTTCCGTCTTCGGCGGCGAGAAGGACGTAGCCTATAAACGAGGCGAGATATTTTCGCGCTTTTTTAAAATCGAAGGATTTTTTCATACGCCGATTATACGTCGGAGCGAGGGGAGAAAATACGGAAATCGAGTCGAAAATGGAAAGATAAAGTAAAAAATAAAAAAGTCGGGGGTTTTGCTTGAAAAGAAGGGACGAGCATTGTATAATTGAGATATGAAAAAATTTGCCAAAATAACCGCGGCTTTTCTCGCCGCGGCGTCGATTGCGACTGCTTTTCTCGGTTGCGATAAGAATAAAGACAAGGATAAACCGACCGAGTTCGTCAATTCGGTCGTCCTCGTTCGGTTTTGCGAAGGTTCTGTTTTCTCTTCCGCCGATTCCGCCGTCAGAGAGGTTTATTCGGGGAAAGAAAACTCGGTCGAAACCTTTCTTTCGAAAGTTTCCGAAGGGAGTTTGAGAACTCGGACGCTCTACCTCGAAGAAGTCGTTTTAGAAAGTTCGATAAGGGAATATATGCCGTCGTATAAGTCGATTAACGGCGAATACGTTCTTATCAATGAGAAGGGGTACGACAACCGCGAGAGCGACGACGGCTTAGAGTCGTTCGAATTTCTCGAGAGAACGCAAAGGCTCGCCGAATCGGTTCTGAAAAAAATATCCTCAAAGCCGAACGCCGACGGAGACGGCGACGGATTCGCCGATTTGACGACTTTCGTCTTTGACGTCGACGTAAATTTTGCGTACGAGGACGAGTTCGGCGTTCGACAAATCGAGAGAGGAGATTTGCTCTGGGCAAAGCAAAGCGAATTTTTGACGGGGACGGCGCAAACTTCAAGCGGCGAAAATAAGACTTTTTCCTTTCCGTCGTTAGGCGATTCGCTCGTAAAAAAATACGTTTTTATGCCTCTCGGAGAAATTTTCGACGGCGATAAAACTTACGTCGCGACCGCCGCGCACGAAACTC
>CAZVPW010000102.1:0-4469 GCA_964629115.1 uncultured Acidiphilium sp.
AAGGCTCGCAATGACGGAAAAAAAAGGGAAGTCAAACGAGATTGCCGCGCCTTTTTCAAAGGTTCGCAATGACGAAAAAAGTAGTCGCTCGCGATGACGAAGAAAAAACAAAATCATACTAAGAATTCAAAACCGCGAAAGCATTGGCTTTCGCCATAGGCATTCGCTATAGGCGCTTACCATTGGCGCTTACCATTGGCGCTTACCATTGGCGTTCGCCATAGATTCTTACCAAAGGCGCTTGCCATAGGCTTTTACAAAATTTGCGAAAGAGGCCTCTTTCGTTCGTTTTTCAAACGAACGAATTGCCCTTTTAGATAAAAAACGGTTGAGACCCGTGAAAATCTCGGCGGCTTCTCGCCGCTGTAAATGGAGAGAAAATGAAACAAACTTATGCAAAACCCCTGCTCGAAATCTTTTTCTTCGAAGAAGAAGATATCGTCAGAACTTCGGTCGGAGGATCGGGCGACGGTAACGTCGACGATATCTTTGGCGACTGGAATTAAGGAGGAACAAAACTATGAATAAATTCAAAAAGATTTTGACAGCCCTTCTTAGCGCCGTCTGCGCCGTTTGCGTCTGCTTGGGACTCGGAGTATTCTCCGACGTCTTCGCCGCAAAAGCGTCGTCCGAAGTTTCTCTTGTAATGACCGAGGGCGCTCAAGTCCGTATCGACGACGCTTTCTCGGGCTTGCGCTTCAAAGCGACCATGTCCAAAACCGATTACGAGTCCATTCAAGACGACGTTTCGGAAACGGGTATGTTCATTATGCCATACGACTATATCGCGTCGCATGGCGAATTGAACGAAGCCAACCTCTTTGGTTCGAACCGCGTTTACAGTGCCGACGGCGCAAGCGGAACGACCAAAATCATCTGCGTCTCTTATAACAAAATGTTCGCCGAAGGCGCCAATTACGTTATCAGAGGCACGATTTCCAATATTTTCGAAACCAACTACGAGCGTTCGTTCGTAGCGAGAGCGTACGTTCGCCTTAACGACGGAAGCGTAATTCTCGCCGATTATCCCTCGAACAACGCCGCTAAATGCTCGCGTTCCGCCGCGCTTGTCGCAAGACAGGCTCTTGCCGACGGCGCGTCTTTGAGCGCCGCCGAACTCGCCGTATATTCCGATTATACCGACTACTCGGCTACCATAAAAGGCGAAAAATATCTCGGTCTCTTCGATCTCGCATCGTCTAACGCGACCATTTCGTGGGATTCGACCGAACAAGCGTATAAGCAAACGATGACGATTTATCCCGGAAACGAGAGAGTTGTCATTTTCAACGCCGATTATATCGCCAAACTCGCTCAAAAATCGGGCGCGACGGGAATAACTTTCAAAGTTAAATCCGAAGCGAACGCCAACACCAGCGAACTCAGGTTGTGTTATTATCCCAACTTTACCAACTGGGGCGAAACCACGCAAATCGTAAACAACGCCGGAATGACGTCGTATACGACCGTTACCGTTCCGTTTAACAGTTTGGTGAAAGATACCGACGGAACTTTCAAAACCCCGTGTATTTTCGCGAATAACAGTACCGCCGGAGACACTTGCGTCGTTTACGTCAAAGACGTTGCCGTCGTAAAAGAAACCAGTCCTTTGAAAGCGTTTGACGCCGATAAGTTGACTTCGTCCGCTTTGGTAATGAGCGGAAACCACGCAGACGCCGGATTTACTTTGACTACCGATTATCCCGCGGGAGCAACCGGAACCGTTATTAAATCCACTTCGATGCATGCTTGGGTCGGAGCGGACGTCGGTTTCCCGACCGCGGTTACCGCCGCGAACTATTCGTCCGTTGCCGTTAAACTTTACGTTAGCGATACGGGCAAAGATAGCGTAACGATTAGAGGGTATAAGTACGGAACGACCGGTTCCGTTACCGAGGGCGTTATAAACAGTTCTAATTGGTCTGTTCAAACCAACCGTTGGTATAACCTCGTTCTTGACTCGTCCGCTTTGGCGACCGATGGTTCAATCGCGGGCTTCACGTTCACGATAGAGAATCCCTCCGGAAGTTCCGCCGTCATTTATATCGACGGAGTTACCTTCCTTGGGACTAAGGACGATACCAAATATCTCGTTCAAAACTCGACTTCCGAGTATAAACTCTTGACCCCGAGCGGATTGTCCGCAAACGTTACGACGGCGGTAAACAATTTCGTTTCCCTCTTCAACGAGGCTACGGGCGTAACGCTTGTCAAAACGACGACTTATAACGATAGCGACAAGTATATTTCGCTTGGCTCCACGGGTCTTTTCGAAAACAGCCCCTTTGGCGTCGACGATCTTAAAACCGAGGGCTATAAACTCGCCGTCGACGGAGACAATCTCTTCATCGGCGCTAAGAGCGACAAGGGAATGATAAACGGTCTTTACGGACTTTTATCCAAGTTGTTTGATTACGACCTCTATTATATCGATACTTATTCGATAAACAAGAACGTGACTTCGGTCGAGCTTTCCGCAAACGATCTTGCCGTAACCGAAAATCCGGCTATCGATATGAGAGTTATCGGAAACGGCGCGATTGCTACGGACGCCGAAACGAAATACGCGATGGGAAGTTCGAATTGGTTCGAAGGTTTTATACCCGTAACCGACGACATAAATTGCGATCTTATTCACAACGCTCTTGACTATCTCGGAATTCCGACAAAGAGTGATTCGAATGGCACGTATAACGCTAACACTAAGTCGGAATGGGAGGCTGCCAGAGCGAATACTAAGTGGTCCAACAAATATAAAGATAACATTTTCTCGTATCCTAACGAGTATAAACAAGTATGTTATCAAGCTCAAGGCGACGAGACCGCGTATAACGCAATGGTTACGAAGTCGGTCGATACTCTTAAAGCGGCGATTATTAAAAATCACGCGTCTTACGACGTTTACAAATTCGCTTACGGTTGCGAGGACAACAGCAACAACGAATGCGTTTGCAGCACTTGCAGAGACGATTCGTCTAACAACGCTTCCGACAGAATGATCGAGTACGTCATGGACGTCTACGACGGAGTTGTTGCTTGGTTAAACGGCGACGGCGTTCAATACAAGAAAGACCTTGAAATCGTCGTCTTTGCGTATAAGTTCTTTAAAGATGCGCCGAAGAACGACCACGGTCTCTCTGCCGAACAATATAAGGGAATCAAGGTTTGTTTGGCTCCCTCTTGCTTGGATTTCACCGTTAGCCTTAACGATACCGTAAACTCGACCTTGAAAACTCAATGCGAGCTTTGGCATACGAGAACGGGCAAGTCCACTTACGTTTGGTTCTATTCGACCAACTTCTATGCCTATCTTGCTCCTTATATCGTCGCTCCTTATATGAGCGAGTATTATGACTGGGCTGCGAACGATCTCGACGCCGAGTATATCTTCGATCAAGGACAACACGGCGAGTATGGTTTCGTCTCGAGTTTCGGCAACTATCAATCCTATCTTGCTTCCAAACTCGCTTGGAACCCGGGAGCCGACGTCAACGCGTTGACGACCAATTTCTTTAACGCGTATTTCGGACCCGCGGCGACGAAGATGAAGAGTTTCTATGATTCTTACGTCTCGACGTTCCAAGCAACTTCTCACCGTTCGGAAGACAACTCTTCCGCGTGGTATAACGGCTTCTCGTCGACCGATTTCCCCACAGCAACCCTTCGCGGATGGCTTACAAATATCAATAACGCTCTTGAGGATATAAACGGTCTTAAGACGACCGATCGCGCTGCTTACGACAGATATCATAAGCATATCGTCGGCGAAAGGCTTTCTGTTTTGTATCTCCTCGTTAACTATCACAATGAGTCCGACGAAGCCGATTTGATTCGTCAATTCAAGCTTGACGTCAACGAAACGGGCAAGAATCATTGGAAAGAGGGAACGGAGATGTCCGATCTCTATACGGCTTGGGGTTCGACCTCGACGGTTGCGACCTCTTCGACCGACCTTGCCAACCCGAGCGCAAGCCTTTCCGTCGAGTCGCTTTCGTCCGTAACCTATAACAACGCCGCCGTAGACTCGTTGAAGTATTCTTACTCGAACAACGTCTTGACTCTCAACGCCGATTATATCGGATCGCTTGGCGAGGGCGAGCATATGTTTACGGTTGTCGGAAAGACGACGGTCGAATGGATTATTACGGTAACCGACTCCGCGGCTCCGCGTTACGAATTGAACGTCGACGCCGAGTATACCGCCGGCGAGATAATTCTTCCGCAAGCGACCGCAATTTCGGGATCTTATCAAAAGAATATAACCTTCAAGTATTATCTTGACGGAATCGAGAAGAGCGCGGGCGCGTCGGTAACTTTGACCGCCGGAACTTACGTTCTCAAAGTCGAGTATATCCGTAACGGTTCGGTTATCGAATCGACCGAGAAAGAGCTTAAAGTCGCCGAGTCGTACCAACTCGGAACGCAAATCGACGCCAGCGCCGAAAATATGACCGCTACGAATAACGAAG
>CAZVPW010000103.1:0-4459 GCA_964629115.1 uncultured Acidiphilium sp.
GCATATATACTCAAGATATATTATATACAAAAATAATAAGAAAATCAAGTTTTTTATAGGCGTTTGAGAATAAGGAAAAGGGTCGGGCGCAAAATAAAGTTATTTCGAGGGTCGGTATTGTTGACAAACTCTCGACGAGCGGTTATAATATAAATCGTGACATTAGCCGAGGCTAACTCGCGAGAGAATATCGCGAAAAAGAGAGGTATATGAGGATTGGGAAGGAACATTGGCTCGTAAATTCGCCTATCGCCCACAGGGGTCTGTGGGGAGAGGGTATTCCGGAAAATAGCCGAGAGGCGTTTTTCTCCGCGACAGAAAACGGGTATCCCATCGAAACGGACGTCAGATTGACGAAAGACGGGCGCCTCGCGTGTTTTCACGACGATTCGCTTTTGAGAATTACGGGGGTCGACGCTCTCGTTCGAGAAACTTCGTACGACGATATTTCCAAATTGAGACTCGACGGAAGCGAGAGTCGTATTCCCCTTTTCGAGGATTTTTTGAGTATCGTCGGAGGTCGGGTTCCCGTCTTGGTCGAGCTCAAGAGTTCGGGGGATAGAAAACTTCTCGTCGACGAGGTTATAAAAGCGCTCGATTCGTACGACGGCGATTTTGCCGTTCAGTCGTTCGATCCGCTCGTTCTTCGAGAGTTTAGAAAGATACGCCCCGAATATATAAGAGGGCAGTTGTTCGATAAGGGTAGACACGAGAATTTATCGCTCGTCGTCGACAAACTTTTGTCTGTTTGTTTTTTCAATTTTCTTACCAGACCCGATTTTGTCAATTCGAACGTCGAATATTTGCCCGTTTCGAAGAGAATAAAGAGAAATCGTCGCATTCTATGTTGGACGATAAGGGACTCGGACGGTCGGGCGAAGGCTGAAAAATATGCCGACAACTATATCTTCGAGCGAATTCGCCCCGAGGATAAAAACGTAAGATAATCGACCTATACGGTCGCTTTTAGGAGTTATTATATGAAGTTGCAGTTTACCGTGAGCGGAATGACGTGTTCGGCGTGCTCGGCTCGAGTGGAAAGATGCGTTAAAGCCGTCGACGGCGTCGATAAATGCGCCGTCAACCTCATAACGGGAGCGTTGACCGTCGAGGCGAGCGAGGACGTTTCGGAAAAGATAGAGGCGGCGATAAAAAAAGAGGGGTACGGCGTCAAACGCGGCGTTTCGGTTAAAAGAAGCGACGAAAGAGAAAAGTCGCTCTTAAAACGGCTCGTCATATCCGTTCCGCTCGTCCTTAGCCTTATGTA
The DNA here is from genome assembly GCA_964629115.1 of uncultured Acidiphilium sp. Lineage (GTDB taxonomy): Bacteria > Bacillota > Clostridia > Christensenellales > Borkfalkiaceae > UBA10281. Next base: position 1,268 of record CAZVPW010000103.1, read on the forward strand.
TATAGCGATGGGCTCGATGATGGGGGCGCCTCTGCCGTCTTTTATGACGGGGGACGACGGAATGGTCGCTTTCGCTCTTTCGCAAGCGTTGATCGCGCTCGCCGTTATAGTCGTTAACAACGCGTATTTCAGAATAGGATTTAAAAATTTGTTTTCCTTAAAACCGAATATGGATTCGCTTGTCGCGGTCGGTTCTGCGGCGTCCTTTTTGTACGGCGTTTACGCCGTCGTAGCCATTTGGGTCGGAACGGTTAACGGCGATAACGAACTCGTACATTCGCTCGCTCATAACCTCTATTTCGAGGGGGCGGCGATGATTCTCGCCTTGATTACGGTCGGAAAGTACCTCGAAGAGAAATCCAAAAACAAGACGATGAGTTCGATTGAGAAACTCTTGGGGCTCGCGCCGGATTCGGCGACTATTCTCGAAGACGGCGTCGAAAAGGTTGTCAAGATAGGTCATTTGAAAATCGGAAACGTCGTAATCTTAAAAGACGGAGACAAAATTCCGTGCGACGGAAAGATAATATCGGGTTTCGGTTGGATCGATCAGTCGGCGATAACCGGCGAGAGTATTCCCGTGTATAAGGAAGAGGGCGAAACGCTCGTCTGCGGAACGGTCTTTTCGGGCGGATACGCGAAAATGGAAGCGACGTCGGTCGGAGAGGATACGACTCTTTATAAGATAGTAAAACTCGTAGAAGACGCCAACTCGACAAAGGTTCCGATCGCTCGTTTGGCGGATAAAATATCGGGCGTTTTCACGCCGGCGGTAATGATTATCGCTCTCGTCGCCTTCGTCGTAAACGCGCTCGTTACAAAGGAAATTTCGGTCGCGTTTAACGCGGCTGTCAGCGTTCTCGTCGTTTCGTGTCCGTGCGCTTTGGGTCTTGCGACTCCCGCGGCTTTAATGTCGGGAACGGGAAAGGCGGCGGAATACGGGATTTTAATCAAGAGCGGCGAAGCTTTGCAAAAGACGGCGTCGGTAGACGCAATCGTTCTAGATAAGACGGGTACGATAACTTTCGGAAAGCCGCAAGTCGACGGAATAGTTCTTGCCGACGGGGTCGAACGTTCGGAATTTTTATCGACGGCGGCGTCCTTGGAAAAGATGAGTTCGCACGTTTTGGGAGCGCCGGTGGTCGCTCTTGCCGAGAGCGAAGGCGTCGATATTTGCGACGTCGAGGATTTCGAGGCGGTTAAAGGCTTTGGTATAAAAGGCTCGATAAACGGAAAAAATTGCCGTATAGGAAACTTAAAATACGTCCTTGAGAACGAGCCGAGCGAGAGAGGCGCGGCGGTTGTAAAAGAGTCCGAATCGGCTCTCGGCGCGACCTTGTTGTTTTTGTCGATTAACGGCGAAATAACGGGATATATATCGATTAAAGACGGAATTAAGCCGTCGAGCAAGGCGGCGGTTGAGAGTTTGAAGAGAATGGGAAAACGAGTGATTATGCTCACGGGAGACAATCGCTCGTCCGCGAAAGCGGTAGCCGACGAGTTGGGCGTAGAGTTCGAGGCGGAGACTCTTCCGGATAGAAAATATCAAGTAATCGAGGAGTTGAAGAGCGAGGGTTTGACGACTATGATGGTCGGAGACGGCGTTAACGACGCTCCGGCGTTGACGGCGGCGGACGTCGGCGTCGCGATCGGCGCTGGAACGGATATCGCGGTAGAGAGCGCCGACGTCGCGCTTATAAAAAGCGACTTGACCGACGTTGCGAAACTGTTGACGATAGGAAAGAAAACCATGCTCAACATAAAAGAAAACCTCTTCTGGGCGTTCTTTTATAATATATTATTGATACCGATCGCGTGCGGTTCGCTGTCGGCGTTCGGAGTGACGCTCAACCCGATGATCGCGTCGCTCGCGATGAGTTTGTCGAGCGTTTGCGTCGTCGGGAACGCTCTCAGATTGAGACTTATCAAGTTTGACGAGGGCGGAATTAAGAAAAAAACAAACGGCGATAGGAATAAAAAATCCGATCGCCCGAAAAATAAAAAAGGAGATAAAAAAATGAAAAAGGCAAAAGCGGAGATAACCATTAACGGAATGATGTGCGAGCATTGCTCGAAGCGCGTCGAAGAGGCTCTTTCGGGACTCGGCCTTAAAGTCGAGATCAATTTAAAGAAGAAAAAAGCCTTCGTTCTCGAAGGCGAGGTCGATAAAGCCTCCGTCAAAAAAATTATCGAAGAGGCGGGGTACGAAGTCGTTTCGATAGAAGAATAAAACTCGAGTTTTAAAGCGTCGCGATACAAAAGCGGCGCTTTTTTTGTCGTTTTTTGACCGAAATTAAAAAATTTCGAGAAAATTTTCCGTCTGCTATTGAAATTCTTTGCCATAGGCTATATAATATAACAGACTCGGGCGCGGAGCGTCCGCTCGTAAGACGGACGGCTTTTTGCGAACGTTTTCAGTTATGATAAGGATGGAAAAATAAATGGCAGACACAATCAGAAACGTGGCTATAATCGGTCACAGCGGCGAAGGCAAAACCACTCTCGCGGAAGCGATTTTATTTAACGCGGGCGTCATCGACAGACAAGGAAGAACGGACGACGGCAATACCGTCAGCGATTACGATCCCGAAGAAATAGCTAGAAAAATCTCGATAAATTTATCGGTCGCAAGATGCGAATATACCGACAGAAAGGGTAGAAACGCCGTTTTCAATCTTATAGATGTTCCCGGATTTTTCGATTTCGAGGGCGAGTTTGCCCGCGCTTTGTCGGCGGTGGATAACGCCGTTATCGTCACGGGCGGAAGCGGAACGCTTACGGTAGGAGCCGAAAAGGCGATAGAATTTTGCTTGAAACATAAAATACCGTCTATCTTGTTCGTCAACGGATTGGATAAGGACAACAGCAACTTTATAAAGACCGTCGCGGCTATAAAGGAAAAATACGGAAATAAAATCGCGCCGATGATCGTTCCAAATATGGTGGACGAGAAGATGAAAGGCTTCGTAAAAGTCGCTTACGGCGTTCTTCGCGATTGGGATAGAAACGAATTCCCCGTTCCCGACAGACTCGCGAAAGATTACGCCGAGGCTCGTCAAGCCCTCTGCGAAGCCGCCGCCGAAAACGACGAGGAACTTCTCGATAAGTTCTTTGCCGACGGCGATCTTTCGGGCGAGGAGATTGAGAGGGGCGTTAAACTCGGAATCAAAGCGTGCTCGACCATAACCGTTC
>CAZVPW010000104.1:0-4256 GCA_964629115.1 uncultured Acidiphilium sp.
CTATAATATACTTTATTTGACCGATTGTCAATTGTTAGACGCGATTTTTAACTTTTAACGCGTTTTTCTCCTTGTTTTCACCCTCGCTTTCATCGCCGCTCTCGTCAAAGGCAAAGCCAAAAGGGCGGCGACTAAGTTGAAAAAGGTATTGAAAAAAGCCACCGCTTTCGGAACCGACGGAAAAGACGCGAAAAACCCGACGAAAAACCTTTTAAAAACGATAATCGCGGGATAGAGAAAAATCGCCCCGACCAAATTCATAAAAAGAGCGAACGCCGCCGCGCTTCTCCCCTCGGCGTTTTTATTCGCGGTCGCTATCATTACGGGTGCGCAACTTCCGATATTCGCCCCGAGAATTAAAAACGCCGCGTTGTAAAACGGCAAGGCGTTTTGCGACGCGAGAGCGATCGCGACGAACGAAACGGCGGACGAACTTTGAAAAATCGCGGCGATAAAAAGCCCGTTTAAAAAGAGCAACCACTCGCAATCTCCTAAAAAAAGAATGTAAAACCACCTCTCGTCGCAAAAACTTTCTACGCTCTCTTTCACGACGTCCGACGCAAAGAATAAAATCGCCGCTCCGATCAACGACTCGCCGACGGATTTTAAAGCAATCGACTTGCAAACGCGAAGCGTTAAGCCGATTATCAACAGTATTAAGCAAATAATCGCCCCCAAATATTCCGACGAAGAAAGCAGATGCGAAGTTATGGTAGACCCGACGTTCGCGCCCGAGATAAAGCACGCCGACCGCCAAAAACTCATCGCGTTTTTCTCGGCGAGGGAAGCCGCGACGACGCTCGCCGCCGCGCTCGATTGAAGGACGGACGCCGTTAAAAACCCGAACGTATAGCCGCCGAGATTTGTTTTTATTCTCGTCCTTAAAAAGCCGAGAAACCTCTTGTCTCCAGCGCCTCTTTCGGCGTTTTCCCCGATAAATTTAAGCCCGAAAAGAGCCAACGCCGCTCCGCTCGCCAACCTAATCGCCTCGATCATTCGTCTCTAAAAACCCCTTTTGCCGTCGTTTTTCATCAAAACCACGACCGCCGTCTATCCTTATTATACGTTTTTCGACGGGGTTTTACGATTAAACCATTGACTAAACTTCGTCTCCGCGCTATAATAATTACGTTTGACATCAATATTTACAAAGGGAGATTGATTTATGAGAGGAAAATCAAAAGACGTCTTTAAAAAGGCGGCTCTTGTCGTCGTCGACGCGTTTGTCATAACGGCGTCGTTATTTTTCGCGTATCTTATAACGAACGAAGCCGTTCCGGGAGAATTTTATCCCGAAATCGTCGCGTGGTTTGCGGGAAACGTAATCTTCGGAATAATCGTTTTCGCCTTATCGGGACTTTACTCGGTTATCTTCGAATCGGCGAGTATCGTCGACGCGCTTAGGCTGTGTTTCGCCGTCATTTGCATACTCGTCGCGAACATTATCTACGTTTCGATTATTAAGAGAGAGCCGATTGGATTTGCGACGAGTTTCGTATACGCCGCGTTCTTATTCTTCTTGACGGGAATGACGAGGTTTTACAAAAGAGCGTTCGTCATCGGGAAGTATTACGTTCGCTCTTCTCCCAATAGAAAAAAACGAGTTATGATAGTCGGAGCGGGAAACGCCGGCTCTATGCTCGTCAACGAAATGCAAACTTCTCCGAAAATCGACTATGCTCCCGCGTGCGTCGTGGACGACAACGTCGAAAAATTGGGACGCTCTATTCACGGAGTAAAGATTGTCGGAACGACCTACCAAATAAAAAAATACGCCGATAAATACGACGTCGAAGAGATTTTTATCGCAATGCCGTCGGTCGACAAAGCGAGACTTAGCAAAATCATCGCGAGATGCAACGACGCTAATCGCTTGGTTAAAATCTTGCCGGGAATTTATCAATTCGCCGACGGACAAATCTCGGTTTCGAGCATGAGAGACGTCGACGTTCAAGATCTTCTCGGAAGAGAGCCCGTCGCGACCGACATCGACGAAATCATCGGTTACATAGAGGGCAAAACAGTCCTCGTCACGGGAGGCGGCGGCTCTATAGGAAGCGAACTTTGCAGACAAATCGCAACCCATAACCCGTCCAAACTCATAATTCTCGACATATACGAAAACAACGCGTACGATATCGAACAAGAACTTCGCAGAAAACTTCCCAACCTAAACCTCTTGACCTTAATCGCAAGCGTCAGAGACAGCGGAAAGATGAAAAGCGTTTTCGACAAATATCGCCCGCAAATAGTCTTTAACGCCGCGGCTCACAAACACGTCCCCTTGATGGAGACGAGCCCGAACGAAGCGGTCAAAAACAACGTTTTCGGAACCTTTAACGTCGCGAGATACGCCGACGCGTACGGAGTCGAAACCTTCGTCCAAATCTCGACCGATAAAGCCGTCAACCCCACGAATATCATGGGCGCGACCAAGAGAATTTGCGAAATGATAATCCAAGCGTTCGGTCGACACAGCAAAACCAAATTCGTCGCGGTCAGATTCGGAAACGTTCTCGGCTCGAACGGATCGGTCATTCCCCTCTTCAAAAAACAAATCAAAGAAGGCGGACCGGTAACCGTCACGCACAAGAACATAATTAGGTATTTTATGACCATTCCCGAAGCCGTTTCTCTCGTCTTGCAAGCGGGAGCCTACGCAAAGGGCGGTCAGATCTTCGTCCTCGACATGGGCGAGCCCGTCAGAATTTACGACCTTGCTTACAACTTGATTAAATTGTCCGGATACGAGCCGAACGTCGACATAAAAATCGAATGCACGGGACTTCGCCCGGGCGAAAAACTTTTCGAAGAGCGACTTATGGACGAGGAGGGAATGCAAAAAACCCCCAACGGACTCATCAGTATCGCTCAACCCATTCAATTCGACGAATCGACTTTTTGGAACTCTTTGAACGAATTATACGAGGCGGCGTATTCCGAAACCGACCGAATGAAATACCTCGTTAAAGAAATCGTTCCCACCTATAAAATCGACGAGAGAAGAAATTAAACTTAAAAAACGAGTCCGCTCGAAAAAATCGCGATTCTTTTATACGGAATCGCGATTTTTATGTGCGTTTTTCGCATATTTCTCGAAAGAACGAACAAACTTTTATCAAGATGAAAAAATCGGGCGTTATAAGAAGAATCGACTCTCTCGGGAGAATCGTCATACCAAAAGAAATCAGAAAACTTTTCGACCTCGGAAACGGAGATCTCGCGGAAATAAAAATCGAAAACGAGCGGATAACCCTCGAAAAATATCGTCCGCTCGAATTTGCCGACAAGTTTCTTTCCTCTATGGCGTCGAGCCTATCCGCCGCTACGGGAAGGTCGACGTTTATCTTCAATAAGGAAAGATGTCTCGCGGCTTGCGGCGTCGGCTCAAAAGACGCGACGACCCAATCCGTTTCCAAAGCTTTGATAAAAATTATGAACGAAAACAAAACGACGACGTCGAATTTTGTCGACGGAGTTCAAGCGATAGAAATGTTCGAAGACGAGACTCGAACTTTTTACAACCAACTTGCGACTCCCGTCCGAAAGAACGACGAAACGGTCGGACTTATCGTCCTCGCCGACAAAACCAAAGATTCTCCCATTAATTCGTCGGACATAAGTTTAGCCTTGTTCGCCGCCGATTTAATCGCCGAACAAATATAAAACCGACATGAACGAAAAACGCAAAGACGACGCGTTGATAAAAAACGCGCTCGTCGTCTCGTTCGGCGGCATCGTCGTCAAACTTCTCGGCGCCCTCTACCGCATACCGCTCTCAAACTTGCTCGGAACCGAAGGATTGGGCGTTTATCAAACGGCTTTTCCGACCTACTTAATACTTATGACCTTGATCGGTTCGGCGGCCACGACCGCTCTTACGAGAATAATTTCCGCAAAGAAAAACGGCGAGCGAATACTCTTTAAATCGCTTGGCTTTTTTTTGCCGCTCGGAATCGTAGGGTCGGCGATAATGATAATTTTCGCTCGACCTCTCTCTTGCCTTCAAGGGTGCGAAAACGCTCGTTTCGCTTACGTCGCGCTTGCTCCGTCTCTTTTCTTCGTTTCGCTAATTTCTTCGATTCGCGGTTTTTTTCAAGGCTCGAACGATATGAAACCGACGGCAATCTCGCAAATTATCGAACAAGCGGCAAAAATCGTCTTCGCTCTCGGATTGATTTTTCTTTTCGGAAAATCATCGAGCGGCGGAGCGGCGCTCGCGTGCCTCGCCGTTTCAATCGGAGAACTATGCGCGG
>CAZVPW010000105.1:0-4236 GCA_964629115.1 uncultured Acidiphilium sp.
GTATTGTTGCAGGGGCATCGACGCCCAACGAACAATCAATGGAGGTTTTCTTAAAGATGGAACAAAATACGGAAGTAAAAAGTTCAAACGTAATGGAAGAGGCTATGTCCGCTTTCGCAGACAATCAACCCAAATTCAGAGTTGGTCAAAAAGTCGTAGCGACGATTTCGGCCGCGTCTGACGACGGTCTCGCTTTGTATATCAACAACACGAAGAAAGAGATTATGCTCGCTAAAGACGAGGTGGATTGCGAAAACTACAATAAGGCCGATTACGCGGCTAAAGTAGGCGAAGAGATCGAAGTTATGATCGTTGAACTTAACCCCGTCAAATTGTCCGAAAAAGCGATAAAGACTCTTAAAGAGGAAGAAGAAATGATTGCGAAAATCGCCGACGGCGAAATTTTCACCGTCGTTTGTACCGGATCGAACAAGGGCGGTCTTACCGCTAAACTCGGTTCCTACGACGTTTTCGTTCCCTCTTCTCAAATTAGAATCGGATTCGTTAAGGAACTCGATAAATACGTAGGCAAACAATTGAGACTCAAAGCCGAAAAGGTTGAGAACCAAGGCAGAAGAAAGCAAATCGTAGGTTCGCAAAGAGTTATTCTCGAGGCTGAAAAAGCCGAGAGAGACGCCGCTAAAGCCAAGAAAGAAGAAGAGTTCTTCTCGGCTATCAACGAGGGCGACGTCGTAACCGGAACCGTAGTCAGATTCGCAGCGTTCGGCGCTTTCGTCGACGTAAACGGATTCGATTGCCTTGCTCATATTTCCGATTTGTCTTGGACGAACGCCAAGACTCCCGCGGACGTTCTTGAGATCGGCAAGGAATACGAGTTCAAGGTTTTGAAATGCGACAAAGAGACCAAAAAGGTTTCTCTCGGTTATAAGCAACTTCAACCGAAGCCCTGGCAACTTGCCGGCGATAAATACGCTATCGGCGAGACCATTAAGGGTAAGGTTGTCAGAATCGTAAGCTTCGGCGCTTTCGTCGAAGTCGAGAAAGGAATCGACGGACTCGTTCACGTTTCTCAAATTTCTCACGAATGGCTTGAGAATCCCACTTCCGTTTTGAAAGCAGGCGACGAAGTCGAAGCTAAGATCATCGATATGGACGTTGAGAAAGAGAAAATGACCCTTTCGATTAAAGCCCTTACTCCCGCTCCCGAAGGCGTTTCCAGACCCAGAAGAGATCGTAAAGACGATTCCGAAGGCGAAGACGGAAAGTCGAGAAGAAGAGAGAGACCCGTCGCTAACGACGACGAGCCCAGAGAGTGGAAAGAAGGCGGCGTAGGCGGCATTTCTCTTGGAGATCTTCTCAATAAATAATTAGTTTAAAAACGCGAACGCAAGTTCGCGTTTTTTTATACGTCGGAGAAGGGAACTTTGACGGCGACGGGTTTTTCGGAGAACGAAAAGGGCATTGACAAAAATTTCGCGTTTATTTGCCTTGTAAGAGGAATTTTCAATTTGCAAGGGAAGAAACTTCCTTCCAAATAAAAAGACGATAAAACGCTTATGACCGCCTCTCGCGTTTTGTTATTTATTCAATTACGAATTTACATATAAAAAATCCTAACGAACTCGTTAGGATTTTTTACTTAAGTTTTAGAGTTTTAAATGATGGTTTAAATTTCTTGTTAACCCTTTTATTCAAGGGGTATTTTAAGTTTTTTGTTATTCTTTGCGAGCCATTTGTTAAGGCTTTCGAAACAGAACGTGAGCAATCTTCCGAGCATTAGGTCGACGTGCAACAAGCACAAGAGGAGGGTTATATACTGCCAATTGTCTTTAAAGTCGGCGATGAGATTAGGAAGTTTGAGCATCGGTTCCATAAAGAACGCGAGGGCAATCGTCGAAACGACGATAACGATTGCGGAAACGGCAAATCTGTAACCGTTGTACGGTTTGCAGATTAAGTAGAAATAAGTTATTCCGCCAAACGTCAACGCCGCGACGAGAATTGTATCGTAGAAATCGGCGGTGGGGTCGTTGAAATTTAATCCCGTAAAAGTTTTTATCGCTTCGAAGAAGAGAATGTTAAAGAGGAGTATGCACGCGCCCGGAATGGCGTGAGAAACGAGGTATCCGATAAACTTGCCTCGCACTTTGTTCGTGTTTGGCTGCATCGACAACGCGAACGAACCGAATCCGATGACGAGAAGTTCGAGGAGCATCATCATATTGCTTTGCAAGGGGAAGAGCCTTCCTCTGAAAATGGATATTACGGCGAGAGCCATCGTAAAGAGGGTTTTCATAAGGAAGAGAGAGGAAGATTTTTCAATGTTATTGATAACTCGTCTTCCCTCGGCGACGACGTGCGGAATAGAATTGAAATTGTTGTCCATCAACACTATGTGGGCGATATTTTTCGTCGCGTCGCTTCCCGTGGCGACCGTAATCGAACAGTCGGACTCTTTCATCGCGAGAATGTCGTTGACTCCGTCGCCCGTCATCGCGACGGTGTGTCCGACCGATTTCATCGTTTTAACAAGAATAGCCTTTTGTTCGGGGGTAACTCGTCCGAAAACGTTATATTTATTGGCGACGTTTATGACCTCGGTTTCGGTCATTCCTTCGAGACTGACGAATTTATCCGCCCCGTCCACGCCGGCGCGTCTCGCAACCTCCGCGACGGTCATCGGGTTATCTCCCGAAATAACTTTAACTGCGACGCCGTTTTTCTTGAACCAATCTATGGTTTTGATTGCGTCTCTTCGAATGTTATCGCTGAGAGTTATGAGGGCAAACGGCGTTACGTCTTTGGGAATTTTTCCGTTTTCTATCGATTTGTCCGATCTCGCGAGCATCAAAACTCGTTGACCGAGAGATGCGTAATGTTTGATTTGGGATCTCACGGAAGAGGGGATAAATCTATCTTCCATAACGAATTCGGGGGCGCCGAGAACAAACGTTCCGATTGTCGAGCGGTTGTTTGCAAACGTGACCGCCGAATACTTTCTATCCGAAGAGAAAGGTATTTTTCTGCTTGCCACCAGTTTGGATTGGCTTCCGAAGTATGAGCGCAATGCCCTCGACGTTTGGTTGTTGTCGTTCAACGCGTGTTGCATCGAGGCAACGACTTCGTTTATCGTGTACGGATACGAACTGTTGAACAAAATGCAGTTCGAAACTTTCATTCTTCCGTCGGTTATCGTTCCCGTTTTGTCGAGACACAAAGTGTCGACTCTCGCGAGCATTTCGAGGGAGTACATATCTTGAACGGAAGTTTGTCTGTTCGCTAAGCGAATTACGCCGACGGCGAGAGCGAGGGTAGTCAACAAGAACATTCCGGCGGGAATCATACCGATTACGACCGACGTCGTTCTGCTGACGAGTTCGACGATTCCTTCGGGCGTTACCGAACCGTTGAGAATGAAGAGGGGATTCGATTCCGAGACGAGGGCGCGGTAGTTGGCATAAGCCGTGCCGAGGCTTATGGGAATAATTAAAAATCCTATCGTACGGATTATCCAATTTAAGGTAATCATCAATTCCGAATGGGGTTTTTTGAACTTTTTCGCCTTTGCCGCCAAGGTTTGAACGTATCTGTCCTCGCCGACTTTGTCTACGACGACGAGAGCCTCGCCGCTTACGACGTAACTGCCCGATAAAAGGGTTGAGCCGACGCGTTTTTTAACGGGAACCGATTCTCCCGTCAGCATGGATTCGTTGGTTTCCAAATATCCGCCTATGACCGTTCCGTCCACGCAAATTTGGTCGCCCGTCGAAATTTTGATTATATCGTCCAAAACGATGTCGTTTACGGCTATTTTCTCATATTTTGAGTTTCTGAGAGCCGTCGTGGTCGGTTGGTTTAAGAGAGAAAGTTTTTCAATCGAGCGTTTTGCTCTGAGTTCTTGGATTATGCCGATCGCAAGGTTAAGCGAATATACGACGACGAAAAAGTAGTTGCTCCATTTTGTTTCGCGGGCGACGATGAGAGCGACGACGCAAAGGACGCAGAGCAAGTTAAAGAAGGTAAAGAGGTTTGAGGCGATTATTTGAAAAACCGTTCTCGAATAAGTCTTTTCTTTCTCGTTTGTTTGTCGTTGTTTGACGCGTAGAGCTATTTGTTCGTCGGTCAGTCCGCAAAGGGCGTTCGGAGGGAATCTGTCTTCCTCGGCGACGCTGACTTTAGCGCCTCTTTTTGGTTTTTTTTCTATATGGGGTCGAATAAATCCGTCGATGACTTGATCGGCGATATTTTCGGTTCTTTTTTTCTTGTCCATAGGGT
>CAZVPW010000106.1:0-4227 GCA_964629115.1 uncultured Acidiphilium sp.
GAGGAGACGGGTTTCCAAAACCTTTATCCGCCGAAGAGGAGACTAAGTATTTGTCGCTTTTCAAGGAGACGGGCGATAAACGGGCTCGAGACGTTCTAATCAAGAGAAATCTTCGTCTCGTAGCGCATATAGCAAAAAAATACCGAGGTTCGGAAGAGGACGACGATTTGATATCCGTCGGATCGATCGGGCTTATAAAAGCCGTGGACAGTTATAACCCGTCGAACGGAACGCAACTCGCGACTTACGCCGCTCGCTGTATAGAAAACGAAATGCTTATGCTTTTGAGAGCCAATAAAAAGCATAAAAACAACGTTTCCATTTATGATAGCGTCGGGGTCGACAAGGACGGGAACGAACTTTCGATAATGGATTTGCTTGCCGAAAAAGAAGACGGCGTGCTTATGAAAGTCGAAAACAAACTCATAAAAGACAAGTTTGTAAAGTTGATGAAAGAGTCTTTGTCCGAAAGGGAATATAAGATTTTGTCTTTAAGATACGGATTGCTAGGCGGCAGACCTTTGACCCAAAAAGAGACGGCGAAACTTTTGAAAATATCCCGCTCGTACGTCTCAAGAATCGAAAAAAAATCCATTGACAAATTAAAAGCAAAAGTTCGATCGGAAAAAATAGAAGTTTAAGAAGAAAATATCAAAAAACTCTTGCAAAAAACCTCTTTTTATTATATTATAGACATAGGAGGCGCGGCGAAAAGTCGCGAACGATATAATGAAATACTATCTTGCAATCGATATAGGAGCGTCGAGCGGAAGACATATCCTTTCTCATATCGAAAACGGTAAAATGATATTGGAAGAGGTCTATCGCTTTGAAAACGGCATGGAGGAAAAAGACGGACATCTCGTCTGGAATTATAAAAGTCTTTTCGAAAACATTTTAAACGGTCTCGCCGAATGTAAAAAAATCGGCAAAACTCCCGAAACCGTCGGAATAGATACTTGGGGAGTCGACTACGCTCTTCTCGACAAAGACGACAACGTTATCGGAGACGTTTACGCGTATAGAGACGGTAGAACCGAGGCTTCGATAAAAGCCGTTCATTCTATCGTTCCCTTTGAAAAGCTCTACGAGAGAACGGGATCTCAGTTCCAAATTTACAACACGATTTACCAACTTTACGCCGACAAACTCGACGGAAGACTCGACAAAGCAGAAAGATTTTTGATGGCGCCCGATTTCTTCGCGTTTCTTCTCACGGGAGTTAAGAAAAACGAATTTACAAACGCGTCCACGACGGGGCTTTTGAGCGCGAAAACGAGAGAATGGGATTTCGATACCATAAGAGATTTGGGTCTTCCCGAGAAACTCTTCGTCCCCCTTTCCGATCCCGCGACTTTGGTCGGGGAAGTAAAGCCCGAAATCGCCGAAAGGATCGGCTATACGACCAAAATCGTTCTCACCGCCACGCACGACACCGCGAGCGCGGTTATGGCTGTTCCCGAACTCGGTCAACCCCTTTATATTTCGAGCGGAACTTGGTCTCTTCTCGGAATTGAAAGCCCGACGGCCATCTCGACAAAAGAGGCTCTCGCCGCAAACTTCACGAACGAAGGCGGATACAACAGATCGACGAGATTCTTGAAAAATATTATGGGTCTTTGGATGATTCAAAACGTCAGAAAAGAGCATAATAAAAAATATAGTTGGGCGGAATACGTAACGCTCGCGAGAGAGGTTAAAGATTTTAACAGTATCGTCGACGTAAACGATCAAAAGTTTCTCGCTCCCGAAAGTATGATCGACGCAATTAAAGAATACTGCGTCGAAACCAACCAAAGACCGCCCGAAACGCCGGGAGAAATCGCCCTTTGCGTATACGACAGTCTTGCCGTATGTTACGCGAAAGCAATCGATAACATAGAGCAAATTACCGGAACCAAGTTCGACGTTATTCATATCGTCGGCGGAGGCTCGCAAAACGGATATCTCAACGAACTCACGGCTAAACGCTCGGGTAGAAAGGTAAGCGCCGGACCCGTCGAAGCGACGGCTATTGGAAATATAATCGCTCAACTTCTTTACGGCGGAGCGGTTAAAGATATCGGATCGGCGAAAATGCTCGTCAAAGATTCTTTCGACGTTGAAACGATAGGCTAAAAAACGCATTCCTTGTCAAAAAAAGTTTTCCTCTTTAATATACTTGATTAGAGGTGATTTATTTTGAAAGGATTAAGCGAAAAAAAATTAAACGCTTTAACCGCGATAATTCTAATTCTAATCATAGGCGGAGTTATCGCGGTTTGTTTTATTCCGAGCGAAGTCGTCGCGATAAACGGCGGAAAAGAGTACTCGCCGATTTACAGCGGAAACAGAGATGGCGACGGCGTCGCCTTGACCTTTAACGTCTACGAAGGAGCCGAAGTCGTCGAGGGAATTTTAGACGTTTTGAAAGAAAAAAACGCAAAGGCGACCTTTTTTCTCGGCGGATGTTGGGCGGACGACAATCTCGACGTCGTACGTCGCATTGTCGACGAGGGACACGAAATCGGAAGTCACGGCTATTTTCACAAAGATCACGCCAAACTCGACGAGGACGAAAATAGAGCCGAAATGCTCCTTTTAGACGATTTGATAAGCAGAAATTTCGGGCTGAGAATTCGGTATTTCGCTCCGCCGTCCGGTTCTTTTTCTCAAACGACTTTAAAAGTCGCGTTGTCTCTCGGCTATAAAACGATAATGTGGAGCAAAGACACGATAGATTGGCGAGATACGAGTCAATCGGTCGTCTTTTCGAGAGCGACGAAAAACGTCGCCGCCGGGGATATTATCCTCGCGCATCCAAAAAAACATACTTTGGCGGCGTTGCCTAAAATATTGGATTATTATCAAAGCAAAGGTTTAAAAGCCGAGACGATAGGCGAAATTATAAAATAACGAATTACGGGAAACAAAAAATGGTTTACAGCAAACGATACGACAACGGATTGAGGCTCGTCGTCGTCCAAATGAATTCTATGATGTCGGTTACCGCCGGAATTATGACGGGAGCGGGGAGTTGTCTTGAAAACCAAGACAACAACGGAATATCTCACTTCATAGAGCACGCGACGTTTAAGGGAACGAAAACCCTTTCGTCGTTCGAACTCTCGTCGGCTTTCGACGACGTCGGAGCGCAAGCAAACGCGTTCACTTCCAAAGAGACGACTTGTTATTACGTCAAAAGCGCAAAATTTGCGCTCGAGCGGTCTTTCGAACTCTTATCCGATCTCTTTTTAAACTCGGTATACGACGAGACCGAATTGGAAAAAGAAAAGGGCGTCGTTTTGGAAGAGATAAATATGTGCTTGGATACGCCCGAAGAACTTTGCCTCGATAAACTTTCGGAGGCTTATTTCGGAAAACAAGGGCTCGGCAGAACCATACTCGGCGAGCCCCAAACCATCAAATCTTTTAAAAAGAGCGATATCGAGCGATTTAGGGGAGATTTTTACAACGCGGATAATATCGTCGTTTCTTTCGCCGGCAACTTAACGGCGGAAACGGCGGAAAAACTCGTCGAAAAATATTTCTTGCCCTTTGTTTCGACAAACGTTTCAAAACCCTTTGCTCAAGGCGACGCGACCTCAAAAAAGGGCGTTATAAAAACGACGAAAGACATAGAGCAGACTCACGTCGCTCTTGCTTTCGAGGGGATTAAATACGCCGACGAAAACATCGACGCGATGAACGTTTTGAACAACGTCGCCGGCGCCGGAATGAGCAGCAGACTTTTTCAAAAGATTAGAGAAGAACTCGGGCTTTGTTATTCGATTTATTCCTATCCGTCTTGTTATTCGACTGTCGGAACGTTTGCCGTATACGCGGGCGTTGCTCCGAAAAAAGCCGAAGTCGCCGTCGAGGCAATTTTCGACGTATTAAAGGATATAAAAAAGAACGGACTTACAAAAGCCGAATTCGAACGAGGAAAAGCGCAGACGATCAGCTCTTTTGTCTTCGGACAAGAGAGCGCGTCCTCCCAAATGCTCTTATACGCGAGATATCTCTTGTCAACGGGAAAAATCTTCGATTTTGAAAAGAGAATCAAGTCTGTGGAAGCGCTTGAAGAAAAATCCGTTTCCCTCCTTTTGGAAAAGATGAATTTTAAAGATTTCGCCGCGTCGATAGTCGGCAAAAACGCCGAAAAAGTTTGCGTTTAAAACTTTCGATATAGAAACCTAAGCCGACGATTTAGTTCGTCGGCTTTATTTTTGGGTTAAAAAAACATAT
>CAZVPW010000107.1:0-4093 GCA_964629115.1 uncultured Acidiphilium sp.
TTTTTAGGGTATATAAATCGATTATAACATAAACAAAGATAATTATCAAAGAAAAAAGAAAAGTATGAGAAAAAATTTTTAAACATTTTTATGGTTTGACATTGCGCGGCGTATTTGTTACAATAAACGCGGAGATAATTATGAATAAAACCGATTTAAAGAAATACGCCGATTTGCTCGTTAGAGTCGGCGTCAATTTGCAAAAAGGACAACCGCTCGTTGTTTCCGCTCCGATCGAAGCGGCGGATTTGGCTAGAGAAATCGTTAAATCCGCTTATAAAAACCAAGCCTCCGACGTTTTGGTTTTGTGGGGGGACGACGAGACGGCTAAGTATGACTATAAGTATAGAACGATAGAAAGCTTATCCAAAGTTCCGAGTTGGCAAAAAGAACAAAGGGAAGATTTTATCGAGCGAAAAGCGGCGTATATCGCCGTGGCGTCGGACGATCCCGAGGTTTTTAAAGGCTGCGATACGAAAAAAATCGCCGCCGCAAGACGAGCGAGAAACGTAGCGTTCGCAAAATTTAGGGATTATACCGCGTCGAACAAGATAAGATGGACGATCGCCGCGTATCCAAATAAAAAATGGGCGAAAAAAGTGTTTCCGAACGACTCCGTCGGCGTCGCTTACGACAAGTTGTGGAAGTCGATAAAAGCGACGGCGAGACTCGACCGAAAAAATCCGATCGCCGCTTGGGCGGAGCATCAAAAGAATTTGGTTAAGCGTTGCGAGATTTTAAACGGGGCAAATATCAAATCTTTCAGATATAAAAACTCCTTAGGAACCGATTTTATCGTTGATATGCCAAAGGATTACGTATTTTGCGGCGGAGCGGAAGAGGGCGTGTTGGACGGCGTTTATTTTACCGCCAACATTCCTACCGAAGAGGTGTTTTCGTCTCCCGATAGGTCCTCGGCAAACGGCAGACTCGTCGCGTCGACGCCTCTTTGCAGAAACGGGCAAATTATAGACGGATTTTGGTTTGAGTTTAAAGACGGCAAGATAGTTGATTTCGGCGCCGAAAAGGGGCTTGACAATTTAAAATCGATTATCGAAACGGACGAGGGGTCGCGTTATCTCGGCGAAATTGCCCTCGTCGGATATAATTCTCCCGTCAGAGAACAAAACGTTTTGTTTTTCGAAACTCTTTTCGACGAGAACGCAAGTTGTCATTTTGCGATCGGAGATTGTTATCCGAACTGCGTAAAGAACGGCGGAGATATGACAGAGGCGCAACTTAAGAGCGCGGGGCTAAACGTCTCTTTGGAACACGTCGATTTTATGGTCGGTACTCCCGATTTGGAGATTGTCGCGACGACCGCCGACGGCAAGACTTTGGTCGTGTTTAAAGACGGAGATTGGGCTTTTTAAAGGGGAAAAATATGGACGAGAACATAAAAAACATTGAATATAGAATAAAAGATTTGTCTGAAATTTCCGACGAGAAGCTCGACGAAGTTTTAGACCTCGTAAAGGGGATAAACAAAGTTTTGGACGCGGCGTTCGACAAGACTTCGGGAACATTCAAGTATATCATTCTATCTAACTCGAGCGATTATGAGATTTTTGCGGAGATTTGTTCGATTTTCGATCAATTCTCGATTGATTTTGACAACGACGATATCGATTCCGTCGAAGTAGCGGATATTCAAGAAGAAGAGGATTCGGAAAACGACCTCACGAACGAGGTTGAAAAGAAGAAATCGGAACGAAAATTCGACGTTATCGAAGGCGCGATTATTCTTTCGCTGTCGCTCGTTCTCATTATCCTCGGATTTATTTTCAGAGAGAAAAACGCTTCTTCTTGGATATATATGTTCGGTTTCGTTCTCGCCGGCTACGAGACGTTATATTCGCTTATAACCGATTTTGCCGAGAAGAGATACGTCGGCGAGAAGATTATAATTTTAGTATCCGCCTTTGCCCTTTTATATCTGGGGTTTGGATTGTCGGGATGCTTGGTTATGTTTTCGTATTCGTTCGTTTCCTTTTTGAGAGGATTTTTGGAGTATAAGAATTCAAAACTTTTCGACGAAGAGGTCTCAGACGAGCGAAAAGAAAAGTGGAATGAAGACGGAAAAGACGAGCAATCGCTCAAAAAAATAAGAATTGTATTCGATCTTTCGACCGTCGCGGTCGGGCTCTTGATTGCTTTTGTTCCCCCTCTTTTCGATATCTCGAGGTATTGGTATCTCGCGACTTCAAAATGGATATATTTGGGAGTGACGTTCGTCGCATTAACTCGAATCGGAAACGTTCTCGCGTCGCTCAAAAATTGCCGTTTGTCGGCGATTTCAAAAATTTACAAATCAAACGTTATAATATCGGATAATCAACTTATAGAGGGGTTATCTGAAGTCGATACGATATTTTTCGATGGAAAAGGAGTCTCCGAGGAAAGCGAGGGAACGGCGTCTATAAGAAGCGCCGCGGACGAGCGCGAGTTGAAACGAGTTTTGTTTGCCGCCGAACAAGGTCTTAACTGTTCGGTCGCTCGCGCGATTTTGGGTTCTTTCGATATAGACGAGAGCGTTAGTTTCGACGTTTCAAGCCTCGAATTTTTCGAAGGGCAGGGCGTCAAGATGGTTATGGACGGCAAGGAATATCTTGTCGGAAGCAAGAATTTTCTTTCAAAAAATCGCGCGGACGTCAAAGACGAGGTTGACGGAGACGTCGTTTATATTTCTAAAGACGGCGTTGTTTTCGGGGTTATCGAATTGAAATTCCCCGTCAAGAAAGACGTCGTCGGAGCGGTTGCCGAGATTAGCGAAGACTTGAATGTAAGGACCGTTTTGTTGAGCGGTTGCGGGGCAAAAAAGGTTGAAAGAATCAGAGCGGAGATAGGTTTCTCTTCCGCGGCGGCAAATTGTTCGCCCGATTTCAAGGCGAAAAAGGTCGTCGGAAAAGGGGCGGTATATGTTTGCGATAGCGTCAACGATCTTCAAACGATATCCAAATTCGACGACAAAGGATTAATCGTTAAACTCGGCGGCGAGGACGATCTCTCGAGCGGACTTTTCCTCAAAGACGGCGAAATAAGGAAGTTGCCGTTTATATTAAAGATTTTAAGAAGACTTTCGAAAACTCTTCGTCAAACGAAGGTTTGGTCGATAATCGGCAAGGCGGTTTTGATTGCCGCGGCGTTCTGTTTGAAGATTTTTCTCGATTTTGATTTTACGCCTATTGCCTTGCTTTTGTCGATTATTCTTGACGTCGTTATCGTGTTGAATTCCGTGAGAAATCATCTCGACCCCGCTTAAAAACGCATCGAAAAACGATAATTTGCGATTGCAATAATTAGCCCCTTTCTAAAAAGAGCTTAGAAAGGGGCTTTATAATTGGAGGTTATTATTTGTCGATAGAAACGGAAATAACGATCAATAAGTCGTTTATCACCTTAAAAGCAAGGTCGTAACAAGCATACTTCATCTTAAAAATTTTGCCGTCGGGGGAGTAAGACGTTCTCGGGTCGTCGGCAAGACACTCGACGAGGGCTTGGCGTTTTTCCGCATCTATTTTCTCTAAGAGTTCTTCGGGAAAATCGACCGAAAGTTTATGTTCTTTCGTATCGCTCGTATACCCTTCCGCGGCGTTCGGCTTGCAGTCGGCGTAGGGGATATAGGGCTTTATGTCGTAAACGGCGGAGCCGTCTAAAATATCGATTCCGGACAAGATTAAATGATACCCGTCGCGTTCGTTATACGCTACTTCTTCGAGTTTTACAACCGACAGACCCAATCCGTTCGGGCGAAAAGGCGAACGGCTTGCAAATACGCCGACGCGCTTGTTGCCGCCGAGCCTCGGAGGTCGGACGGTGGGAGAGAATTCTTCTCGTCGAGAGCGAGAGAAATCGAATATAATCCAGAGGTGGCTGAACGTTTCGATTTCGTTTAACGCTTCTTTTACGCGATATTTTTCGGTAAAAACGACTTTGCCTTTAAGAGACGGCGATCTGCCGCTCTGTCTCGGGATTCCGAATTTTTCTTTAAAATCCGAATAAAAATACGCGATTGGTTCGATTGTTCTTGTTTCCGACATAATATTTTCCGTTTTTTGTTTCTTTTTTAGTTTTATTGCATTATATAACAAAG
>CAZVPW010000108.1:0-4078 GCA_964629115.1 uncultured Acidiphilium sp.
ACTTAAAGACATAGAAATTATAGACAACGACGAAGACGGAGACGCTTGCGGAACTATAATTCAAATCGTATATAAAGGCGACCACTATCAAGTTATTATCAGAACGGACGACGAAGAGGAAGATTTTGTCGTCGACACCGAGTACACTTGGAACGAAAACGACAGAGTTTCCGTTAAAATCCCCAAAAACAAAATCAAACTTAAGTTAAAGGCGGTAACCAAATAAAATGAAAGCTCTCAAATTTTCGAGAAAACATCTCGGGATTCCGTACGGGGTATTTATTTGTCTGTTCGTAGTATTGCCGCTTTTGTTGATCGTTCTCTACGCTTTCACGGTCGAACCCAACGATCCCGTTACCAACGACGTTACGAAATTCGTCTTTTCCTTTGAAAACTTCGAGAGGTTTTTCGGAAGCGACGCGAATATACGCTCGATTTATTTCAGTTTCGGATTGGCGATTATGACGACGCTCGCGTGTCTACTCATTGCCTACCCCGTCGCTTATATCCTCGCTAGATCGGAATTTAAAAGCAAAAACGTCGTTTTAATGCTCTTTATCATTCCGATGTGGATTAACTTCGTTCTCCGCACGGCGGCGATGAAAGAATTGCTCTTCAAAATCGGAATGTATAAATCGAGCAAATTCAGTATGCTCAACACCGTCGTCGGAATGGTTTACGACTATTTGCCCTTTACGATTTTGCCTCTCTATACCGTTCTCATCAAACTCGATAAGAATATAATAGAGGCATCTAAAGATCTCGGAGCGACCGACGCTCAAACCTTTTTCAAGGTCGTCGTCCCCCTCTCCGCGCCAGGAATAGTCTCCGCCGTCACGATGGTTCTCTTGCCGACAACCACGAGTTACGTTGTTTCCGACACTCTCGGAAACGGAAACGTCACGATTATCGGCAAACTTATCGAAGACCAATTCTCGACCATGTTCGATTGGCACGCGGGATCGGCGATAGCGATGATTCTTTTGGTTTTAATATTCTTAACAATGCTTGTAACCCGTAAATTTTCCGACGAAGAAGTCAGCACGAGAGGAGGCGGATTATGGTAAAAAAGATAATAAAAATTTCGTATATAACCCTTGTTTTAGCATTTATATACGCCCCGATTATCCTTCTCACGATTTATTCGTTTAACCTCTCCCCCGTTATCGGACTTTGGTCGGAAGAATGGGGATTCGGGCTTTACAAACAGTTGTTTTCGGATAAATCCATAATGCAAACTGTTTTAAACACCGTCGTATTGGCTCTTCTGGCGTCCGTTATCGCGACGATTTTGGGAACGATAGGCGCCGTCGGCGCATTTTATTCCAAAAAGAAAACCAAAGCGGCTCTCAACGCCGCCACGCAAATTCCGGTCATAAACGCGGAAATAGTCACCGCTCTCTCGATTGCGCTCGTTTGCTCGATATTCGCGTTCGGTAGAACTTACGCGTCTCTCCTTATCGGACACGTCGTTCTCTGCTTTCCGTTCGTTTATCTCTCGGTCTTGCCGAAACTCAAGCAACTCGACGGCAATCTTTACGAAGCTGCTTTAGATCTCGGCGCAAGCCCGACGAAAGCCTTGTTTAAGATTATTCTCCCGGAGATTCTTCCCGGAATTATAAGCGGTTTTACCCTTGCGATAACCCTTTCGCTCGACGACTATATCATAACCACGTTTACCCGCCCGCCGACGTTCGACACTATTTCGACTTACGTTTTCGACGCGTACGCAAAGGGCGGCAAGGGCTCGTCGGTGCCGGCTTTAAGAGCCCTTTCGACGATAATATTCGTCTTGATGATCGTCGTCGTAGTCATTCAAAACGTCTCGGCGTCAAGGAGGTCTAAAAACAATGAAAGAGCGCGTTAATCGACTTATATGCTTGCTTTCTTCTATCGTTCTCGTATTTGCGTCGCTCGCTTCTTTCTCCTCTTGCTCAAAGTCCGACGTTTTGGAATTGAACGTTTATAACGCCGAAGAATATATATCGTCGTCCTCGTCCGCCGAAGACGAAGCTCTCGACGTTATAACCGAATTTGAAAACTACGCGACGAAGAAATACGGCAAAAAAGTTAAGGTAAATTATTCGACGTTCGGAACGTTGGAAAATATGTACAACGAACTCCAACTCACCAAAAAGAAAGGCGACGACGGCGGATATACCTACGCCTACGATCTCGTTTGTCCGTCAGACTATATGATTCAACGAATGATTCGCGAAGATATGCTCGAACCTTTCGACTGCGAAATATCCGAGGACGGCAAGACAATTTACGACGGAATCGACAATTACAATAACTACGCTTCGAAATTTATCGTAGACTTGTTTGACTCCAAAGAAGAAAAAAACAACGTAACGGGTTCGGTAAAAAGATGGTCGGAATACGCCGTATGCTATATGTGGGGTACGATGGGCTTTATATACAACCCCGTCAAACTCGTCGAAAGCAACGCAAAAATTCTTGACAAATCAATCTTTTTGGACGACGACGGCAACTTAAAACTCGACGGAAAAGAACTTGAAGATGCCTTGGACGGAATCGTAAACACGTGGTCCTTGCCTTGGAACACCTATTATAAAAATTTAGGAACGATAAAGGACAGTATACGCGACACTTACGCCTTGGCGATCGGTTACGTATATTCTTCTCAACTCCTCGATCTTCAAACGCTTAGAGACCAAGAGGTATTCTCAAACGACGAATATCAAAACGTTCTAATAAAAGTCTTCAACAACGTCAGTTCGTCTTTTAGCGAAGAGTTTAAAAATCTTAACTTGACCGAATCTCAAAAAAGTATTTTGTCCGACCTTTTTAAAGACGACGGAATTCGCTCTGTCGATAAGGTTGCCGAAGCCTTGAAAGATTTAAAAACAAACGTTTACGGTTTTGAGGTCGACAGCGGAAAAAAGGATATGGCGGCGGGAAAAATCGCGATAAACTTTGCTTGGTCGGGAGACGCGGCTTACACTTTAGACACCGCGGACGACCTTAACGGAGCGACTCTATATTATTCGGTACCGAAAGAAGGAAGCAATATTTGGTTTGACGCGTGGGTTATGCCCAAAGGCGTTTCGGGCGTAAAAAAGCAACTCGCTCAAGATTTCGTCAACTTCCTCTCTTCTCCCGAAATTGCGATTGCAAATATGGATTACATCGGTTACGTCAGTCCGATTGCAAACGAAGACGTATTCCAAACAATGCTCCAAAATTACGATCTCACTCTTACGGAAACGATGGAAAACACGACTAAAATCGATTATTCCTATTATTTCGATAAGTTATCGGACGAATACAGATCTGAAAACGGTATAGGCGAACACATCGTCGTTTACTCTTCCCCGAGCAATATCGGAAGGCAGTTAACCACTCAATATCCGGAACGAGAAACAGTCGAAAGATGCGCCATTATGACAGCTTTAAGCAGAAGCGAACTCAAGGACTTGAACGAAATGTGGAGCGACGTCAAAGTCGGAAATATTCCCGTTTGGCTTCTCATTCTAATTCCTTGCTTAATCGGTGCGATTGTTTTAATAGTTGTCCTATACGCAACCTTAAAAACGCGCGGCGTCTCTTTGTTTAATCGCTCGAAAAAATACGGAACAATTATCAAGAGCGAAAGATTGTAATAGATCTTTCCTTATTTAAAACTCAAAAACGCAAAAGCCCGAACTTGTCGTTCGGGCTTTTTTAATACATTGTTTTTGATTTTTCGAAAATTCCAAAATCTTAATTCAACGCTTACAATCTCGCCCATCCTCTTCGCTCTCCAAAGCTTTGTTAAAAGCCGAATCAATCCAAACGCCTCGACACGCTCAAGCGATATTGCTTCGTCGCTTCGCCCATCGCAATGACCGAGAACAAATACGCTCTAATATTTTTCATTTTTTTACTTATAAGTTCTTGCAAAAATAAAAACCTAAACCAAACTTCCGTTCGATTTAGGTTTTTTGGCGGAAAGAGTGGGATTCGAACCCACGATACGTTGCCGTATACCTGATTTCGAGTCAGGGCCGTTATGACCACTTCGATATCTTTCCGTAAAAGCATAATTATTTTACTTTATTATCGAGGTTTTGTC
>CAZVPW010000109.1:0-4011 GCA_964629115.1 uncultured Acidiphilium sp.
CCTTGTCGGACGTTAAATTCTTAGCCGTCGGCGGCATATCTCTCGAAGATATTCGGACCTACCTCTCCGCCGGAGCGACAGGCTTTGGAATCGGCGGAGCAATCGCCCCGAAAAAACTCTTAAACGCCGACGACTTCGACGGCATAACCGAAATCGCAAAAAGGTTTACAAATGCCGCGAAAGGCGTCAATTAATAAACAAAAGTCGACTTATAAGTCGATTATCGAGGTGAAACATGAAAAAACAGTCGAGGAACGACCGCGAGTTCGACAAGATGGTTCGAGGCACTCTATACGCCCCGATAGACGAGGAAATTTCAAAAAAACACTTAAAAGCCTCCGTTCTATGCGAAAAGTATAACCGCATATCGACAAAGCGAGCAAAACGGAAAAAACGAGCGCTCGAAAAACTGATTCCGTCGGCAAAAAACAAGGGATTTGCCGTATTTTCGCCCTTTTACTGCGAATACGGAGAAAATATAACCGTCGGCAACGACTGTTTCGTCAATTTTTCTTGCGTATTTCTCGATGTGTCTCCCATAACCCTCGGAAACGGGGTCTATATCGGAGCAAACGTAACGCTCGCGACTCCCAACCACCCTCTTTTAGCCGAAGAGAGACTGCCGAACGACTACCCGATCGGCAGAACTGACCTCGAATATTCCGACCCGATAACGATAAAAGACGGGTGTTGGATATGTTCGGGAGCGACTATATGCGGAGGGGTTGAAATCGGAGAAAACTCCGTCGTCGCCGCGGGAGCGGTCGTAACGCGCGACGTTCCCCCGAACAGTTTGGTCGCCGGCGTTCCGGCGAGAGTTTTGAGAGAAATCGACGAAAGCGACCGCATAAACGTTTGGGAGACTTACGTTAAGAACCAAAAACCGACGACCGACCGAAAAAGCGGACGATTGACGGCTCGACAAAACGAAAGATAAATACTCAACAAAAAAGGCGTCTCCGCGCGGCAAAACCGACGGCGACGCCTTGTTTGATCTATAGTTGGATATATGCGAATAACTAAGGGAAGTAAACGCGACGCTTCGCTCTAACTCGCGCCCCGTTCTTCTCGGGTCATCGCAAAAAGCGACGGGCGCTATTCAAGCGAGATTGCTTCGGTTTTTCAAAGCCGAAGCAACGACGGGTAATATTTGCGTCGTCTTTGAAATCCCCTTTCCCATTAATATCGAAGCGTTGCCATTCGCCATCGCGGGCGGCAAGGCGACAAAACGCTCTCAAATTATAAAGAACGGTCGATTCGCCCGTATCTTTTCAATACGTCAAAGCGAATTTTCTCGACCGACTCTCCGAGAGCCTTTATCTCGTCGCGAAATTCAACGACTTTTGAAAAACATTTTTCAAGCGCCGATTCCCACTCCTCGTCGCTTTTATAATACATAAAATCGGAATAAGCGTTGTGGGCAATCCAATTGCGGGCTCGACTCACCGCCTCGAGCCGCTTATAATCGTTTCGCGAAAAATACGGCGATCCGTCGCAATTGTCCAACTCTCTCAAATCCCTCAACGCCTCTCCGAGAGTCTTCGTTTTAACCCCGTCGAAATTCCTTTCGATATCCCCTTTGAGCATAGCCGCGTAGATAACCTTAATATCCCACTCGACTCTTTGACATTCCATAATCGTCTCCCCGACGACCAAGTGAAACCTGTCTAAGTACGCCATAACTTTTCTCCGTCTCCTTTCTCTCGATTATTTTAGCGCGGTCGCAGAGAAATTTCAACTTTTCCGCATAACCAAAAAGCAGTTCGCGAACTCTTCGCAAACTGCCTTTTGAAAAATATATGATAAGGGGGAAAATGATGAGCTATTTCATAGTCAATCGAGGTCGACAAGGACGTTTCGCTCTCCGCGGCTTTTCGCTTGCCCTTCGTCAATTGACACCTATATAATACGCCTTCGTAGCGCAAAAGTAAAACAAAATCAACCATTTTGTCGAATAATGTCTTATTTTGTATTTTGTGTGTCTTTTTATATACTTTTTATAGGTTTTGCCGTCTTTTTTTAAGAAGTATTCGCCGAACAAAGAAGTTAAAAAGTCAAAAAAACGCCAAGAGATAAGACTCGAAAGGTTTTAAAAACCGCCGAGCGTTAAAGTTCGGCGGTTGAAATCAAACGATATAAATCGAGTTATGCAAAGGTCGCCGTATCGAGCGAGCACTTCATAACGCCCAAATTGTAAAGCAAGGGCTGCATTATAACGACCGGAACGTGCCTTACGGTATTTATCTCCGCCGCCGACTCGCTCGACGAAGTCGAGGACGAACGAACGGCGGTCGCGTAAAATACTTTAGCGAAAGTTTGCGCGTATTTATCGGTCGTCGAGAAAGACATTTTGCAAACGTCGAAATCCTTGTCGCCTTTGCCGATATTTCCGCCGCTAAGCGAACAATCCTTAGCCGTATACGGAACTACCGCGACCGAACTTTGAGTCGACTCGGTCGAAGACGACGTCGTCATAACCGAACCGTTGACGCTCTTGAGTTCGCCCGATACGTTGTCGATCGAGTTAAAGGAATAACTCGTGGACGAATCGTACTTAAAGTTTCTGAAAAGCAAAAATATCAACTCGTTGTCGATATAATTGTTTTTGGCATACTTTTTTATCTTTACGACGTTTTTAACCCTCTCTTCGAAAGCCGCTTCGAAGTTTCCGTCTACGACTTCGGCGGAACTAAGAGCCGTCGTTCCGTCGTACTCGGCGGTCGTTCTATACTCTCTTTTCTCAAACTCGTACGCGCCCGAGTCTTTATATTCCAAAACGGTATTCGAAACGGTCTTTTCAGACTTTACGGGTTTGAAACCGTCTTGAAATCCGTAAAACTCGGTCGAAGAGACGATTTTATCTCCGTCGATAACGGCGAGAACTTTGTCGTCTATTCTATATTCTCCGTAAACGGTCAATTCGGTTTTGTAAACGTAACGCGTATTGTCCGCGTTTGTCGTCAATTCGGTAACGTAACGAGATCTGCTTTCGTCGATATCGAAAACGAGATTGTTCTCGACTTTCGAACCGCCCCAATCCTTTTCATAACCCTCCGCAGACACTCTGTAAACGAGCCTCTCGTAAACGCTCGAAACGGCGGCGGCGTTATCGTAATCCTTTTTCCAGTATTCTCCGACAAACTTAGTTCCGACCGCGGCGTTTCCGCACCCGACGAAGGCGCACGCGGACAACGCTACAAGGCAAGACGCGATTATTCTCTTTTTCATTATTTCACCTCGCATAACGCGCAAAAGCAATCTCCGCGCGAATATCATTATGATTTTAGCGCAAAACTCTAAAAAAGAAAAACAAAAATATCAAAAATTTTTAATTTTCACAAGATACTTATAGAAATAATCGGCGAAACGCGCTATAATACGATTATAAACTCAAGGGCAAAGAAAAACGATGAAACTATACACGGCGAAAACATATTTTTCGTGCGTTCGAAACGCCGCGAAAAAAATAGCGGAAAGAGGCTCGAGCCTCTCGGATCAAACGATTGTCTTTTGCGAAGACAAATTGACCCTCTCCGTCGAACAAGCCCTCGTCGACGCGTTCGGCGGAGGAACGTTTAACGTCAACGTAACCTCGTTCGGCAGATACGCCTCCGACAAAAAAGAAAACGCGACGACCCTTTCAAAAGACGCCGCGGCGATTGTTATGCGAAAAATCCTCGCCGACAACGCCGACAAACTCCAAACGCTCTCTAAACTCGCCTCGTCTCCGTCGTTTGCTTACGAAACAAGCGAACTCGTCGCGCAGTTAAAATCCGCAAAAGTCGATCCGTCCGAACTCGCGCTCAAGTCCGGCGAATGCGCCGAAAACATACGGGCAAAAATATCCGACGTCGCCATACTCTACTCGGCTTACGAGGACTTTTTGAAAAAAAACAACCTAAAAGACCAAGGCGCGGCGCTCGACGAAGTTCCGTCGCTTATCGCAAGAGACGAAAAACTCCAAAACTCGAGAGCCGTCGTCGTCGGGTTTTCCTCGGTCACGAAACAGAC
>CAZVPW010000110.1:0-3979 GCA_964629115.1 uncultured Acidiphilium sp.
TTATATAATAAAGTAAAACTCGGAGGGAAACTATGAAATACGTTCCGTATCTGGATAAAGAATTCAGACCTATGTACGAAGAATTCAAGAATTACGTCGCCGACGTAAAAAAAGGCGATAATCATTTGCTTAAAATATGCGTCGAAAGAAACGACGGATATAACTATATTTACGAATATCCCGTTTACGCCGACAAGAGCAAAGCCGCCGAAAACAATAAAATGGCGGAGAGAATCGTCAAGACCATTCTTTGGGTCGTCGGAGGCTACAAGATTTATATCTGCGGCGACGACGGTATTTACGACTACGTTAAGAAAGCCTATTCGGTCGACGGTTTGAGAGCGTTTGACAAGGGCTTTATGGAAAGAGTATACGAGACCGAATTCGATGTCGTAAAGAGCGACGAAAAGTCTTTCCCGGCTTTGAAGAAGAGTTCTCTCTCGGTCGGCGGACATCTCGAGGGTTGCAGAATAGGCTTCGACGCCGGCGGAAGCGACAGAAAAGTCAGCGCCGTTATAGACGGAAAAGTCGTTTACAGCGAAGAGGTCGTTTGGTTCCCCAAAATCACCGCCGATCCCGAATATCATTATCGCGAGATTTTGACGGCTATGAAAACCGCGGCTTCGAAAATGCCCAGAGTCGACGCTATCGGCGTATCGAGCGCCGGCGTTTACGTCAACAATAAGATAATGGTCGCTTCGCTTTTCCTTAAGGTTAGCGACGACGATTTCAACAAGAAAGTCAAGAATATGTATATAGACGTCGCCAAAGAACTCGGCGAGAACATTCCCTTGGAGGTCGCGAACGACGGCGACGTAACCGCTTTGGCGGGCGCTATCGATTTGAACGACAACGGCGTTCTCGGAATCGCTATGGGTACGAGCGAGGCGGTCGGATATATCAATCTCGACGGCGGACTCAACGGTTGGCTTTCCGAACTCGCGTTCGTTCCGGTAGACTATAACGAGGACGCGATGGTCGACGAGTGGAGCGGAGATTACGGCTGCGGCGTTAAGTACTTTTCGCAAGACGGCGTCATAAAACTCGCCGAAAAAGGCGGCTTCAAATTCGACGAAGGCTTAAGCCCGGCGGAGAAACTCAAAGTCGTTCAAAAGATGATGGCGGACGGAGATTCTCTCGCAAAACATATTTACGAAGATATCGGAACTTATCTCGGATATACTATGCCTTATTACGCAATGTTCTACGACATAAAGCATATCCTTCTTTTGGGAAGAGTTACGAGCGGACTTGGCGGAAATATCATTATGGACAGAGCCAACAAGATTCTCGAAGAGGAATATCCCGAGCTTAACTTCCGCATAGAAATGCCCGACGAGAAGAACAGAAGAGTCGGTCAAAGCATTGCGGCGGCTTCCCTTCCGGCAATTAAATAATAGTTTTTAACGCCGCCCGAAAAGACGAGCGACGAAAGGAGAATAAAATGAAAGTTATCGTAGTTAAAGATTATCAAGAAATGAGCGATAAAGCGGCGGAGATTGTAATCGACGTCGTTAAGAATAAGCCCGACGCCGTTCTCGGTCTCGCGACCGGTTCGACCCCTATCGGACTTTATAGAAATATGATAAAGGACCATAAGGAAAACGGAACGAGTTACAAAAACGTTAAGACGGTAAACCTCGACGAGTACGCCGGTCTCGACGTAAACAGCGACCAAAGTTACGTTTACTTTATGAGAGACAATCTCTTCAATCATATCGACGTCGACTTTGCCAATACAAATATCGAAAACGGCAAAGCGACCGACAGAAAAGCCGAGTGCGACAGATATAACGCTTTGTTGGAATTAAATCAACAAGACGTTCAAGTTTTGGGTATCGGATCGAACGGACACATCGCGTTTAACGAACCCGGAACTCCGTTTGGAAGCGTTACTCACGTCGTCGATCTTGCCGAGAGCACCGTTAAGGATAATTCGAGACTTTTCAAGAGTATTGACGACGTTCCTCGTCAAGCGTTCACCATGGGTCTTAAAAACATTATGAACGCCAAGAAAATCGTTATTCTCGCAAACGGCGAAAACAAAGCCAAAGCCGTTTACGGACTCGTTAAAGGCGAAGTTTGCGAAACCGTTCCGGCAAGCGTTTTGCAGTTGCACCCCGACTGTACCCTCGTTTGCGATCAAGCGGCGGCAAGCCTTTTGAAATAATTTGATTTTAAATCGTTCAAATCGCGAGATATAAGAATATAGTTATATAAGGATATAGCATGAAAGGACTGAAAAACGTAGACGTTTACATAAGAAACGTCGGAATCGTAAAAACGAACGTCGGAATCGAAAACGGACGCATTGCGTATATCGGAGACAATTCGGACGGGATAGAGCCTTTATTTGAAACGGACGGAGTAGTTCTCCCCGGTTTTATCGACGAGCATATTCACGGAGCGGGCGGCGCGGACGCGATGGACGGAAGCGTCGAAGCGTTGCAGACGATTTCCGAATTCGTCGCTAGGGAAGGAACGACTGGATTCCTCGCCACTACCATGACTCAAAGCGAGGAGAATATAACCAAGGCGTTGTCGGCGGTTAAAGAGATAATGGCAAAGGGCGAATATAAGGGCGCCGAAGTGTTGGGCGCGCACTTAGAGGGACCGTTCATTTCGCCCAAACACGTCGGGGCGCAACCGCTTGAATACGTCGCCAAGCCCTCCGCGGAAACTTTCGATAAGTATAACGCCGCGTCGGGCGACGCGATAAGAATAGTCTCGCTTGCTCCCGAAGTCGAGGGCGGAATCGAGCTTATCAAACATTTGAGAAACAAAGGCGTTACGGCGTCCATAGGTCACACGGGCGGAAATTATTCCGACGCGGTAAAAGCCGTCGAGGCGGGAGCGACCAACGTTACCCATACTTACAACGCGCAAACGGGGCTTCATCACAGAGAAGTCGGAATCGTAGGATCGGCGATGCTTTTGGACGAACTTAACTGCGAGATGATATGCGATACCATTCACGTCAGCGTTCCGGCGATAAAACTCGTTATCAAGAATAAGCCGCGCGATAAGTATACGCTTATAACCGACGCGATGAGGGCTAAGGGAATGCCCGACGGATTGTCCGAACTCGGCGGTCAAGAAGTTATCGTCAAGGACGGCGAGGCTCGTTTGAGAAACGGCGCTCTTGCCGGAAGCGTTTTGAAGATGAACGTCGCCATAAAGAATTTGGTTCAAAAAGTCGGAGTTCCGTTTGTCGACGCCGTCGATTACGCGACTTATAATCCGGCAAAGAATATCGGCGTTTTGGAAGACAGAGGAACGATTGAAGTCGGAAAACGTGCGGATTTTGTCGTATTGGACAGAGATTTCAACGTCTTGTATACCGTCGTAGGCGGAAAAGTCGTTTACAAAGCCTAAAACATAGCGTTTATTCCCGAAAGGATTTCCTTTCGGGATTTTTTTTATGTCGTCGTCGCGTAGTTGTGAAAAATCCGCGGCAGTCGGTTTTTTAATTGTCATTGCAAGATTTTTGAAAAGGCGCGGCAAATCCGTTTGTTTTTTCAACCGTCATTGCGAGGTTTTGAAAAAACCGAAGCAATCTCGCTTGAACTATATCGTTGTTTTGAGATTGCTTCGTCGCGTTGCTCAACGCAACAAGAAATTGAAAACGCTATAATCCAAGTGAGATTGCCGCGTCGCTTTGCTCCTCTCAATGCCCCCAAAAAAAGAGTTTGTTTTTGATCAACGCAACGACTAAAAGGGGCGTTTTGATTCGTTGCCTTGCTTATCGCAATAAACAAGGAGAAAATCGTAAACGGTTCTAAAGAAGTAAACGAGCAAAATAGGAAATAGTAACGGTAAAAAGGAGAAGTGTAATTTAAAAAAAATATCGAGAAAAATATAAACCATAGAAAATACGCGTATATTATACAGATATACCGCATAAATATGCAAAATAAGTAAAATATGCGGTTTTTATCGAAAAAAACGGATTTTCTGCAAAATTTATACTTCATATAAG
>CAZVPW010000111.1:0-3889 GCA_964629115.1 uncultured Acidiphilium sp.
CTTTAAACCTCGTCGCCGTCTATTCGGTTTGGTCGGGGATCCTAAGCGTCGCCGAAAAGGCGGGCGCTCTCTCCTTTTTATCGAAAAAAACCTCGCCTCTCGTTGAAAAATTTTTCTTTAACGCCGACGACGACTCGACTAAAGACGTCGCCGTCGCGCTCTCGGCAAATCTTCTCGGAATGGGAGGAATCGCGACGCCGTCGGGGATTGCCGCGACGACTCGACTTTGCGAAAAAAACAACGAGAAAGCGGCGAAAAGGTTTCTCGTAATCTCTTGCGCCTTTCCGCAAATCGTCCCGACCACGGTCGTAACGCTCAGACAATCTTTCGGGTCGGCGTCCCCGCCCGACGTGTTCTTGCCCACTCTTTTGTCCTCGATCGTATGTTTTGTCGTCGCGAGTTTTTTATCGACGATTTTTATTCGAAAATGAAGTATTTATCTTTCGTTATCCCCGTTCTTTTACTCCTTTTATTCTCTTTTGCTTTAAAAAAGAAGGTGAAAATTTACGATTCCTTTGCGGAAGGAGCCGCAAAAGGACTTAAAACGACTTATTCGGTCTTTCCCTATCTCGTCGCGGTTTTCGTTATGACGGAATTGTTCTCCTTAAGCGGAATTTCCGACCTTTTCACGAAAACCTTATCTCCCGTTTTTTCTTTTTTGAATATCCCGACAGAAATCGCGCCGCTCGTCTTTTTAAAACCTTTTTCGGGCGGAGGAAGCTTGGCTCTTTTGAGCGAAATATTCTCTAATTACGGAGCCGATTCGTACGTCGCTCGATGCGCGTCGGTCGTTTTCGGTTCGTCCGAGACGATTTTTTACGTCTCGGCGGTATACTTTTCGAACGTTACTCAAAAAAAATTGGCGCAACCGATAGCAATATCGATTGCGTCAACCTTAGTTTCCACGGTTTTCGCGTGTTTTATATGTAGAATTTTTTTCGGCGGCGTTTAAAGGGTTTTTCTTTTCTTAAAGTCGTTTCAACCTTTAGCAAAGCCGATTAAACGCTCGAGATTATTTTTCGGGAACGTAATAAACGAGTCTGTGACAAGATTCGCATTCGACGATGCTTCCCTTTTTCAAATCGTCGAAATTCGCCATGGGAAATTCCGTTCCGCATCTGCTGCAATGCGGTTTTTTCGCAAAGACTTGAACGGCGTATAAAATCGGGAAAATTTTATCTTTTCTCTTCGCCTTGTAAAGCGCCATCTCCTTTTCGGGAATATCCTTTTCGATTTTCTCGAGTTTTTCCTTTATAGCCTTTGTTTCGGGCTCTTTAGAGGCTTTAAGTTCGTTATACTTGGGAGCAAACTCGTCGTATTGAGCTTGAGCCTCTTTGGTTTTGCTTTTGAGTTGAGTAAACTCTTTCAAAACGGCGGCAATCTCGCGCGAAATATCGTCGATCGCCCTCGAGAGTTCTTCGATTTCGTCCGAAAGTTCGCGCGCTTTTTTCTTGACGTATCCCAATTGGTCTACGTCGCCGTATTCGTCCACGTCGCCGTATTCTTTCAATTCTTCGGTAAGTTTGTCGAAGATTTTAACGCTCTCGGCGTATTTGCCGACGAGATCTTCGGCTCTCGATTCCAAAGCCGCGACGTTGTCGTTTCTGCTCTTTAAGAAATTACGAGCGGCAACGGCTTTTTTTCTGACTTCGCTTTGCGAAATAAGCGTTTCGATTTCGCGAAGCGACGAATCGATTTTCTGATACTCGAGTAATTGTTCTATCATTTTTTGCTCCTTCCTTCGATCAGACGAATCTGTCGTCGTCGAAGAAGATTATTTTTATATTTTTTAACCTTTCGCTTACCGTTTCCGAAAATTTTCTCATACCATAATTCTCGGTGTCGTAGTGAGCGCAAGACAATACGTTAAGTCCGTTTTCTAAGGCTTTTAACAAAACGTGATGAGGAATATCCGCCGAAGCGACGAGGTCTACCCCCTCTTTTAAGACTAAATCAACCTCTTCGTCTCCTAAACCGCCTCCGCAAAAGGACGCGTATTTATTTATAACCGCCCCTTCGTTTCCGTATGCGCAAACTTTATCGGTTCGGAATATTTTTTTATAATTTTCGGTAAAATCCGAAAGCGTAATATTGGTTTTGCACACTCTACCGTAACCGGCTCCGTCCCCGAAATCGTCCAAAATCTTTAAGACGTTTCCGCCGAGCCCCTCGGCAAACGAATTGTCGATTCCGCCTTTAGCGGCGTCCAAATTCAAATGAAACGAAATAACGCCGACGCCGGCGGCGATCGCTTGCGCGACGGGCGAAGAACAAGGCAAACTCTTGATCGGGCGATATATCGCCGGATGATGAGTGACGACGACGTCCGCCGAAACCTCGATAGCCTTTTTTACGCTTTGGCTTGTCAAGTCTAAGCAAAACAACGCCGTTTTGATCTCGCGCGTCGTCTCGACGAGAGCGCCGCTGTTGTCGTATGACCCCTCGGCAATAAATCTTTGGGAGTATTCTAACGGCGCGTATTCTTGCAAAACGTTGTAAAATTCGTTAAATTTCATTTTAAAATCTCTTTTCTCTTTTCAATTTCTCTCAAAAGTCTTTGCTTTTCGATTCCGCTCGCTCTTTTCGCGGCGTCTTCGAACAAAAACAATTGAGACCTTACGAGATCGAGAAAATCGTCGCTTTTCAGCAAAAGATTATCTCTTCCGAACGTCTCTTCGTCGGCGGTATATTTTTCGACTTCGGCATTCTTTTCGGCGACTATAACGTCGTAAAACTTGCCGCAATCTTTAAAAACGTAGTCTTTGATTATTCCGTAGCCGAGGGCAAAAAGCGTTCTTCTGAGTTCCGCCGAATGCTTCATCGGTTGTAAAACCAACCGAGTCGGCAGTCTTTTTTCTCTCTTTAAAATTTTGACGATCAACTCGCCGCCCATTCCGGCGATAAGAGCCTCGTCGACGAAAGGGATACTTTCAAACCCGTCCGAAACGACCGCTTCGTACTTGCCGAAACACGAAACTCTAAGCCTTTCGTCGGCTTTTTTTAAGCACTTTTCGGATATATCCGAGATGTAAACCTTGTCGGATTTTCCGCTTAAAATAACGTTTTCGGCGACGTATCCGTGATCGCAACCTATATCCGCGAACGAACCACCGCCCTTTATCTCTTCGAAGAGAACGGACAACCTTTTTGAGATAAACTTAGTCAATAAAGTCCTTTAACCTCTTGCTTCTCGACGGATGACGAAGTTTTCTGAGAGCTTTCGCCTCGATCTGTCTTATTCTTTCTCTCGTAACGTTAAATTCCTTTCCGACCTCTTCGAGGGTTCTCGGCTTTCCGTCGTCGATACCGTAACGCAATCTCAAGACTTTTTCCTCGCGCGGAGTCAAAGAATCGAGAACGTTGATAAGTTGCTCTTTGAGCATATTTCCGGCGACGACGTCTGTCGGAGCGGCGCTCGTGTCGTCCTCGATAAAATCGCCGAGATGACTGTCTTCCTCTTCTCCGATAGGCGTTTCGAGGGAAACGGGGTCTTGAGCGATTTTTTGAATATCGATAACTCTGGATTCAGGAATTCCCATCTCTTTTGCTATCTCCTCGGGAGTGGGCTCTCTTCCCAACTCTTGCATCAAAAGTCTCGAAACTCTTCCGACTTTATTTATCGTTTCGACCATATGAACGGGTATTCTTATCGTTCTCGCTTGGTCGGCGATCGCTCTCGTTATCGCTTGTCTAATCCACCAAGTGGCGTAAGTCGAAAACTTGAATCCCTTTTGATAATCGAATTTTTCGACGGCTTTCATAAGCCCGAGATTGCCCTCTTGAATCAAGTCGAGAAAATGCATTCCTCTTCCGACGTATCTCTTTGCTATCGATACGACGAGACGCAAGTTCGCCTCGGACAAACATCTCTTCGCGTTCTCGTCTCCGT
>CAZVPW010000112.1:0-3881 GCA_964629115.1 uncultured Acidiphilium sp.
CTCTTTGATTATCTGCTCGTAAAGTTCTTTATCTTTTTCGTAATCGTCGATAATTTTGATTTTATTTTCTTCCAACGCTCTGTAAACCTCGTCGATTTGAGCGGCGTCGGCGTCTATTCTCTCGAGTCTGTCGCAAAGCGCGTCCGACCCGATAGAACCTTTGGTCTTATAATCCTCGACCAACGCGGCGATTGTCTGTTGAAGTTGTTCGTCGGTAATTGCCATTATCTTTTCCTCCGTTAAAATTTCGCGAGTTTTGCGGTTATTATCGCAATCTCGGCGACGATTTGTTTTCTCTTCGACGTATCCGTTTCCGAACGGTAAACGTCGTTCAGCGCTTTTAGTTCGTTTTCAAAGTCTTGCTTTAAGAGCGCGGCGGCGCAATCTTTAAAATACTGCTTCTCGCCCCTCGTTCCGAAGACGTTGTCGCCGCTCGATAAAACGGCGTTATATTCGATGAGTTCGCCCTCGTCGAACAATCCCGATAAAGACGAGGGGAAAATTTCCTTCCCTTCTTCTCGGTTTTGGCTTATAATTTCGGCGAGTTTTGCGTGGACCGAATTCTTAAACTCTCGCCCGTAAAGATTGTACTCTTTCGAATATTCCTTATTGAAAAGCGCCGCGCACAAGACGAAACGCTCGGCGTTTTTCGCGCCGTCCGCGCTCTGCTCGGAAACGACTACCGTCTCGACGACTTGCTTTCCGACCGAGAGGTTGTCCGCGTCGCGCTTTAAGGACTCGAAAGTCGTGTTCGTGTCGAACCCGAGTTTTCTGAGCAAATCCTCTCTCTCGCTCTCCGAATCGATCTGGGCGATAACCTTAATCGCCTCGTTTAAATACTTCCTTTTTTCGGAAACGTTGCTCAAGTTATACTCGCTCTTTAAATGTTTTATCTTGAAATCGACGAGCGGCAAACTCTCTTCGAGCAACTGCCCGTACGCCTCCGCTCCGAATTTTTTGACTACGTCGTCGGGGTCAAGTCCGTCGGGGAGAGATACAACTCTGACGTCAAGCCCTTCGTTTTTCAAAATATCGAGACCTCTGAGCGTCGCCTTTTGTCCGGCTCCGTCGCCGTCGTAACTTATCAAAACGACGTTCGCGTACCTCTTGAGCATACGCG
Source organism: uncultured Acidiphilium sp. (assembly GCA_964629115.1). Taxonomy (GTDB): domain Bacteria; phylum Bacillota; class Clostridia; order Christensenellales; family Borkfalkiaceae; genus UBA10281. The sequence goes on from CAZVPW010000112.1 coordinate 1,121, forward strand.
CTTGTTCGACCGTCAATGAAGTTCCCATCGACGCGACGACGTTCCTAAACCCGGCGTTATAAACCGAAATGGCGTCCATATATCCCTCGACCATTATAATCGAATCGAGTCCGCCTCGAGCCTTTTCCTTCTTTAAATTGTTGATATTGTAGAGCGTTCTGTTCTTGACGAACAATTCGGTCTCTTGAGTGTTTTTATACTTCGCGAAGTTGGGCTTTTTTTCGAGCAACCGTCCGCCGAAAGCGACGACGTTGCCGAGGTTGTTGATAATCGGAATTATAAGTCTGCCGCTCAACGCGTCGTATATGAAAGATTTTCCGTCTTCTTTGGTCTTTCTTTGGCAGACGCCGCATTTAACGGCCTCTTCTTCGGTATAACCCTTTTCTTTTAAGAAACGCGGCAACGAAAACATATCGACGGACGCCCCGAGACCAAACGCCGTAATCGTCCTTTTCTCAATGCCTCTGGACGCCAAATAGTCCCTATGAGGCTTCGCCTCGTCGAGCGAGAGATTTCGAACGTAAAAAAGCGCCGTCTCCTTGGTTAGGGATAAAAGCCTATCCCTCGCGTTTTTATCCGCTTCTCTTTTTTTGTAATCTCTGTTGTCGTCGGGCATCGCTATTTCGGCGTTTTCGGCGAGCAACCTAATCGCCCCGACGTAATCGAGATTTTCCATCGTTCTGATAAAGGTAATGACGTCTCCGCCTCTTCCGCAACCGAAGCACTTGAAAAACTGCCCCGCCTCGTTAACCGTGAACGACGGAGTTCTTTCCGAGTGACCGGGAAGAGGACAACACGCCCAATGACTGTTTCCGCGTTTTTTCAAAACACAATATCTTCCGACGATATCGATAATATTATTCTTTTGTTTTAATTCCTCGATAAATTTTTCGTCGAACGCCATTTTGTTACCTTAAAATAAAATTCTTAGGCACGAATATCTCCTCGAACGCGTATACGGCGTACCTATCCGTCATACTCGACAAATAATCGGTGACCACGTCGTCTTCATCGTAGTCGTCCAAAAGTTTTTTGTAAAAATCGGGAAGTTTTTCCTTGTGTTTTTTGAAATAATCGTAGATAAGCGCAAGCATTTCCGCCGCTTTGCTCTCTTCCGAACGAGCAGCCGGATCGACGTAGACTTTTTGGAACATAAAATCTCTCAACCTTTCGGTCGCTAGCATTTTCTCGTCTTCCATTGTAACGTCGTTTTTGCCGACCGAGTTATTGTATACCGAGCGAATCATATTGTTGATTCTCTCTCTGGACGTTTGCCCCAAAACGTCGGTTTCCGACTTCGGCAAATCTCCCTCTTTCAAAATCCCCGCCCTAATCGCGTCGTCTATATCGTGATTGAGATAGGCTATTCTGTCGGCTATGGAAACAACTTTTCCCTCGAGAGTATGAGGCGTTCCCGACTTTTTATGTTCGACGATTCCGTCTCTGACCTCTTGGGTCAAATTTAAATCTTCCAAAACGTCGACAACCCTTAAAGACTGTTTGTTATGTTCGAATCCGCGCGGATTGAGTTTGTTTAAAACCCTCTCGCCGGAATGACCGAACGGGGTGTGACCGAGATCGTGCCCCAAAGCGATGGCTTCGGCGAGATCTTCGTTTAAATCGAGAGAACGAGCGATCGATCGAGCGACTTGGGCGACGTCCAACGTGTGCGTCAGTCGAGTCATATAATGATCTCCCTCGGGCGAAAAGAAAACTTGCGTTTTGTTTTTAAGCCTACGAAAGGCTTTGGAATAAATTATTCTGTCTCTGTCCCTTTGAAATTCCGTTCGCATAGGACACGGCTCTTCGGGTCTGACCCTACCGAGAGTCTTCTCGGAAAAGGTAGCGTAAGGAGAAAAGAACTGCCTTTCTTTCAAAAAAGTAATCTCTTTCATTCAAGCCCTCCCGAAAAAATTTAAATAACTTCGCCGCCGCTTATATTCAACGTAATTCCCGTCGCAAACTCGGCTTTATCCGCCAAGAAGAAGATCGCCTCGGCGACGTCTTTAGGCTCGCCGAATCTTCCGAGGGGAATATCAGATTTAATTAAATCTCTATCATCCGCAGAAAAAGCGGCGTTCATCTCGGTTTCTATAAACCCCGGAGCGACGGCGTTAATTCTGACGTTTGAAGAGGCGTATTCCTTAGCGAGAGCCTTCGTAAAACCTAAAACGGCGGCTTTCGACGCCGAATACAAGACTTCGCAAGATCCTCCGACAAGCCCCCACATAGACGAAACGTTTACGATCGCCCCGCCCTCGCCCAACATTCGAGGCAAGACGGCTTTTGAAAAATTGAAGGTTCCCTTGACGTTGACGTCGAAGATTCGATTGAAATCCTCTTGGTCGCAATCGAGAATGGTCTTGATCGGAAGAGCTATTCCGGCGTTGTTAACCAAAACGTCGATTTTGTTTTTATACGCCAAAAATTCGTTCGTAGCCCTTTCGACCGAACGAATATCTGTTACGTCGACTTGTATTGCCGCGCCGCCTATTTCGGCGGATATTTTTTTCGCTTTTTCTTGGGAGGAATAATAACATACTCCGACGAAATATCCGTCCGCCGCGAATCGACGGCAAACCGCTTCGCCAATTCCGCCGGCTCCTCCCGTTACGAGTACGGTTTTCATGTTCGAGCGTTAAAAAATGCAAAAACGGACGGCGTGAAAAAACACGGTTTTCAACGCGCCGTCCGAAAGATTACGAGATTACTTCTTAACTCTTTCCATATATTCGCCGGTGCGGGTATCGATACGGATAAC
>CAZVPW010000113.1:0-3855 GCA_964629115.1 uncultured Acidiphilium sp.
ATATACGAAAGAGGTCGTTGCGGATAAAACGCGCGGACGAACGCGAGAGCGTTCGTCCGCCTTTTCGCCTCGTCGAGCCGAGAAAAATCGAGAACGGCAAAAAAACTTGCGAGCCTCGATGAAAACGGTTGACAAGGGTTGTTATTTATGGTAAAATAAAACGGCTTTGAGAGCGGAGAGTTCTTCGCTGAGTCTGAGCGGCGCTATAGCCAAGTGGTAAGGCAAAGGTCTGCAAAACCTTTATGCCCCGGTTCAAATCCGGGTGGCGCCTCCAATAAAAATCCCGAGCAAACGCTCGGGATTTTCTTTTTGTCTTTTACGCAGTTTATCCCGCGTTTTTTTATTTTTTTGAGGTCGTCTAGGGGTTGCTTTGGCGGTTGTCGCCGCGTCTTCGTCGCTTGCCGCCGCTTTTTTACGGTTTCGGCTCTCGTCGTCGCTTGCCGCCGCTTTTTAATGTCTTGGTTCTTGTCGTCGTCGCTTGTTTAACGGTCGTCTTGACTTTTTCTCCTCTTCTATGTCTCTTGTTGCTCGTCTGAACCTCTTTTCCCCTCGTCGGCGGTAATTCGCCGTTAGGCTTTAAATTCTTCGTGGGGATCGGGCGTTACGAGAGCCGTTTTATAATCGGTATAAATTACGCTTCCCGATTTTGCCTTGGGCGGTTTTTTGACGTATTTTTTGAAAGTATAGTCAATCGGGGCTTTAGAAGCGCCTCTGCAATCGCTGTAGTATGCGCAAATCTCGGCGGCGATTTTTACGACGTTGTCGGGAATTTGCTCGCCTTTTGTCTCGACGACGACGTGCGAAGAGGGGTAACCTTTAGCGTGAAGCCAAAGGTCGTCTTTGAACGCTCGGCCGGTTAAACGGTCGTTTTGGGCGTTGTTTTTGCCTCGCTTGACGACGTAACCGTCGACCGAGTATACGGCGTAAGGCGTCTCCTTTTCGGGTTTCTTCTTAAATTTCGGGGCGGGAATCATTCCGACTTCGACGAGTTCTTCTTCGATTTCGGCAAAGTCCGCGACGGTTTCCGCCGAGTTTATTTCCAAGGCGACCGTCTTTAAATAAGACAGTTCTTTTTCGGTCTCTTCCTTTTGCGGAGATACTATTTCGAACGCCCTTTTTTGTTTTGCGTATTTTTTAAAATATCTCTGAGCGTTTTGGTTGGCGGAAAGGTTTTTGTCGAGAGAAATTTTCACGGGTTTATTGTCGTCGTAATAATTCTCGAGTTCTATCGCGCTTTCCCCGTTTTTTACTTTATAGGCGTAAGCCGTCAAGAGTTCTCCTTTAAGGCGCAGGGTTTCTCGGTCGGCGATTTCGAGGAGTTTGTCCGATTCGGCTTGCAGCTTTTTGGCGTTTTTCTTTAAGGCGGCGTTGACTTTGTCTAAAAGACGTTTTTGTTTGGTTTGAAATTCCTTCGTCGCGTCTCGCGCCGTGTAAAAATCGTCGACGGCGTCCGAGAGGAGAGGGTAAAACTTCTTCTCTCCCTCGACCGTTTTATAGTCGGTTAAATATACGTCTTTGAGTTTTCCTTGTCCGCCGACGTTCGGGCGAAGAGGGGGATTAAAGTAAAATTCGACGATTTTTTCATATATCTTTTCGGCGTCCGTTTCGCCCCTCGCGAAAAGAGCCGCTTCGTTTGCCGTCGGGAATGAAAATCCCTTGAAATTCTTAAAAATAAAATCGCCGAGTTCTTCGCCGGAAAATGCGGATAATCGACTTATAGAGGCTTGTTTGTCCGTTAGTTCGATTTTGTCTTGCGGTTTTGGAAGTTTGTAGGGAGCGCCCGATAAGGTAACGCGCGAGGTCGTCGCGTCGAGCGGGGCGTTTTTCAAACACCCGAGAATAATTCCGTTTTCGGTCAAAATAAGGTTGGAGTATTTGCCCATTATTTCGGCGTAAAGAACCTTGTCGACTCTTTCTTTGAAGTCGTTTTTGTTGGAAAAAGTTATGGCGACGATGCGCTCGAACTCGATCGTTCTGATCCGCTCGATAGTCGCGCCGAGCAAGTGTTTTCTCAAGAGCATACAGAAATTCGGGGCGACTTTGGGGTTGGGTTTTTCCTTTGACGCAAACGAGACGCGGCAGTTTTCGGCGTTCGTAGACAAGACGAGCGTTTTGCTTCCGAGTTTTGCGGAATAGGTCAAGAGATAGACGTCGTCCTTGTCGGGTTGCGACGCCTTGTTGATTTTCGCTCCCGACAAAAGTTCGTCGAGTTCGGCTGCGATATGTTTTAAAGCGAATGCGTCTTGTGGCATTTTTTTACCGTCCGTGTTTTTTTGAAAAGTTCTTTTTGTCGAGCGAAAAGGTTCGCCGACCAATAGATTATATATATTTTTGTTACAAAAGTAAAATTTATTGACGGAAAAATTTGCAAATTAAATAAAAATATGTTAGAATAGATTGCAAACCTCGACTTTAGGTCGGGTTGACTACATTCGAAACAATAGGTTTAAGGAGCGTATATATGAAGTACAGTTACGAAAAAGGCGAGAAGAGTACGGTAAAAATCACCGTAACTTTGACCGCGAAAGAGTGGAGCGGAGCGCAAGACGCGGCTTATGAAAAGACCAAGTCCAAATATCAAGTTCCGGGATTCAGAAAAGGTCACGTTCCCAAGTCGGTAATCGAACAACAATACGGCAAGGGCGCGTTTTACGAGGAAGCGATCAATATCGCTTTCGCTAAACACTATTACGACGTTCTCGAAAAAGAACCGACAATCGAGCCTATCGACAGACCCGACGTATCGATTGACAAAATCGACGACAAGGGTTTGACTTTTACCGCGGTTACCCCCGTTAAGCCCGACGTAAAACTCGGAGATTACAAGGGTATAAAGATTGAAAAAGTTGAGTATAATGTTAACGACGACGATATCGCGACCGAAGTCAACAGACTTTTGGAGCAACACGCGACCGAAGAAAACGTCGAGGGCAGAGCGGCTCAAAACGGCGATATAACCGTTATCGATTACAGCGGAGCGATCGACGGAGTTAAGTTTGACGGCGGAACCGCCGAGAAGCAAAATCTTACTTTGGGCAGCGGAACGTTTATCCCCGGCTTCGAGGACGGAGTCGTCGGAATGAATATCGGCGACACGAAGGACATTCTCGTTAAATTCCCAGACGATTACGGCGCCGAAGACCTCAAAGGCAAAGACGCGACGTTTACCGTTACTCTCCGCGAGATAAAGGAGAAAAAGCTCCCCGAACTTACCGACGAATTCGTCAAAGACAAGACGGGAAGCGAGACCGTAGACGCGTATAAGGCGTCGGTCAAAGAAAAACTCGAGAAAGCCAACGCTCAAAGAGCCGAAAGAGAAATCGAAGACAAGATTATCAAAGCCGTATCCGACGCGAGCGAAGTCGAAGTTCCCGACAGTTTGGTCGAGAGAGAAATCGACAATATGGTTCAACAAGCGTCGTACAGACTTATGTATCAAGGACTTAAGTTCGAGGATTATCTCAAATATTCCGGACAGACGATGGACTCTTACAGAGACGGACTTAAAGATTCGGCTAAAGACCGCGTAAAGACTCAGCTCGTTATCGACAAAATTCTCGTCGACGAGAAGATCGAGGCTACCGCCGCCGACGTAGACGCGAAGATCGCCGAGCAAGCGGCATCGGTCGGCAAGAGCGCGGACGAATACGCCAAGACCGTAAGCGATAAGCAACGCGAATATATCGAGAACGGAATCGTTATCGACAAATTGTTCAAATTTCTTAAAGACAACAACGATATAGCGTAATTTTACGATAAATAAACGACGGGGGTAATTTGAATATTACCCTCGTTCTATTAAGGGAGGTTTTTTATGGCGCTTATACCTATGGTCGTCGAGCAGACGGATAGAGG
>CAZVPW010000114.1:0-3816 GCA_964629115.1 uncultured Acidiphilium sp.
AGCCGGTAAGACCAGACATATGGGTATCAGACCCACCGTCAGAGGTTCCGTAATGAACCCGTGCGATCACCCGCACGGAGGCGGCGAGGGACGCGCTCCCGTCGGACACGCCGGTCCGCTTACTCCGTGGGGTAAACCCGCTCTTGGCTACAAGACGAGAAAGAAGAAGAATAAATCCGATAAGTTTATTCTTAAACGAGTTAATTGAGGAGGGTAAAACAATATGAGCAGAAGCGTTAAGAAAGGACCTTTCGTTCAAGAGAAATTGCTTAAAAGAGTCGAGGCTCTCAACGCCGAGAACAAAAAATCGGTATTAAAGACCTGGTCGAGAAGTTCGACGATCTTCCCTCAGATGGTCGGTCACACTATCGCCGTTTACGACGGCAGAAAGCACGTTCCCGTATACATTACGGAAGATATGGTAGGTTGCAAACTCGGCGAGTTCGCTCCCACCAGAACCTTCAAGGGACACGCCGGATCGAAAACTACCGGTAAATAATTGAAGGGAGGCAGAAAATAATGGCTACTAATGTCAGAGAAAGAAAGAAAGCGTATAAAGCGGAAGCCGCCGCTAAAACGAGCGTATCGGCAACCGCGAAATATATCAGAATTTCCCCTTATAAAATCAGACCCGTTCTCGATATTATAAGAGGTAAAAAAGTAACCGACGCTGTCGCGATACTCGAAAACGTTCCGAAGGCCGGATGCGACCCCATAAAGAAGGTCGTCCTTTCCGCCGCGGCGAACGCCGAGCACAACAAAGGATACGACAGAAGCGAACTTTACATTAAAGAATGCTACGCGGACCAAGGTCCGTCGCTCAAGAGAATGCAACCTATGGCTCACGGCAGAGGATACAGAATCCTTAAGAGAACGAGTCATATCACGGTCGTAGTCGACAGAGCCGAGTAAGCGGGAGGACGTTATGGGACAAAAAGTTAATCCACACGGTTTAAGAGTAGGCGTAATCAAAGGCTGGGACACTCAATGGTTCGCGGATAAGAAGGACTTCGGAGCGTTCATCAAAGAAGATTACGACATCAGAGATTTCATCAAAAATACCTATTATTCCGCCGCTATCTCCAAGATAGCGATCGAGAGAGCCGCCGGCAGAATCGCGATCACGATTCACACCGCGAGACCGGGCGTTTTGATCGGCAAAGCCGGAGCGGGTATCGAAATAATCAAAAAGCAACTCGCTAAAGTTACCAAAGGCAAGCAAGTTGCCGTCAATATTGTAGAAGTTAAGAAGCCGGACTGCGACGCTCAACTCGTCGCCGAGTCTATCGCCGCTCAACTTGAAAAGAGAGCTTCGTTCAGAAGATGTATGAAACAAGCAATCAACAAGTCGATGAGAATGGGCGTTAAGGGAATTAAGGTTATGGTAAGCGGACGTCTCGACGGCGCCGAAATCGCAAGATGCGAGCAATACCACGACGGTTCTATTCCCCTTCAAACTCTCCGCGCCGACATAAATTACGGTACCGCTACCGCTCACACCACTTTCGGAGCGATCGGCATAAAGGTATGGATTTATAAGGGCGAAGTTCTCGGAACGGCAAAGAAAGCCGAAGGAGGCGAAGCGTAATATGTTAATGCCAAAAAGAGTAAAGAGAAGAATGCAACACCGCGGCAGAATGACGGGCAAAGTTACCAAGGGTAACAAGATCGCGTACGGCGATTTCGCGCTCGTTGCCGACGGTTCGGCATGGATTACCTCGAACCAAATCGAGGCGGCGAGAATTGCGATGACCAGATTCGTCAAGAGAGGCGGTCAGGTCTGGATAGATATATTCCCTCACAAACCGATTTCCAAAAAACCCGCCGGTACGAGAATGGGTTCCGGAAAAGGTTCGGTTGAGTATTGGGTAGCGGTCGTTAAGCCGGGAAGAGTTCTTTTCGAGATGGCCGGCGTATCCGAGGCAGACGCGAGAGAAGCAATGCGCCTCGCGGGCTACAAACTTCCCATTAAGACGAAGTTCGTAGTAAAGGAAAAAATAACAGAAGGAGTTGAAGGTTAAACATGAAAGCGCAAGAAATTCACGGAATGACCAACGACGAGTTGCAAGTTAAGCTTGCCGAACTCAAGGACGAACTCTTCAATCTTCGTTTTCGTCACGCTGTTAACGAGCTCGAAAATCCCAACGTAATCAACTCCACCAAGAAGGATATCGCGAGGATTAAGACGGAAATTCGCGCAAGAGAAATCAAGGCGAACGCGTAACTCGGAGGAATGAAGATGGAAAGAAATTTAAGAAAAGAAAGAGTCGGACTTGTTGTTTCCGACAAGATGGATAAGACCGTAGTAGTAAGCGTCGAGACCAAAGCGACTCATCCGCTTTACAAAAAGACCATTACTACCAGCAAGAAATATAAAGCCCACGACGAAGAAAACGCGTGCGGCGTCGGCGATAAGGTCAGAATAGTCGAGACCAGAAAACTTTCCAAGGATAAGAACTGGAGAGTCGCCGAAATCATCGAAAAGGCTAAATAATTAAAGGAGGAGCAAAGTTATGATACAACCACAAACCAGATTAAAGGTAGCGGATAACTCCGGCGCTAAGGAAATTATGTGCATAAGAGTTCTCGGCGGTTCGTTCAGAAGATGCGGAAACATCGGCGACGTAATCGTCGCAAGCGTCAAGACTGCGACTCCGGGCGGAGCCGTAAAGAAAGGCGACGTTGTTAAAGCCGTAATCGTCAGAAGTTCGAAGGGACTTCGTCGTCCCGACGGAACTCACATTAAGTTCGACGACAACGCGGCGGTTATAATCGACAACCAAAAGCAACCGAGAGGAACTCGTATTTTCGGGCCTGTCGCGAGAGAATTGCGCGAGAAAGATTATATGAAGATCATATCGCTTGCGCCGGAAGTACTGTAAGGAGATCGGACTATGAAGATTAAAAAGAATGACACCGTATACGTAATTGCCGGTAAAGATAAGAAGACGACCGGAAAGGTTCTTTCCGTCGACGTCGAGTCCAATATGATAAAGGTTGAAGGCGTTTGCGTTCAACACAAGCATCAAAAAGCGAGAAGAGCCAACGAGACGAGCGGAATCGTAACTCAAGTCGGTTCTATCAACGCTTCCAACGCGCTCGTCGTTTGCCCCGCTTGCGGAAAGAACACGAGAGTCGGATACGTCGTCGTAGACGGCAAGAAAGTCAGAGTTTGCAAGAAATGCGGCAAGCCCCTCGACGTAAAAGCCGAAGCGAAGAAAGTCGCCAAGAAAGCGACCGCGACCAAGAAGACCGCGGCTAAGAAGACGACCGACGCCGAAGCCCCCAAAAAACCCAGAAAGACCGCTGCTAAAAAAGCGGATAAAGCCGAATAAGGAGACAGAAAATGGCAGACAAAAAGACTCAGGTTGCTAAGGAAACTGTAACCGATTCCAAGTATGTTAGCAGAAAGAGAGACTTGTACGAAAAAGAAGTAGTTCCGTATCTCATGAAGCATTTCGGATATAAGAACGTAAATCAATGTCCGAAACTCGTCAAGATAACTATAAACAACGGACTCGGCGACATCAAAGACAACGCCAAGAGCGTACAGCAGGCTCAACAAGAACTTGCTCTTATTTCGGGACAAAAGCCCGTTCTTACCAAGGCTAAGAAGTCGGTAGCGAACTTCAAGGTCAGAGAAGGAATGAACGTCGGCATAAAGGTTACCCTCAGACAGGACAGAATGTACGATTTCTTCGACAAACTCGTTTCCGTCGCTCTTCCGAGAGTAAGAGACTTCAAGGGAGTTCCTTCCAAATCCTTCGACGGAAGAGGAAACTACGCGATTGGCGTTAAGGAACAACTTATATTCCC
>CAZVPW010000115.1:0-3775 GCA_964629115.1 uncultured Acidiphilium sp.
ATCAAAAAACATAGATTTGCCTCCATGGGTAAATCTATGTCGAAAAAAGTCGTATTATGTTTTATTTTCTGAGAATATCCCCGACGCTTGTTTTGACAGTCGAATATATTCTGATTTTTTGTTGAACCAATTTTGCGTCGGTTATTTCCGTTCCTTCCTCGTCGGTCATTTTTTCTATCTCGACGACGGCGTTTAAATTTTCGTTCGGAGTCAAAAGTTCGAGCGCGTCTCCAGTTTTAAATCTGTTTCGCATCTCGACGACGAAATATCCGAGCGAATTCGTCCCCTCGACGACAATCGCCGCGAATTGTCTTTCGCCGACCGATTGAGTGTCGTCGTAATTCAGAGTACGATCGTTCTCGCCGAAGGCGTAAGCCGTCGTAAAAGCCCTGTGAGCCGTCTTTTTCAATTCGTCGTAAAACATTCTATTTTCAACGTATTTATCGCCGATTTTATAATATTCGTCAATCGCTCTTCTATAGGCGTTTACAACCGACGCGAGGTAATACTCGCTCTTCATTCTGCCCTCGATTTTAAGCGACGAAATACCCGCGTCTATCATCTCTCCGATATGGTCGATCATATTTAAATCTTTACTGTTTAAAATATACGAACCGCGGTCGTCTTCTTCAATCGGATAAAAATCTCCGTCTTTTGATTTTTCTCTAATTTCGTAATTCCATCTGCACGCTTGAACGCATTCGCCTCTGTTCGAATCTCGTCCGTTCAAATAGTTTGACAAGAGACAACGTCCGCTATAAGAGACGCACATCGCGCCGTGAACGAACGCTTCGAGTTCTATATCGGGATTAAATTTCTTTATTTCGGCAATTTCATTCAATGAGAGCTCTCTCGCAAGGACGACTCGTTCGGCGCCTTGTTCGCCCCAAAACTTGACTGCTCTCGCGTTTAACGTATTTGCTTGCGTCGAAATATGAACGGGAAGGTCGGGAGCGACTTCTCTGCAAAGAGAGATAAGTCCCGGGTCGGTTATAAGAACGGCGTCGACGTTTGCGCGGCTTAGGAATTTAAAATAATCCGCGGCTTTTTCAAAATCGGAATTCTTTGCAAAAATATTGACGGTAACGTAAATTTTAACGTTTCTTTCGTGGGCGTATTTTACAGCGGAAACGATTTCGTCTCTCGTAAAGTTATCCGAAAAAGCGCGGAGGGAAAAATCTTTCCCTCCTATGTACGCGGCGTCCGCGCCGAAATATATCGCGGTTTTAAGTTTTGAAAAATTACCCGCCGGGGCAAGCAATTCGACTTTATTCATATTACCTTTCTTTTACTTTTTTACCGATATGCTTATTCCGTCTCCGACGTCTACGACGGTAGTTATAAAATCTTCGTCGGTCGAGACGAGACGCAAAAATTCGCGCATATTGTTTTTTATCGTATTATGGCGACGTGGCGCTTTTACTTCGCCGCTGACGTATCCTCTAAAGAGTACGTTATCGGCAAAAAGAACGCCGCCGCTTGTCATTATTCTTTTTATTTTTGGAAAAAGATCTTTATACTTTGATTTGTTGCAATCCAAAAAAATAAAGTCGAATCCGTCGCCGACGGTATCGACGATCTCGGTCGCTTCGCCGAAAAGAGCAGTAACCCTATCCGAGACGCCGAATATTTCGAAGTTGCGCTTAGCAAGATCCTCGGACGGCATATATCTCTCGATAGTGGTTAAACGGGCGTTGGGCAAGGCTTGAAGAAGAGCGATGCCCGAACAGCCGACCGACGTTCCGAATTCGAGGATTTTCGTCGCATTCGACATAACCGCGGTTTGTATTAAAAAATTCAAACTTTCGGACAAAATCGTCGGAATTCCCTTTTCTCTATATTCTTCGCGAAGAACGCGAAGTTCGGGAGATACGACGCGAGAAGCGTTTTCCAAGATTAATCCCTTAACGTATTCGTTCATTAGACTTCGGTAAGAACGGGGATTATCATCGGGCTCTTCTTGGTCTTTTTCATTATATAATTTCTAAGGTTCTTCTTTATTGTTTTTCTTATCTCGCCCATATCTCCGACCGATTTAACGTCAAAGGAATTTATGGCTTTTACGATAACGTTTTTAGCCTCGGCGATTTGCGCGTCGGTTAAAATCGAACCTTTATTGATTATATCCGGTCCTTGAACGATTTCGCCCGTATCTTCGGAAAGGCAACAAATGGCGACGATTAAGCCGTCTTCGGACAAATGCTTTCTGTCTCTGACGACGTTTTGACTGTCGTCGATCGCAAGTCCGTCAATATATCTCGTTCCCGATTGGAATCTATCGCCGCGACGAATACTTTTGGAAGTAACCTCGATCGTGTCTCCGATATCGGCGATAAGCATATTCGAGTCTTTCATACCGATTTCTTTCGCCAAACGGCAATGTTTTTTCAAATGTCTATACTCGCCGTGAACGGGAACGAAAAATTTGGGCTTTAAAAGAGTGTGCAAAATTTTCAACTCTTCTTGACACGCGTGACCCGAAACGTGAATTTTCGTTATGGATTTATAAACGACCTCGGCGCCTTTTCTGTAAAGATTGTTTATTACTTGATAAACGCTCTTTTCGTTTCCGGGAATCGGCGAAGCCGAGATGATTATCGTGTCGTTTTTGCCGACTTGAACTTGATTATATTCTCCGGCCGCCATTCTCGTGAGAGCGCTCATCGGCTCGCCTTGACTTCCGGTTGATACGATGACGAGGTCTTTGTCTTGATAATTCTTAATCTTCTCGATATCGACGACTATGTTTTCGGGAATATTGATCTCGTTGACCTTGCTCGCCGCCTCGACGACGTTCAACATGCTTCTACCCGAAAACGCAATCTTTCTCTTGTGCCTTTCGGCTAAGTTTATAATTTGTTGAAGTCTGTGAACGTTTGTCGCGAAAGTGGCGACGATGATTCTTCTTCGAGCGTTATCTTGGAACAATCTGTCCAACGTCTCTCCGACGACGTGTTCGCTCATGGTATATCCTTCTTGCTCGACGTTCGTAGACTCGCACATAAGAAGCGTTACGCCTTTTTTGCCGATTTCTGAAATTCTCGTCATATCGATCATTTGACCGTTTATTGGAGTCAAATCGACCTTAAAGTCTCCCGAATGGAATACTACTCCGACCGGCGTCGTAATGGAAAGCGCGCAACTTCCCGGAATCGAGTGGTTGACGTGAACGAACTCGACCGAAAAACAACCGAGTTTAACGACGCCCGACGGCTTAATGCAGTTGAGCGAATAATCCTTAACTCTCTGTTCTTGAAGTTTGTGTTCGCAGAGCATTAGGGTCAACTTCGTACCGTAAACGGGAACGTTGATCTCTTTTAAAACGTACGGCAATCCGCCGATATGATCCTCGTGTCCGTGAGTTAAAACTATTCCTCTGATTCTGTCTTTGTTTTGTACGAGATAGGATATATCGGGAATTACAAGGTCGATTCCCGGCATATCCGCGCTCGGAAAGGTGAGTCCGGCGTCGATTATGATTATATCTTTGCCGTACTCGAGGGCGGTCATATTCTTTCCGATTTCGCCTACGCCGCCCAAAAATCTTATTTTTAAATTCTTTTTATTGTTCAATGTTTTTGCTCCGTTTGAAATCGCAAACGTCATTTTTTTTAGTTTTCGATTTCTTCTATGCTCTTCAATATTTTTTCTCTTATCTCGGTAAATTTAAGAACTTTGGCTTTTTCTCCGTCGACAAGCGCTTTCGGGGCTTTGGATATAAATCCTTGATTTTGAAGTTTGCTCTCGGCTCTTCTAATTTCGTTTTCGGCGTTTT
>CAZVPW010000116.1:0-3741 GCA_964629115.1 uncultured Acidiphilium sp.
GAACGGCGACAAAAGAATAAAAAAGGAACTGCGACGATTACTTACGCCGCAGCCCGTAATTCTATTATTCTGTTTTTATTTTTGTCGACCCTTGTCGACCGACAATCTTAACTACTTGAAGATTTGCCTCCTAAAATTCTTATATGTTTTTACGCGGATATTCTTTCCGCAAGTTTATAATCTAACTTTCCGATTTAGTTTTGCATCGGTCGTCTCCTCTAACTTTTTTTCGAACGAGATATAATTTTGATTTTCATTGTTTTATACCTCCTTTTGTTCGTTAAGAAAAATTAGTACATTGGCTTGCTCCTCGCTTTTTGTTAGGCGATCTTTTCATTCGGTCCGCTTGCCTTTCGGCTTCGTCCGCTTGTCGCCTTTCGCTTTTTGCAAGTTCATTATAACTCCGATACCGCCGAATGTCAATACCGTTTTGACTTTTTTTACATTGTGAAATTTTCAAATTTGATATTGACACTCGACGCGTTTGGCGCTATAATAATTTTGTTGGGCTTTCTTAAGCCCTTTTTTATTCTATTTTACGCTAAAAGAAAAGGGTCGGAATTTTGTCTTGAAAATTCCGACCCTTTTCTTTTTAGTCTTTTAGTTGTTTTTCAAACGCTTTCGTTCTTCGATTTTACGTCTCAATCCGTTCCAATCGGTCTCGTTAATGATTAAGGTCGTTAAAATCAAGATAAATCCAATTATAATGAAAGGCGTCAAATTGTTATACCCGAATATAAACTCGAATACGACGCCAAACACGCCCTCGAAACACATAATGAACGAAGTGGTCGTAGCCGACGTAAACTTTTGCCCGTAGATCTGAGCAAATTGAGCGAACGCAGTCGCGAACAACCCGAGGTAAATCATTTTCCAAGCCGCCTCGAAAGAAATTTCGAGTTCGGCGCCGTATCTCGGAAACTCAACGACAGCCGACGTCAACGAAAACAAAATCGCGACCACGACGATTTCAACGGTCAAAAGCCACATCGAATCGTCGTCCGAATACTTTTGTATAAACACCATTTGCAAGGCGTAAAAGAGACCGCACGAAACGGTAAGACAATCGCCCAAGACCTCGTTGCCGCCCTCTTCGACTCTTCCGAAAAACGCGATAACCAACACGCCCGTAAGACACGCGCCGGCGGCGATAAAATTCTTTGGAGACGGCTTCTTCCTCAAAATCGCCCACGAAAGAAACGGTACCAAAACGCAGTAAATCTCGGTTAAGAAAGCGTTTTTCGACGGAGTCGTATAGTTAAGGGCGACGGTCTGAATCGCATACGCCGCGTAAAGTATCAACCCTAAAATCACGCCGTGAAAAAGCGTCTCTTTCTTAAAACTCGACAAGCGGAAACTCGAGAACAATATAAACACGATCGCCGCGACGACAAAACGAGACGCCAAAACGAAAAACGTGAAATGCCCGTTGCCGAGTTCTTTTAAGGTGTCTTTCAATATAACGAAAGAACTTCCCCATACTATCGTAGCCGCGAAAAGCAAAATTTTTCCGAATATTCCGTATTTTTTCTCAGACGAAACCATTACAACCTTCTACAAAATATCGTATACGAAAATAAGGCGAATAGCAGAGCTATCCGCCTAAATTATTTGTTTCTTATCAATCCGCGTTTTCGGTAGCAACTACGGCTTTGCCATCATAGTATCCGCACTTCGGGCAAACCTTGTGAGGAGCCTTAAGTTCGTGACATTGAGGGCAATTTACCAATGCGGGAACCGCAAGTTTAGAATTGTTGGAAAATCTCGTTCTCGCTCTCATTTTCGAAGTTTTATGCTTAGGAACTGCCATTATTATACACCTCTCTGTTATTCTTTAAGTATCGTAGTAAAGTTACTGTCAATCCGATTCTTCCTCGTCGGAATGAGCCTCGCAATACGTCGTATACGGAAACGACAGAATCAAAGCGTCGTTTATCATTTTCGTCAAATCGACCAACCCCTTTGCAAAAGGATACCTGTCGTCTTCGCCGTCCGCGTCCTCCGAAAAGGTCTCGCTAAACTCGGCTCTGCCGAAGTATACCGTATCGTCGAAGCATTTGGAACACTTGGCGTTTAACCGGTAGGACAATTCGCCGTCTACGTATACCTCGTCGCCGTTCAAACTCAAAACTCCAACAACCGATACGGGTCGCGCAAACGACGCGTTCGGCAGAGTTAAAAGCGAATCGTCGGCATTATATTCGAAACAAAACGAACATTCGTCCTTGCCGCCGTATTTAAGTCTCCTAACGTCAATAACCATACTTAGCCTTACAATTATATATTATTTGTTTTGTCTTGTCAATTTTTTTTAAGCGATATAACTCAAAAATATCGTTTATTTTGCAAGTTTTTCGGTATCTCTCGCAATAACGAGCTCTTCGTTGGTGGGAATGACGAGAACCTTTACTTTTACTCCGTCCGCGGTGATATCGCAAATTCCGTCGCCGACGTTCAAGTTCTTATCTTCGTCAATTGCAATTCCCATAAATCCGAGGTCGGACATAATCTTGCTTCTGACCCCGAAAACGTGTTCGCCGATACCCGCCGTGAATACGACGCAGTCTACTCCGCCCATCGCCGCGGCGTACGCCCCGACGTATTTTTTGCACGAATAGGAGAAGACGTCCAAAGCGAGAGCCGCTCTGTGATTTCCTTCCTTAGCCGCCGCCGTGAGATCTCTGAAATCGGAAGAAACTCCGCTAAGCCCCATAACGCCCGACTTCTTGTTGAGGTAGGCAATCGTTTCGGAAACTGTCATACCGTATTTGTCGGAGAGAGTTTCGACGATCGCCGGATCCAGGTCTCCCGAACGAGTTCCCATCGGAACTCCGCCGAGAGGAGTAAAACTCATCGACGTGTCGACGCTCTTTCCGCCTTTTACCGCGGAAATGGAAGAGCCGTTGCCGAGGTGCATGGTTATAACCTTAAAGTTTTCGTCGCCCTCTCTGCCGAGATACTTAGCCGCTTCTTGCGAAACAAATCTGTGGCTTGTTCCGTGGAAGCCGTATCTTCTTATCTTATGCTCGGTATACGCTTCGTACGGAATTCCGTAAATATATGCTTTTTCGGGCATAGTCGAATGGAATGCCGTGTCAAAAACGCCGACCATCGGAACGTCGGGCATAATGGCTTGGCACGCCTTAACGCCGATAATATTCGCCGGTTGATGAAGGGGCGCAAGTTCGGAAAGACTCTCTATGGTTTTCATAACGTCGTCGGTCAAAAGGACGGACGAATCGAACACTTCTCCGCTGTGAACTATTCTGTGTCCGACGGCGTCGATTTCTTTCATCGACGAGATAGCGCCGTAGTCGGGATTTACAAGAGCGTCGAGAACGACTTGAATAGCTTCTTTGTGCGTCGGCATCGCGGCGTTTATAACCGTCTCTTTTCCGTTTGCCTTGTGCTTACAAAAAGAAGCGTCGAGGCCGATTCTCTCGCAACCGCCTTTGGCGATCGCTCTTTCGGTATCCATATCGATAAGTTGATATTTGAGAGACGAACTCCCCGCGTTGATAACTAAAACTTTCATCTTTTTTCTCCCTTTATTATATTTGCGTTTGAAGCGCGGTTATGGCGACCGCGGCGACTATATCTTCCATATGGCAACCTCTCGAAAGGTCGTTTATGGGCTTTGCTAGACCTTGGCAAAGAGGTCCGACCGCTTGGAATCCGCCCAACCTCTCGGTGTTTTTATAGTTGATGTTTCCGGCGTCCAAATCGGGGAAGACGAGGACG
>CAZVPW010000117.1:0-3477 GCA_964629115.1 uncultured Acidiphilium sp.
ACATAGAGGAATTTGCGAAACTCGGTCTTTACGCCGACGCGCCCGTCAATCTCGGCTCGAGATGCACGGTATTTATGAACAGTTCGGTCAAGCAAGCCCAAAAAGACGGGGCTACCGTGGAAAACATTTCCGCCGGACTCTCCATAAGCGTCGTAAAGAACGCTTTATATAAGGTTATTCGCTGCGCGAAAGCCTCCGACCTCGGCGCGAACGTCGTCGTTCAAGGCGGAACTTTCTTAAACGACTGCGTCCTCAGAGCTTTTGAAAAAGAAATCGGCGTTCAAGTCATTCGCCCGAAATTCTCGGCTCTTATGGGAGCGTACGGAGCCGCGCTCTACGCAAAATCGGCAAACAAAAGCGGAAAAAGTTCTATTCTAAACGCTTGGGAAATCGCAAATTTCTCTCGCAAGACGACGAACGTCTCTTGCGGCGGTTGCGGAAACAACTGCAGTTTGACCGTGAGCGTTTTCGCCGACGGTTCGAGATTTATCGCCGGAAACCGGTGCTCCAAACCCGTAACGGGCAAAAAGATCGAGAGCGAAAACGACCTTTACGCCTATAAAATCAAATTGTTGTCCAAATATATTAACGACGACGTCAAAGAGGGAGCGATAAACGTCGGCATACCCCTCGCCTTGAATTCTTACGAACTCGCGCCCCTTTGGAGCGTATTCTTCTCGCAACTCGGTTTCAACGTCGTAACCTCTCCCCTTTCGGACAGAAAACTCTATGAAAAAGGTCAGTATTCCATTCCGTCCGACACCATTTGTTACCCCGCGAAACTCGTTCACGGTCACGTCGAATATCTTATCGACAAAAAAGTCGACGCCATTTTCTATCCCGACATGACCTATAACGTCGACGAGAAAATGGGCGACGATCACTTCAACTGCCCCGTAGTCGCGTATTATCCGCAAGTCATTCTCAAGAACTTGCCCGACGTCAAAAAGACGGAATTCATCTGCGACTTTTTAAGCGTCGCCGACAAAGCTCAATTTGTAAAACGCGCGACCGAAATCTTGCGTTCTCACTTCCCGTCAAACGATAAACTCACGGCGAGAAATATCAAAAAAGCCGCCGATAAGGCGTTTAAAGAGTATTACGCATATCTCAACGCCATTCGCGAGAAAGGCGCCGAACTCATAGAAAAAGCCAAACAAAACGGAACTCCGATCATCGTTTTAAGCGGCAGACCTTATCACGTCGACCCCGAAATCAACCACGGAATACACGAGATTATAACCCGTTTGGGAGCAACCGTCCTAAGCGAAGATTCCATTCCGCCGTTCTCGGGCAAACTTAAAACCAACGTCAGAAACCAATGGACGTATCACGCGAGAATGTATAACGCGGCGCGTTTCGTCGCCCAAGCGCCCGAAAACCTCGATATCCATCTCGTTCAGTTAGTTTCCTTCGGCTGCGGCGTGGACGCGGTCACGACCGACGAAGTTCGCTCGATCGTAGAAGAATCGGGAAGACTGTACTCTCAAATCAAAATAGACGAAATTTCCAACTCCGGAGCGGTTACCATCAGACTGAGAAGTTTAATGTCGGTCGTTAAACTCAAAAAACAATCGACGTAACCGCTCGGCTCTCGTCGCCGCTTTCGGTTCGTATAAACAAAAAAAAGACCTATCGCCGCGGTTTTCCGCGAAGATAGGTCTTTTAATTGTTCTCTTAATTATTTCGAACGAGAATCGAACAAGGTTTGCTCGTCGACGAGAAAAAGGGGATTGGACTTTTCGTCTTTTATCGAATCCTTCTCGGCAATTTCGACGGGGTTGGAATTCTTGTCCGCTCTGTACCAATAATTTACTCTTTCGACCGAAAGACTCATTCTGTCTCCGTCGGTATCGACGAGAACTATTTCGTTTACGGTACAGAAACCGTCGATCGAGATATAAATATTCTTGGTCGCCGAAACGTTCGCCCATTTGGAATCAAATCCGAGAGCGACCCAGCCGTCGTTATCCTTTGCGTCCTTGACGTCGCCCGAAGTTACGACGCGTTGGAAGGAAGCGTAACTCGAATTGAGTTTTGCGAGTTTGTCGTTGTCGTTAGTTTGGAAAACCGCGACGGTGAAAGTCGTATCCGATTTCAACTTGCCGATATTAACCCAAACCTCGGAGACCTTTTCGCTGCCGCTTCCGGCGGAAAATCCGATTTTTGCGGGGTACGAAACCGTCGACGTCGAACCGTCGGATTCGGTATCGGTCGAAACGGACATAAATCTCTCGATTGTCCAACCCGTTTTCGGAGCGTTTTCGTTTGAGCATCCGACGAGCGCGAACGCCGACGTAATCGTCAATATCGACGCGAATAACGCCGTTAAAATTTTCTTCATTTTTTCCTCTCTTTTCGTTCGTATTCGAACGCGATTATTTTTTTTCCGCCCCGTCTTTCGCAAACGCGGCGTTGTCTTTTTGAAGTTTTTCCAATTCTTTCATAAAAGTCGATATATCTTTAAACTGGCGATATACCGACGCGAATCTGACGTAAGCGACTTCGTCGATTTCCTTAAGCCCGTCCATAACCATCTCCCCGATTTGCTTGGACGTAACCTCTTGATCGAGGGAATTATAGACGCTCTTTTGAATGCGCTCGACGAGATTGTCTATCTTCCACATCGGAACGGGACGTTTTTCGCACGCCCTTATGATACCGCTTTTGAGTTTGTTCGCGTCGAAAGACTGGCGATTGCCGTTGTTTTTGACGACGAGCACGGGAGTGGTTTCAATTGTCTCGTAAGTCGTAAACCTCTTTCCGCACCGAATACACTCTCTTCTGCGACGTATAGACGAGCCGTCCTCGGTTTGTCTCGAATCTACCACCTTGCTGTCGAGATGACCGCAATACATACATTTCATAAAACCGCCTCCTTGGCGAAATTTACGGGACTTTTCGCCCATCGTCTCATATATTGTAACACATTTTTCGCGATTTGCAAAGGCTTTGCGCCTTTTTCGCTTTTTTTTCGTTATTTTCTCCTCTTTTCGAGGTTGTTTCGAAGGATATTGGGCATAATTAAGGATTATGCTCATTCTCATTCGAATTTTAGTCGCCGTATATTACGTCGCGATAAACGTCTACGCCTTTTTGTTGATGAAAACTCAAAAAATAGCCGAAGAGCAAGGCGATTGTTCGTCCGTCCGCGACGGAAGCGTTTTCGTCTCCTCTCTTTTGGGCGGAGCGATCGGCGTTTACGCCGCGATGTTCGTCTACAAATACCGTTTGAGGAGTTTACCCCTCATGGTCTTTACGCCGGTCGTCGCCGTCCTTCATATCTATTTGGTCGTCGCGGGGTTTTTGAGCGACTTTTGGATAATCGCTCCATAACCGCGAATTTTCGTCTATACAACTAAAAAAGAAGCGATTAATCAACTT
Organism: uncultured Acidiphilium sp.; assembly: GCA_964629115.1. Classification (GTDB taxonomy): domain Bacteria; phylum Bacillota; class Clostridia; order Christensenellales; family Borkfalkiaceae; genus UBA10281. Next base: position 3,385 of record CAZVPW010000117.1, read on the forward strand.
ATAGCCAAGTTTATCCAAGGTCTACGCGAGCGGACGCGTTCAACGACAAATCCGCGAACTCGCCCTTTTTATACCGTATATACCCCTCGGCTC
>CAZVPW010000118.1:0-3451 GCA_964629115.1 uncultured Acidiphilium sp.
ACTAAGGATTACGCAAGCGCCTTGAAGATGGGCAAGAATAAGGACAGAGCCAGATATACGTCCGATCTTACCATAAACGGCGAGTTTAAATCGAACGGTATCGAAAACAACAGCACGTTGACTTTTGACGGCGCCCTCGTTTTGAAGAGAGGTTTGACCGATATCGGCGATTACGCTAACGACGGAGTTCACTCGTTCGACAGCGGAAAGGGCGTTATGGCGTTTACTTTCGGAACCAATTCTTATTTCTCAAACGCCGACGAATTCGCGATTTTGGGCAAGGTCGTTACCAACGACGCCGACGGAGACGTTAAATCTAGTTACGATCGTCTTAAAGCGCTTATGACCGACAACGCTTCGGACGAATACTATTATTCTTACGTTTGCGATAGCGACGACGCGACCGAAAAAGCTAAATTCGACGAGTTGATCGCTTTGTTCGGAAGAAGCTATATGGAAAACGACGAGGGCGAAATGCTCTATAAAAACGCCGACGGAGAATATGTTTCTTTCGTTCTTCCCGCCGATTACGTTTCGGTTAACGGTTTGACCGAAGACGACGTCGACGATTTCCTCGCCGATTTCGACGCAAATCAAACTTACGCTTCCGTTCTTCCCAAGACGGCTATAAGCGTAAAAAGCATAACTTTTTCCAAGTAAATTTTCAAACTGAAAAGAGCCGCGGTTCTCTTAACGGAGAACGGCGGCTCTCTTTTTTAGTTTTAGTCGTTTAAATTCCAGTCGATCGGTTGGATTCCGACGCTTTGAAGATATTCGTTGGTTTTTGAAAAGGGTTTGCTTCCGATAAAACCGTTATAACACGAAAGGGGGCTCGGGTGGGCGCTTTCGACGATAAAATGTTTCGATTGATCGATTAGTTTCTTTTTGGAACGCGCGTTTCCTCCCCAAAGAATGAAGACGACGGGTTTTGTTCTTTCGGAAATTTTTTTGATGACTTGATCGGTAAATTCCGCCCAACCGCATTTAGAGTGCGAATTTGCTTCCCCTCGTCTAACGGTTAGAGACGCGTTTAACAGTAAGACGCCGTTTTGAGCCCATTTTGTCAAGTCCCCGTTAGGCGGAGGTTGAATTCCGACGTCGGCTTTCAGTTCTTTAAAGATATTGACGAGCGACGGCGGCGGAGGCGTTCCTTCCTTGACCGAAAAAGACAATCCGTGCGCTTGGTTTGGCTCGTGATAGGGGTCTTGTCCCAAAATGACGGCTTTAATCGAGTTATACGGCGTTATTTTAAAAGCGTTGAATATGTCGAACATCGACGGATAAACCGTTCGTTCGGTATATTCTTTTTTTAAAAACTCTCTGATTTTCGCGTAGTTTTCGCTCGCGAAAAGATCTTGCAATATTTCGTCCCAATCGTTTCCTATGTTAACCATAGGTCAATTTTATCATTTTTTGCGAAAAAAGTAAACCGCGAACGCCTACGTTTGCAGATTTATCGGTTTTTTTTAAAAAGATTTTGACATTTGTCTTTCGATGCTTTATAATGTAAACGATAATAACGCATTCGGATTTTTTCCGAACGGGGGTTTTTATGGATTATAAAGTTAACTATGAAAATTGGATATCGAGCGAATATCTTTGCTCGGAGGGTCTTGCCGAACTTAAAAGCATCGAAGGAAACGAAGAGGCGATAAAAGACGCTTTCGGAGCCGAACTCGAATTCGGAACCGCCGGAATGAGAGGCGTTCTCGGTTACGGAACGAACAGAATGAACGTTTATACCGTTCGCCGCGCGACCAAGGGATTGGCGGACTTTATCAAATCTCGCGGCAAAGCCGCCGCTCAACGCGGCGTCGCCATTTCGTACGACACGCGCAAAAATTCCGAACTTTTCGCGAGGGTTGCCGCCGGGGTACTACTATATAATGATATAAAAGTTTATATCTATCCCGAACCGCGTCCGGTTCCCATGCTTTCTTACGCCGTCAGAAATCTCGACGCGTTCGCGGGCATTATGATCACGGCGAGCCATAACCCGAAGGAATATAACGGATATAAGACTTACGGAGAGGACGGGGCTCAAATGTCTCCCGAGGCAACCGCGGAAGTCGTCAAATACATATCCGCAAACTCCGATTATCTTTCCATAAAAGAAAAGACGATCGAGAGCATTAAATCAAAATCCAATCCGTCGTCGCTCGTCGTTATAGGCAAGAGTTTCGAAAAGAGATATTACGAGGAATTGGTTAGATTGTCTCTTTCGAAAAAGGCGGTAAAGAAATTCGGCAAAAAGTTGAAGATTGCTTACACGCCCGTTCACGGCAGCGGTTACGTTCCCGTAACGACCATTTTGAAAAAGATAGGCATTAAGCCGGCGGTCGTCAAGGAGCAAGAGCTTCCGGACGTCGAATTTTCCACGGTAGCCGTTCCGAATCCCGAATTTAAGGAAACTCTTTCGATGGCGATAGATCTCGCGAATAAAATTAAGGCGGACGTCGTTTTCGGAACCGATCCCGATTGCGATCGTCTCGGCGTTGCGGTGAGAAACCTCGACGGAGAATTCGAGGCTTTGACGGGAAACCAAACGGGAATACTTCTTCTCGATTACGTTTTGTTGCGTTTAAAAGCCGAGAATAAACTTCCGAGCGACGGTTTCGTCGTCAAGAGTTTCGTTTCGACCGGAATGGCAAAACTTATCTGCGCGAATTATAACGTCGAACTCGTCGAAACTCCCGTCGGATTTAAGTTTATAGGCGAAAAAATCAAAGAGAGCGAGGAGAGCGGAAAAGGTCAATTTCTCTTCGGATTCGAGGAGAGTTGCGGATATCTTCGCGGAACTCACGCCAGAGATAAAGACGCCGTCGTGGCGAGTATGTTGTTCGCCGAAATGACTTGTTATTATCAATCTATCGGAAAGAGCGTTTACGGCAGACTTTGCGAAATATACGAAAAATACGGCTACGTTTTAGATTATACCGACAGCGTTAAATATTCGGGACTCGAAGCGATGAACGAAATGAACGCCGCCGTTCAAAAAATGCGTTCCAAAAAAATAACCAACGTCGGAATTCATTCGGTTTTCGCGACGAGAGATTATTTGAGCGGAGTAAGGTATTCCGAAGACGGAGAGACGGCTTTGGATATAAAGGGCGTCAATTGCGTATATTACGAATTGCTTAGCGGGGGATTTATCTGTCTTCGTCCGAGCGGCACCGAACCCAAATTAAAAATATATTATTCGGTAAAGAGCAAAGACAAGGAGAGAGCCGAAGAACAACTCGCTAACGTCAAGGAAGAGTTTTTAAAACTGCTCTCGGGCGATTAAAAAAGTTTTTACAAAAAATTAAAAAAATCGCGAAAAATGCTTGACATCTTTTTTGGGGTATGGTATTATGTGTAGGCTCTCAACGAGAGAGACACAATTCAATCGCGAGCAAACCGACGGTATAGTCGGGAGACGAACATTGACAACTGCATAGAATGTTAATAA
>CAZVPW010000119.1:0-3404 GCA_964629115.1 uncultured Acidiphilium sp.
CTCGAGAACCTGTCCTATATTCATACGGGAGGGAACGCCGAGGGGGTTAAGAACGATTTGCAAGGGAGTTCCGTCCGCCAAGAACGGCATATCCGCTTCGGGAAGAATTCTCGAAATAACGCCCTTGTTTCCGTGACGTCCCGCCATCTTATCGCCGACCGAGATCTTTCTCTTTTGAGCGATATATACGCGTATAAGTTCGTTAACGCCCGGGGAGAGTTCGTCTTTATTTGCTTTCGTGAACTTCTTTACGTCGACGACGATACCGCCTTCGCCGTGCGGAACTCTGAGCGAAGTATCTTTAACTTCTCTCGCTTTCTCGCCGAAAATGGCTCTGAGGAGTCTCTCTTCGGGAGTGAGTTCGGTCTCGCCCTTGGGCGAAACTTTACCGACGAGAATATCGCCGCTCGTAACTTCGGCGCCTATGCGGATAACGCCCTCTTCGTCGAGGTCTTTCAAAGCGTCGTCGCCGATGTTGGGAATATCTCTCGTGATTTCTTCGTTTCCGAGTTTAGTCTCGCGACACTCGATTTCGTGTTCCTCGATGTGAATGGAAGTGAACACGTCGTTTTGAACGAGTTTCTCGGAAAGAAGTATAGCGTCCTCGTAGTTGTAACCTTCCCACGTCATAAAGCCGATGAGAATGTTTCTACCGAGCGCCAATTCTCCGTCGCAAGTCGCGGGACCGTCGGCGAGGATAGTTCCCTTTTCGACGATGTCTCCGACCTTAACGATGGGTTTTTGATTGAGGCACGTTCCTTGGTTGGAGCGTTGGAATTTCTTTAATACGTATACTCTGTCGAATCCGTTAGTCGTTCCGTCGTTTTCGTTGACGACGATTTCGCTTCCCGAAACCGACTTGACGACGCCGGCGTTCTCTGAAATTATCATAACGCCCGAGTCGTAAGCAATCTTGGCTTCGATACCCGTTCCGACGATGGGAGTTTCGGGTTTAAGAAGAGGAACCGCTTGACGTTGCATGTTAGATCCCATGAGCGCGCGGTTTGTATCGCAGTTTTCAAGGAAGGGGATAAGAGCGGTCGCGACCGAAACGAGTTGCTTGGGCGAAACGTCCATATAATCGATTTCTTCTCTGGGAAGTTCGGTTATCTCGTCTCTTCTTCTGCACGCCACGCGGGCGTTCAAGAAGCGACCCTCTTCGTCGAGGGGCTCGTTTGCTTGAGCGACGACGAACTCGTCCTCTTCATCGGCGGTAAGGTAATCGACGATATCCGTCGCCTTTCCCGTCTCTTTGTCTATTTTTCTGTAAGCCGATTCGATAAAGCCGTACTCGTTAACCTTCGCGTAAGCCGAAAGCGAAGTGATAAGACCGATGTTTTGTCCTTCGGGCGTCTCAATCGGGCACATTCTGCCGTAGTGAGTGTAGTGAACGTCTCTGACTTCGAAAGTCGCGCGTTCTCTGTTCAAACCGCCGGGTCCCAAAGCCGACAACTTTCTCTTGTGAGTAAGTTCGGCGATCGGGTTGGTTTGATCCATAAATTGCGAAAGCTGAGAAGATCCGAAGAATTCCTTGATAGCGCTTGAAACGGGTCTGACGTTTATAAGTCCGCTCGGAGTGATATCTTTGGGATCTTGCGTAGACATTCTTTCCTTTATAACCCTTTCAAGACGGTTGATACCGATTCTGAATTGGTTTTGAAGCAATTCTCCGACCGATCTGACTCTACGGTTGCCGAGGTGGTCGATATTGTCTACCGTACCGATTCCGTAATTCAAATCGATGTTCAAAGATATAGCCGCGACGATATCGTCGGTCGTAATATGCTTGTGGTTGAGTTTGTCGACAAGCGGCTTGATATTCTTCTTTTGCTCGCTCGTGAGTTTTTCGGGAACTCCGCTCTCCAAGATATCGAAGAATGCGCGGCAAGCAAAGACGAATCTTCTGCGAAGTTCTCTTCTCTTTTCGGCGTTCTTTTTCTCTTCGGGTTTCAAATCCTCTTCGTTGACGTTCTTGGCTTCCTCAAAGTAGAAAAGCGGATTGATTCTGTCGACGTATCTCTCGGCTACGTTTTCAACCGTATCGTCGAGAACGGCGTCGGCGAGTTCTTTCGCGAACGCAAAGTTAGGATAATAAATATTCTCTACGAGACCGAAAGGTCTGGGCGAGCAGCCCGCGACCGCCTCGAAATCGACGACGTTGTTCGCGATAATCTTATGTCTCTTTCCGCCCTCGACCGAAACGTATACGACGTTGATGCCGCTGTTTTGAACGAGTTTGGCTTGCTCGCGAGTAATGACGTCTCCCTTTTTAACCAAAAGTTCGCCGTCTTCATTGACGATGTCTTCGTAGGCTACGAGACCGGGAAGTCTGACGCCCATATTGAGACGTTTGTTGAATTTATATCTGCCGACCTTCGCGCAGTCGTATCTTCTGGCGTCGAAGAAGAGATTTTTAAGATGTTGACGAACGGCTTCCTCGGTGGGAACTTCGCCCGGACGAAGTCTTCTGTAAAGTTCGAAAAGACCTTCCCCCTCGGATTTAGCGACGTCCTTTTCCATGGTCGCGGCGATCATCGGGTCGTCCTCGAATATCTCCTTAATACTCTCGTCCGATCCGAATCCGAGCGCTCTGAGAAGAACGGTGGCGGTAAGTTTACGCGTTCTGTCGACTTTTACCCAAAGAGTGTTGTCGGCGTCTTGCTCGAACTCTATCCAAGCGCCTCTGTTGGGGATTATGGTCGTACCGTAAAGTTTTCTACCCGTTTTCGAGAACTCGAAACCGTTGTAGACGCCGGGCGAACGAACGAGCTGAGAAACGATAACTCTCTCCGCTCCGTTTATGATAAACGAACCGTTCGCGGTCATTTTGGGCAATTCGCCCATGAACACGTCTTGATCGAGAACCTCCCCCGTAACCTTGTTTACAAGTCTGACTTTGACTTTAATGGGAACGGCGTAAGTCGCGTCTCTGTCGCGACATTCTTTCTCGTCGTACTTCGGCTTATCGGAAAGAGAATGGTCGAGGAAGTAAAGTTCAAAACGATCGGAATAGTCGGTAATCGGAGAAAAATCTTCGAATACTTCGCTAATACCCTCGTCGATGAAACTTCTGTAAGAATCTCTTTGAATCTCGATAAGATAAGGCATCGGCTGTACCTCTTTTATCTTCGAGAAGGTTCTTCTCTCGACGTTTCCGAATTTAACTAACGGTAAATTGCGTGTCATTAATTACGCTCCTTTGATTTATTTTACTAAAAATCTTGATTTAATTTCCGAAATGATGTATAATGTCGTCAATCTGAAAGGAAGTTCGGGAAAACCTTCAAAAAAAGAAAATCGACCTTGTTTCCTCGCCTTTTTTCATCTTCTTCCCGTAGGGAAAAAAGTAAAAAGAGACAGAAAGACGCTATTATGGAAATTATAGCATTATATAATTATAATGC
>CAZVPW010000120.1:0-3313 GCA_964629115.1 uncultured Acidiphilium sp.
TCATTGCGCTTTCGCAGTTGTCCCGTTTGGTCACGGGCAGAAAGGGACAAGAACCCATTCTTTCCGACCTTAGAGAGTCGGGAGCAATCGAGCAAGACGCGGATATAGTTATGTTCATTCACAGACCCGACCTTGCCGCAGACGAGAAAGACATAGTTCAAAACAAGGTCAAGAAAAACGTCGCGCAGATTATTCTTGCGAAGAACAGAGCGGGCGAGTGCAACAGATTCGATTTGATTTTCAAAGGAGAGACTTCTCAGTTTGTCAATCCGCCGTCCGGATACGTCGACCAGATCGAGCCGCCGCCCGAACGCGGAGAAAATTCTTCTCGCCGAGAGAAGAAAATAGACGAGGATTTGAATCCCGAAAATTTATACGAAGGCGGTGACGACGTTGGGGAATACTTCTAAATCGCGAGACGTAATAATTCGTAAAATTAACGATGAATCCTTAAATTTAGCGAGAAATTACATCAGAAAAGGCGAGCTCGTCGCGTTTCCGACCGAGACTGTGTACGGGCTCGGAGCGATAGCGTATAGCGACGACGCCGTCAGAAAAATTTACGAGGCGAAAGGTCGCCCGGCGGACAACCCGTTGATCGTTCACGTTCACAAGGACTTCGACGTCGATAGTTTGGTTTACGTCGACTACGATTACGTCTATAAGTTAAGAGAGGCTTTTTTGCCCGGACCGCTCACTTTGATTTACAGAAGCAAGGGGCTTATCAGTTCGGTCGCGACGTGCGGACTTAGCACCGTCGGAATCAGAATACCGTCGGACGAAAACGCTCAAGCCTTTTTAAGAGCCGTAGACGTTCCCGTCGCCGCTCCGTCGGCGAACGCGTCAAAACATACGAGTCCGGTTTCGGCGGAACACGTATTCGAAGACTTAGGGGACGCAGTCCCTCTTATTCTCGACGGGGGTAAGTGCTCGGGAGGAATCGAGAGCACGATCGTCGACGCGACGACCGACACGCCGGTTATTTTAAGAAGCGGATTGATTACCGCAGAGATGATAACAAAAGTCGTCGGCAAATGCGCTTATTCGGACAATAAGCCGACGGACAAACTCAAGGCCCCGGGAATGAGGTACAGACATTATTGCCCGAAATGCCAAACGGCGCTTTTCGAACGCAATCAAATCGCCGAGGCTCAAAAATTTTACGACGAGTGTTCGGCGAGCGGGAAAAGGACTTTCTTTTTAATTGACGAGGGCATGAGAGACAAGGTTAAAGGCTCCGTTTTGTCGCTCGGCGGAGGAGCGGAAGAAATCGCTTCCAATCTTTACGATAAACTTCGCGAGAGCGAGAGAGTCGCCGACGTCATCGTCGCTTTTGAAATCGACACGGGCGACGAGCTCGACGTCGGAATAATGAACAGATTGTCCAAAGCGTGCGCTAAATACGAGGCGTAAAAATATTAAAAATTATCGGAGATATCTATGAAAATTGCAATCGGTTGCGATCACGGCGGAATAAATTTTAAACCCGCTTTGATCGATTATTTAACGAAGAACGGATACGAGTACGAAGATTTCGGAACTTACGGAAAAGAGTCGTGCAACTACGCCGTATACGGCGAGAAGGTCGCCGAGGCGGTCGCTTTCGGAGGATTCGACAGAGGTATTTTAATCTGCGGAACGGGAATAGGAATGAGCATTGTCGCCAACAAAGTTCCCGGGATTAGATGCGCCCATTGTTGCGACCATTTTTCGGCTCAAGCGACGCGCGCTCACAACGACGCGAACGTGCTCGCCGTCGGCGAACGCGTGATCGGGGTCGGCGTGATGCTCGAAATTGTCGACGCGTTTTTAAATACCGAATTCGAAGGCGGACGTCATTTGGAAAGAATTGCCAAAATAACCGAAGTCGAAAATAAATATTCGAAGAAAAACTAAGGAGGATTTATAGTTATGAACAAAGTTAGAAAAGCGGTCATTCCGGTGGCGGGATACGGTACGAGATTTTTGCCTTTTACCAAGGCGGTTCCGAAGCCTATGCTTCCCATTCTCAACAAACCGGCTTTGCAAGTTATTTCCGAAGAGGTTGTAAACAGCGGAATAACCGACGTTCTCTTTATCGTCGGATACAAGAAAGAGATTCTCGAAAGTCACTTTATGAAAGCTGAAGAACTCGAGAATATGCTCCAAGCAAAGGGCAAGGACGATTTTTTGAAAGAAGTCGTCTACCCGGAGCATATGGCGAATTTTACCTACAAAATTCAAGAGGTTCAAAACGGAACGGCGAGCGCCGTCGCTTTGGCTAAGGAATTCGTCGGAGACGAGCCGTTCGCCGTCCTTTTCGGAGACGACGTTATGTACAACGAGGGACGTCCCGTAATCGGTCAACTCGTCGATGTATACGAAAAATACGGCAAGACCGTCCTCGGCTGCAAGAGAGTCAGTATGGACGTCATTTCAAAATATGCGTCGGTCGAATTCGACGAGGTTAAGGAACCCGACGTTTACAATATGACCAAGGTTACCGAGAAGCCCAAGAAAGAAGAGGCAAAGAGCGATCTCGCTCCGCTCGGAAGATACGTTTGCTCTCCCGATATTTTCGACATAATCGAAAAACTCGAGCCGGGCGCAAACGGCGAATATCAATTTACCGACGCCTTAGACCAAGAGGCGAGGACTAACGGAGCGCTTGCTTACGTCTTTAAGGGAACGAGATACGATATGGGCGACAGACTCGGATATCTCAAAGCAAATATCGAATACGGACTCAGAGACAAAGAACTCGGAGACAAACTCAAAGATTATCTCAAAGAACTCGTAAAATAATTTTCAAATAAAAAACAATCGTCGGTTGGCAATGAACGAATTTAAGTGTACTCAAGGCGTTTTATACGCCGTTAAAAATTCGCAGATCGTATCTCGAAAATATAAGTTGAATTACGTCGGAACGGAAGAGATTCTGTACGGGCTTTTATGTCTGCCGAAATGCGAGGCTTGCAAGTTTTTAAACGAATGCGGCGTCGATAAGGACAACTATTTTTCCTTTTTGAAAGACTCTTTCCGTTACGACGATCAAACTGGCGGATTTACTCCCAAAGCAAAAGCGGTGGTCAACAACGACGCCGAGTCGATTGCGGACGCCGCTAAGGCAAATTACATTTCGACCGAGCATATTCTTCTCGCCGTTTTAAATAAGAGAGATTGCGTGGCGATGAGTTTGCTCAGAAAAATGAACGTCGATCTCGTCGCCCTTCGTTCTTTGCTTGAAAAGAGTATTTTCCCGACGAGAGAGGAAAATCAAAAGGTCGAGACTGCCGACGAGGAAAATGCCGAAGAAGTCGAGACGGAGGGGAAT
>CAZVPW010000121.1:0-3306 GCA_964629115.1 uncultured Acidiphilium sp.
CCAATCCCAATGGAAGACGATGTTTTTAACCCATTCGACGTATTGGCTCATAATCGGAACGGAATAATAATAAGTTCTCGTTCCGTTAGATTGAACGACCATATCGACGGGCGTTTCTCCGGGGATTTCAAATCTGCTTTTTGACATATATCCAAGGCGGACTTGCTCGTCGTAATAAGCGATTTGCGTTTCGGCTTTACCGATAGACTTATCGGGTTTTAACATTTTTATGAATATAAAAGAAAGCGACAAAATTATTACGGTCGTAACCAACGCCAGAAGAACTCTCTTTAAAACATATTTGCCCATTATTTTTTCTCCTAAATTAGCCGTAAAAGGCAATGGGGCTTAAACCCAAGCCCCGTCGCCTTTTACAACGTTTTATTGCTTAAAAACCGTTATTCTTTAGTTTTCTTTCAACTTTATGAAAGCCGAAGTATAAACCTCGCCCGCCGATTGACCGGCTACGTTATAGGTAAGGTAAATGTCGACGCCTTGATTGTCGGCTACGGGAAGTTCGGCGAGAACATCCGCGGATATGGTCATCGTTATGGTAACGACGTTGCCTTCTACCGAAACGACGAACGCATTTTCGTCAAGTTCGACCTCGCTATAGTCGTCCGAGCTATCTCCGGCGAACGGTACGAGAGCTACGAGAGCGAAATCGGTAGCGTTGGAGTTCATCTCGATCGTAATCGTCACGTCAAGTCCTCCGTCGGCGTTTTTCGCGCTGTCAACGTCCGTCATTTGGAACGCGGGAACGAGTTTTCCGTCGGCGACGATAGACAACTCTTGACTCGATTTATACAATGCGTCGAACGACCAACGTTTTCCGTTGAAGACGAGAGCCTCGGTCACGGTGTTCGTATCGATTGCCCAGTTAAGCGTAAAGTTGTTGGAAATCGTGGGATCGGTCGAGTTAACGTTGAAGAAGGAAAGGGGATCGAGCGGATTTCCGCTAATCGAACCGAATCCGACGTCGAATTGACCGCTTAAAATCTTATCGTAGCAAGCCATGTAGTCTTCGCCGACCCAGAAGTTGCAGACAAGTTTATATCTACCGCCGCTTACCGAAGAATGGTTGAACGCATTCTCCCAGTATTGCTTGACGTATTTATGATAGCCGTCTTCATGTACGGGGAACATCCAAGCGCATTCCAACTCTATTATCGTCGGATTATCCGCCGTTCCCGGAGTTATAAGACCGTCTACTTCGAGTTCGGAAAGGGCTATTCTGAAATAGTTTCGAGCCGTCTCCAAATCGAATCCCGCTCCGTCGGTTCCGTCGATCAAAGTCTTTAACGCGTCTTTGTGATTTTGAGTTGCGTTATAGGATATTCCGTTCTCGGGGTCGGACATATAATCCGAGGAGAAGTAATCGACCGAAGCGACGCAGCCTTTCAAAGCGGCGAACGACTTTCTGTCTAACGCGTAGGACAATCCCAAACGGAAGTGAGAGTTGGAAAGAGCGGGTTCGACCGTCCAGTAGTTCTCTTTAGACGTTTGCGAATAAGTTCCGTCTTCTCCGAAAAGTTTGATCCAAGACTCTTGATCGAGAGCGTTGAGGTTAAGTTTGAAAACGCTATCTCCGGTCGTAGTCTTAGTTCTCGGATCGCTAACGTATTCTTGAAGCTTGGTATCGGGAATACCGGTAACGTCGATTTTTTCGGCTATAAATTCGTTAAAGTTTGCCTCCTTATCATCTTGAGCGGCGGTCAAAATGTTGATATGGATACCTTCGATCTGACATTTGGTCGCTGCGTGGACGTAGTAAGGATTCTTTTTGAAAACGATTTGTTGATTGCTATCCCATTGCTCGAGTGTATACGAACCTAACGACAAGGAGTTGTCGACGGGGCTCGTCGATTTATCGGAACTGAAGCCGTTCCAATTGTCGACTCCGACAAGGTCTATGAAATCCTTGGGAATGGGAGAATACAACGAAGAAGAAGTGTAATATCTTGCGTAGTAAGGAGTTACGGGCACGCCGAGCTCGACGGTGAGATAGGTCTTTCCGCCCTCGGTCGAAATTTTAACTCCGACCTTGCTGAAATCGTATTCGTCGCCGGGAATACCTTTCGAGGCGTTCTTGGTGGCGTCGAAGTATTCTTTCGCTCCTTTTATCGAGGCGGCTCCCGTTTGATTGGAAAGCTCGGTTCCTCTGTAAAGTCCGTTGGCTTGGTTCAAAAGAAGTTTGAATGCGGTGAGATAATCTTCGGCGGCGACAGTTCTTCCGTCGAACGCCTTTCTGTTCGTCAACTTCGAATTGGTATTGTACTTAATATCCGTTCTTACCTCGATTTTCCAAACGGACGCTTGACCGTTGGCGTCGAGTCCGTTAACGGGAACGGGGTCGGCGACGGCAAGTTCGGGAACCCAATCGTAACCGTCTTTAGTCGAGTTCATAAACGTAGTATAGTAAGAAGCGCCGATGTAATAAAGATCGCCGACTTGCGAACCTTGGTCGTTTGCATAGTTCAAAGTGTTGGGATCTTGAGCCTCGGTGATGTGGTAATATCTCTTCCAAGCGGCGTTTGCTTCTGTGTCGAGATTGGCGGTTATTTTACCTTCGTTCAAAACGCCGAATCCGTATCCGACGATATAGTTCTCGGTTCCGAGAGTTATACGATCGTTATACATAACGTATCCGCCGTTTTCGTAAAGGGAAATTCCAAGCATTCCGTTTCTGATTCCGTACGCCTCTATTCTGCCGAGAAGTTCGGTTTTTTCGGCGGCGGAAAGACCCGAGAAGTTAAACGTTCCGTCTGCGACGGGAACGACTTCTACGACGGCGTTCGCGGCGGCTTTATAAGTAACCTTTGCTTCGGCTACGGTTTGAGTCGCGTAAATAGCGTCTATACCGGCATTGAGAACTCTATCTACCTTGGCGTCGATCGTAGCGTCGATAGTTCCGATCGCATCCTTAATCGCTCTCAAATCGTAAACTAAATAATCTTGATAATCGTCGAGATTAATATATCCTTCGACGTCCGGATTTACGGGAATATCGAGATCAAAATCGATATCGGAATCCGATTCGCTCTCGGAGCCAACGTCGGAGTTGCTCTCGGAAGCGGCGTCGGACGAATTCGAACCCGCAGAATCGCTATTGCTCGAGGAGCCGGTATTATTGCCGCACGAAGCAAAACAAGCGACCGACATAACCAGAGCCAATAAAAGCGCTAAAAGTTTTTTCATTTTTACCTCCGTTTTTTTACCGCTATTATTTTTTGCGGCGAAAAAAATTTTATTCAAACCGAAGAAGATGTTTCTTTTGCGATTTATCGCAAAAGAAAGAGCGCGCTC
>CAZVPW010000122.1:0-3094 GCA_964629115.1 uncultured Acidiphilium sp.
AAACCCGAAAACACGACGAGTTTGTCTCTCGGTATCTCGAGATCGACGTTTTTGAGGTTATTCTCTTTCGCTCCTTTTATCTTAATGTACTCTATCATTTATTTCTCCGTTTTCTATTCGATCGTTTAACCGCGGATTTTGCGTTTTAACTTCGCGATTGTCTCTCTGAGTTCTATACATTTTTCAAAATCGAGATTTTTCGACGCTATCTTCATCACGGCTTTGAGTTTTTCTATCTCTTCCGGAATATCTTTCGCCGCAATTTCGGCGACCGAATCGACTTTTTTAGATATCTCCAGCGTATTTGCGATTTTTTTGGTAACCGTCTTGGGAATTATTCCGTGTTTTTCGTTGTATTCCGACTGAATTTTTCTCCGTCTCTTCGTTTCGTCAATCGCCCTACGCATAGAATCGGTAACGACGTCGGCGTACATTATAACACGTCCTTCCGAATTTCTCGCCGTTCTGCCTATCGTTTGAACGAGCGCCGTGTCGCTTCTTAAAAAACCCTCTTTGTCGGAGTCTAAAATGGCGACGAGTTTAACCTCGGGAAGATCCAAGCCCTCTCTGAGCAAATTAATTCCGACCAAAACGTCGATATCTCCTCTGCGCAACTCTTGAATGATATCGATTCTTTCCAAAGCGTCGACGTCGCTGTGCATATAACGAACCTTTATCGATTGTTCCTTTAAAAATTCGGTCAGACTTTCAGCCATTCTCTTGGTCAAGGTCGTTATCAATACGCGGCCGCCCGAGCGAATCGTCTTACAAATTTCCCCTTGCAAATCGTCGATTTGCCCCTTTATCGGTCTGACTTCCACAATCGGATCCAACAGACCCGTCGGGCGAATAAGTTGTTCGGCGTTATTGTCCGAAACGGACAACTCGTAATCGGCGGGGGTCGCCGAAATAAATATCGTCTGTCCGATTTTCTTGTCGAACTCCTCGAATTTTAAGGGTCTGTTATCGAAAGCCGATTTAAGTCTAAAGCCGAAATCGACGAGATTCTGTTTTCTCGACCTATCCCCGTTATACATCGCTCGAATTTGCGGAACGGTCATATGACTCTCGTCGATAAACGTAACGAAATCTTTTGGAAAATAATCTATGAGAGTAAACGGCGGTTCGCCGGGTTTTCTCCCGTCGAAATATCTGCTGTAATTCTCCACGCCGCTGCAATAGCCGATCTCTCTCATCATCTCGAGATCGTAACTCGTCCGTTGAGAAAGCCTTTGCGCTTCGAGAAGTTTGTCCGCCCTCTTCAACGCCTCGACTTCGTTTCTCATATCCGTCTCGATTCTCTTCAGAGACGATTCCATCTTCTCGTCGCCGACCGCGTAATGACTCGCCGGGAAAATGGCGACGTGTTTGAGTTTGTTAACGGCTTTTCCGGTCGTAAATTCCCTCTCGGTTATGCTGTCGACCTCGTCGCCGAAAAATTCGACTCGAACGAAAACCGTATCGTTTGACGCCGGGAATATATCGACGACGTCGCCGCGTACTCTGAAAGAAGATCTCGAAAAATCGATATCCTTTCTCTCGTATTGGCGAGCGACGAGTTTTCTCATCAACTCGTTTCTGTCCAAAGTCATTCCCTCGCGAATGGACACGGCGAGAGAAAAATATTCCTCGGGGGCGCCCAAGCCGTATATGCAAGAGACCGACGCGACTACTATGACGTCGTTTCTCTCCGCTAAGCTACACGTCGCGCTGTGCCTCAATTTATCGATCTCGTCGTTTATAGCCAAATCCTTTTCAATGTAAGTATCTGTCGAGGGAAGATAAGACTCGGGTTGATAATAATCGTAATAACTGACGAAATATTCGACTCTGTTTTCGGGAAAAAACTCTCTAAGCTCGTTGCAAAGTTGCGCCGCAAGCGTCTTGTTGTGAGCGATGACCAAAGCCGGACGTTGAACGTTGTTTATGACGTTGGCGATCGTGAAAGTTTTGCCGCTTCCCGTAACGCCGACCAAGACTTGCGATCTCAATCCGTCGTTTATCCCGTCGGTCAAACTCTTAATCGCTTGCGGCTGGTCGCCGGCGGGCAAATATTCCGAATGTAAAACAAATTTTCTCTTTTTCACTTTATTTCCTCTAAAATAATCCGACGCCCGCTTCGATCGTTAAAATAATCCGTATAAAATCTTCGTCGCCAAAAACGCGGCGACAGATCCCAAAACCGCGAGAAGAATCTTAAAAATAATCCCCGACGCGAAGTCTCGCCTCTCTCGCCTATAAAGCAACAGTTTACTCTTAGGAATAACGCAAAGAAGTTCCTCTCCGTCTCTTCCGCACCTAATCAAATCGTAATATCCGCCGAGAGAAAGCGAGGAAATCGCTTTGCGAAACTTATCGACGTCTTTCGGCTTAATTCGACAAAGGGCAGCCAAAGAACTTTCGCTAATGAGAAAACTCTCTCTTCCGTCCGCCGCGTCGACGAGCGCTTTCGCGACGACGCGCTCGATCCTCGTCAACATAGGGCGGCGAAAATCGTCAACCCGAGGAGAACGCCCGAAAAAGCCCCGAGAAAAGGTATGAAAAATCGCCAAAAGCTCCTTTCTTTCTCAAACGACGCGAAAGGCGTATCCCTCGATTCGTCTTCGCTCGCAAGATAACTTTTCTCCAAGGGTTTTATCAACGCGTATTCTTCGTCCGAATATTTTTTGTCGATATATTTCGTCTTTGCCAAGCGCTCCAAAATTTCGTCGAGTTTGTCGTTTGACTCGACGCCGCCGCTTCGAGCGAGACTCTCCCTCGAAAAAAGAAAGAATTCGCCTCCGCTCTGATTTTTGACGAAAGATAAAATCTTAAAAACGCAATCTTCCAAATAATCTCCGTTTAAACCGCCGATATTTTTCGCTCGTTCCCATTCGACAAAAGTCGAATCGTTCCGCAAGTCGCTCTTAAAGCCGCCAAAGCGAAATTGGGGTTTTGAGATTATTTTGTTCATAAAAAGCGTTATTAAACCGTTTTATCGCGCAATCGAAGACAATCGAGATAAAAATCTTCTTCAACCTCGACGGACTGTCGACGCATCGAGGCTTTCTAAGCCGATTCGAGCCCTTAAATCTATTTTTATAATAATATACTT
>CAZVPW010000123.1:0-3075 GCA_964629115.1 uncultured Acidiphilium sp.
TGTTTTGGGTTTTTTTTTGAAGATGGCCGTTAAATGTTGTATTACTGTTTGTTTTTGTTTTTTTCATGAGGTTGCTTTATCCCCAGGGTATTTCTGAAATGATTGATTCTTTGTGTTCCTGATCTTTGTTGTTCTGTTTTTCTTCGTTGTTCATTGAATTGTTCTCCCTTTTTTATTTCTTTGTTTTTTTCTGCGTTCCGTCGGGCGCGATTTCGTATCCGTCGGCATAAATAAGTTCGCCTATAGGTCGAAAAACAATGCCTTTTGGGCTTAATGCCGAAAAAATGAGCGGAAGCGACTCCAAGGTGTGAAGCCCGTTGTTATGAGCCAAAATTATCGAGCCGCCTTCGGTCTTTTTAACAACTCTCGACGCAATCTGCTCTGCGGACAAGTCCTTCCAATCGAGCGAATCGACGCTCCATTGAATCGTCGCGAGCCCTAACGAAGAGGCGACTTCGATAACCGAATCGTCGTAGTCTCCAAACGGCGGACGGAAAAGAGTCGGTCTTTTCCCTACGATTCTTTCCACCGCGTCGCAAGAAGATACGAGTTCTTGCTCGATTTGCTCTTTGGACAGAGTCGACATTTTCGGGTGAGTCTTGGAATGAGTCCCTATCTCGTGTCCTCTCGCGGATATTTCCTTTAAAACCTCGGGATATTTTTCCGCCCAGAATTGAACGACGAAAAAAGTACATTTGACGCCGTAAAAATCGAGGGCGTCGAGTATTTTTATCGTATTGTCCGCTCCCCACGCGCAATCGAAAGATATCGAAGCTAACGAATCCTCTCTTTCGACGCGATAAATCGGGATTTTTCGCTTGAGCGTTTGTCCCGTCCTCGCGACGTAATATCCGCTCGCTTTCAATCCTACCGCCGACGCCGACGCGACGATGACGCACGCGACGGCGACAATCGATTCTCTTAATTTCGCCTTACTCATCAACGCTCCTCGATTATATCATCTTTCTTTTTTCGGTTTTCGGATTTCTTTGTCGAATTAGGACGAAAAAGCCCGTTTACAAAGATATTCTATGCTAAACAAACGTTTAAAATTCTATTGTAAAAAAAATAAGAAAATATTGCGATAAACGGTTGACATAAAATAGGCGCGCGAGTATAATAAATCGCGTCTCGTTTAGTTTTGCTAAACTTTTAGTTTAAAAAGGCTAACCTCTTTAAACTTTTTGTTTAGTTTCTAAAATCGAGATAAAACGGAGAAAAAATGGATATCGGAAACAAAATCAAGCAGTTGAGACTTCAACGATCTTTGACTCAAGACGAACTCGCGAACAGATGCGAACTGACGAAGGGATATATTAGTCAACTCGAAAACGAATTGACGAGCCCGTCGATCGCGACGCTCAAAGACATTCTCGCGGCGCTCGGAACAAATTTGAGAGATTTTTTCCAAGACGACGTCGAAGAAAAAATTGTATTTAAGGAAGAGGAATTCGTCGAAAAAGAAACCCCCGAATACGTCCTAAACTGGCTCGTCCCAAACTCTCAAAAGAACGAAATGGAACCCGTTTTGGTCGAACTCGCCCCAAGAAAAAGCACCGAAAAGGACGTTCCTCACGAAGGCGAAGAATTCGGCTACGTCTTGCAAGGTTCGATCGTCGTTTGCCTCGGATCTAAGCGTTTTAAGGCGAGCAAGGGCGATAGTTTCTATTACTCTTCGTCAAAAGAACACTATATCGAAAACAATACGGATAGGACGGCTAAATTTTTATGGATAGCCACTCCCCCGACTTTTTAATCGGAGATTAACACTATGGAAAAAGAAGAAAAAATCATCGAGTTGGTAGGCGTCGAAAAAATATTCGACGGCGAAAGAGCCGTGGAGAATATGAATCTCTACGTTAGAAAGGGCGAATTCATAACCCTTTTAGGTCCTTCCGGCTGCGGAAAATCGACGACTCTCAGAATGATCGCCGGATTCGAATTGCCATCCTCCGGAAAAATTCTTTTGAACGGCAAAGACATAACCGATCTTCCGCCGTACGAAAGACCGATTAACACCGTATTCCAAAAATACGCGTTGTTCCCCCACTTGAACGTTTACGACAATATCGCGTTCGGACTTAAACTTAAAAAGTATAAAAACACCTACAGAACGCCCGACGGAAAGACCATAACGAAGATTGAAAAACTTCCGAAGTCGGTCATCGACGCCAAAGTTTCGAAAGTTTTGAAACTCGTCGATTTGGAAGAATTTGAGAAGAGAAACGTCACAACCCTCTCGGGCGGGCAACAACAACGTATCGCAATCGCGAGGGCAATCGTCAACGAACCAGAGATTTTGCTCCTCGACGAACCTCTCGGCGCGCTCGACTTGAAAATGCGCAAAGATATGCAACTCGAACTCAAGGCGATGCACGACAAACTCGGCATAACCTTTATATACGTCACGCACGACCAAGAAGAAGCGCTCGCGATGAGCGACACCATAGTCGTTATGAAAGACGGAACCATTCAACAAATCGGAACGCCGAAGGACATATATAACGAACCTAAAAACGCTTTCGTAGCCGACTTTATCGGAGAAAGCAACATTTTCTCCGGCACGATGGTCGGGAAAACCAAAGTCCGTTTCATAAACAAGGCTTTCGATTGCGTAGACAACTTCCCGTTAAACGAAAAAGTCGACGTCGTAGTAAGGCCCGAAGACGTATTCCTCGTCGACGAGGGAAAAGGACAAGTCGACGGAGTCATACTCTCCTCTATCTTCAAGGGCGTCCATTACGAAATGACTTTTGCGGTCGGAAAGACCGAAATCGTCGTTCAATCGACAATCGAAAGAAAGGTCGGCGAAAGATGCTCGGTCATCATTCGTCCAGACGACATTCATATAATGGCGAAAGAATTCGACTGCAACAGATACGAAGGATATATCACTAAAAAGAACACCGTGTGTTTTGCAGACGGCGAATTCGAGTGCGACGTCACCCAACTTTACGAAGGTTCGTCTTTGGCCGAAGACGGATATCTCGTGACCGTCGACGGCGAAAAAATCGACCTTTCGGACGTCGACGTCAAGGTCGACACTACGGGCGAGCGGCCCCGAGCCTCCTTCCT
>CAZVPW010000124.1:0-3006 GCA_964629115.1 uncultured Acidiphilium sp.
ATTAAGAATTTTCACTCTGCCAACTCATAAAAAAACCTATTTAAATTTAGAATTTTATTCTAAAAAATTTACGAAAACCATTGACTTAAAGTTACCGTTGGGCTATAATATATAAGGTTAATCTGCCGCCGTCGCTCGACGTCGGGAGATTTGCGTTTAATAAAAAACAATAATCAAAATTTTCATACGGAGGTTAATTTAATGAAAGTTATGACTATCGACGGTAATACCGCCGCAAGCCACGTTGCGTACGCGTTTTCGGAAGTTGCGGCAATTTACCCCATTACGCCCTCTTCTCCTATGGCGGAAGTAGCGGACGAATGGTCTACCGCGGGCAGAACTAATATGTTCGGTCAAAAGTTGAAACTCGCCGAGATGCAATCGGAAGCGGGCGCCGCCGGAGCCGTTCACGGTTCTTTGTCTTGCGGAGCGCTCACGGTTACTTACACCGCGTCTCAAGGGCTTCTTCTTATGATCCCCAACATGTACAAAATCGCGGGCGAACTTCTCCCCTGCGTTTTCCACGTCAGCGCCAGAGCGTTGGCGGCTCATTCTCTTAACATTTTCGGAGATCATTCCGACGTTATGGCGTGCCGTCAAACGGGTTTTGCGATGCTCGCGTCCAATTCCGTTCAAGAGGTTATGGACCTCGCTCTCGTCGCTCACCTTTCCACTTTGAAATCGAAAGTTCCCTTCCTTCACTTCTTCGACGGTTTCAGAACGAGCCACGAAGTCTCCAAAATCGAGGCTATCGACTACGAAGACATGAAGAAACTCGTAGATATGAAAGATATCGAAGATTTCAGAGCGAGAGCTCTTAACCCCGAACACCCCGTTCAAAAGGGAACCGCTCAAAACAGCGATACTTACTTCCAAAACAGAGAGACCGCCAACGTCTATTACGACGCCGTTCCCGCGATAGTTCAAAAAATGATGAACAAAGTTTCGGCTTTGACCGGCAGAAGCTATCATCTTTTCGACTACGTCGGAGCGCCCGACGCCGAAAACGTTATAGTCATTATGGGCAGCGGAGCGGAAGCAATCGAAGAGACTATTTCCAGAATGAACAACGAGGGACATAAAGTCGGCGTTTTGAAAGTCAGACTTTACAGACCTTTCGCAGGAAAAGCCTTCGTCAAAGCCCTTCCCAAGACAGTTAAGAAGATCGCCGTTCTCGACAGAACCAAAGAACCCGGTTCTCTCGGCGAACCCCTTTATCTCGACGTCGTCGCCGCTCTCAACGAGTTTGGCAAAAAGAAAATCAAGGTATACGGCGGAAGATACGGTCTCGGTTCGAAGGAATTCAACCCATCGATGGTTTACTCCGTTTATAAAAATCTCGAATCGGACGAACCCAAGAACCACTTCACCGTCGGTATCTACGACGACCTTACCCACACTTCGCTCGATTTCTCCGAGCAATATAACGCCGCCCCCGCGGGAACTATCAGCTGCAAGTTCTACGGTCTCGGTTCGGACGGTACGGTCGGAGCCAATAAAAACTCCATTAAGATCATCGGCGACCACACGGATATGTACGCTCAAGGATATTTCTTCTACGATTCGAAAAAATCCGGCGGCATAACCGTTTCGCACCTCCGTTTCGGCAAGACCCCCATTCAATCGTCTTACCTTATCGACGCCGCGGACTTCATCGCTTGCTCGCAACCCTCTTACGTTACGAGATACGATATGGTCACCGACCTTAAAGACGGCGGAAAATTCCTTTTGAACTGCGAATGGGACAACGTCGCCGACCTCGACAAGAATCTCCCCGCTTCGATGAAGCGCCTTCTTGCCAAAAAACACGCGAAACTTTACGTTATCGACGCTATAAAGATCGCCGCGTCCATCGGTCTCGGCGGCAGAACGAACGCGATAATGCAAGCGGCGTTCTTCAAAATCAACCCCGAAATTATGCCTTACGCCGAAGCCGAAGACTGGATGAAACAATACGTTAAAAAGTCTTACGGCAAGAAGGGCGACGCCGTCGTCAACATGAACTACGCGGCTATCGACAAGGCTTCTTCCGAACTCAAAGAAATCGCCGTTCCCGCCGACTGGGCTAACGCGACGACCGGAGCCGAAGCCGTCAAACTCGCGGACGACAAATATTTCCAAGAGGTTATTCACCCGATAATCGCCCTTCAAGGCGACAAACTTCCCTCCTCCGCTTTCGAAGCCGACGGACGCGTTCCCACCGGAACGACCAAGTTCGAAAAGAGAGGCGTCGCGGTCAAAGTTCCCGCTTGGAACGCCGAAAACTGTATTCAATGCAACCAATGTTCGTTCGTTTGCCCGCACGCTTGTATTCGTCCCGTACTCGTAAAAGACGGAACGGACGTCCCCGCTTCCTTTGCGACCAAAGCCGCTATCGGAATGAAGGGATATTCTTACAGAATGCAAGTCAGTCCGCTTGACTGTATGGGATGCGGCGTCTGCGCCAATATTTGCCCGACAAAAGAGGACAAGAAGGCTCTTACCATGGTCGCCCTCGAAAAAGTCGTCAAGGACGAGACCGTAAACTACGATTTCAGCGAAAAACTTCCCGAAGTCGATACCTCGGTATTTAAGAAAAACACCGTCAAGGGTTCTCAATTCTCCAAGCCCCTCTTCGAGTTCTCGGGAGCGTGCGCGGGCTGCGGAGAGACCCCGTATATTAAGGTCATCACCCAACTCTTCGGCGATAGAATGATCGTCGCGAACGCCACGGGTTGCTCGTCCATTTACGGCGGATCTTCCCCGACGTGCCCCTATACCAAAAACTCGAAAGGACACGGTCCCGCTTGGGCGAACAGTCTTTTCGAAGACAACGCCGAATACGGTTTCGGATTCAACCTCGCATACTTGCAAAGAAGAGCCAAACTTGCCGATCTTATGAGAAGAGTTCAAGAACTCGGACTTCGCGGCAGAGTCGGCGAAGCCTGCAAGATTTGGCTTGAAAACAAGAAGAGCCCCGACGTAACCAAACAAGCCGCCGCTCTTCTCGACGCCGCTCTTCCCTCC
>CAZVPW010000125.1:0-2966 GCA_964629115.1 uncultured Acidiphilium sp.
CTATTATACTATTATTCGGGAAAAATTTCAATAAAAAAAAGGCGCAAATTTTTGCGCCTTTTTATAATTTTTTTGAACAATATTTCACTTTATCGAAAGGGTGTTTAAAAACCTTCTGAACGCCAAAACTCCGACCTCGTCTTTCTTAAAGACGGCGGTGTTGTCCAAAATGCGAACGCACGTTTCGTTTATTCTGCGTTTTATGATTTCTATCGCTTTATCCTTGTCGGAAAGATCGGGGTTATCTCTCTTTAATTCCTTAATCATATTTTTATGAACGTAAAGAGGGTCGGTCGATTTCATTTTCGCGATGTCGACGGTCGAATCTCCTATCAAGATATCGGCGATTTGGTCGATTTGCTTTTTCAATCTTCCGGGCAAAATATATAAACCCATAGCCTCTATCAATCCGATACCCTCTTTCTTTATGTTGTGGTATTCGGGATGAGCGTGGAAAACCCCGTCGGGGAAAGTTTCGGAAACAGAATTGTTTCTGAGGATAATTTCGAGGCAGAATTTATTGTCGGAGAGATATCTCGCGACCGGCGTGCAAGAATTGTGTCTGTCGTTCTCGTCGTTGATAACGCCGACCGATTCGTCCGAGTATTTTTTCCAAGCCTCAACGATATCTCCGCCGAGTTCGGTTATCGTATTTCTGTTGTATCCCGTCAATCTAACGGCGGAATTATACCAATTCAAAATCGAAATCTCGACGTCGGGGAATTTCTCGCTCGTCAAGACGTAAAGAGGCTTCGCCTTGTGCATAGGCATTTCGTGTCTGCCGCCTTGATAGTGCTCGTGATTTAAAATAGAGCCGCCGACGATCGGAAGGTCGGAATTGCTGCCTATGAAATAATTCGGAAGAATCTCGATAAAATCAAACAACTTGGAGATCGTCTGCCTCGTCATTTGCATGGGAACGTGCTTCTTATTAAAGGCTATGCAATGTTCGTTAAAATACGCGTACGGCGAATACTGAACGCTCCAATCTTCTCCGCCAAGCGTCAAAGAGACCGTTCTCAAGTTGGCTCTCGGGGGATGATTATAGTTCCCCAAATACCCCTCGTTTTCTTTACATAAGGCGCATTTAGGATATTTATCGCCCGTATCGACCATTTTTACGAGTTTAGCGATATCCTTATTGTCTTTCTCGGGCTTACTGAGATTTATCGTTATTTCAAGAAGGTTATCCCCGTCGCGATATTCCCATTTTTGATTTTTCTCAATCGCCGTCTTTTGAACGTAGTTGTTCATAACGCTCAAATTATAGAGATAATCGCACGCCGCCTGAGCGCCCATCTTCTCTTTCAAGTAGTTAAACGTGGCGTTGATTTCCGACGGCTTTTGAGTTAAAACTCCAAAGGCAAAAGATGCGAAAAGGGTCGCTTGAGTATCGTCGGAGGCAATTCCGTTCTCCATGGAATAATCCTTAATTTCGTTAAACAAAACGTCGGGAGCGGACATTTCTTTGATAAACCCGAGATCGGGAACGTCCGTCGCCGGAGAGGAAAGTCTCATGATAGACAAGAGGGTATTTCTCGCGTATATCTCGTCTGAATCGGCGAGATACAAGAAAGATTTCGCGTAAGCGATTAGTTTTTCAACTAAAAATTTTCCGTTAACCATATCGCTATTATAGCGCTATCCGCCTTTTTTTACAATTGTTTTTTAGTTGTTTTCAATCACTTTATTTGCTTTTCGTTATACTTTTCTTCGCGTTTTTTATCTTTCTTAGATCTGAACTTCTCTCTCGCAAACTTCTCTATTTTCTCCCCTTTCTTGTATACGAACGCGCACAGCGCGGCGATTGCGATAAAAATCAAAATCCACGCGACGATTCCTTGCCACGAGTCGTATGGAATCAAACTGCCGTTTAAAGAATAAGACGTTACGAATATATTTATCAATCTCGTCGCGGTTACCATAACGAGATAGTATCCCGTCTTCATCGTCGACAGCCCGGCGACGAAGCACAAAATATCGTCGGGGAAAAAGGGAAACAAAAACATAAACGTCAAAACGGCGGTATCTTTCCCCTTGACGAGTTTTAGCCCCTTTTCCAAACTCTCTTTGCCGACAAGCCAACGCGCCGCCTTATAGCCAAAAAACCTACCGATGAAAAAGGCGACGACCGAGGCGGATATAATGCCTATCGAACTATATAAAAAGGCGCAAAAAGGACCGAACAAAGCGACTCCGACCGTTATCGTGATAAACCCGGGAATGGGCAAAACGACCACTTGCAAAAACTGCAACAGAATGAAGATCGGAACGGCGAACGCGCCGTAACTCGACACGAGTTCGCGAAGAGAGTCTATCCCGTCGATTTTTTCCAAAACGCCGCTGATTTTCAAGACGTATACGACGGCGAGAATTATCGCCGCGCACGCGAGAACCAAAAGAGTCGTCTTATAAACGAATTGTTTGTCGGCGAGTTGGCATATAATCGCGACGATTGTCAAAAGTCCGACGGCGACGGTCGTCAAGACGCGAATAAGAGTCGCTCGATTTGTCAAGTAGGATAAATTTAGCGCGTCCAAACACAAAAAAGCGAGGACGAGCGAAAGCGCTCCGAGAATTATTATAACCGAACACGAAAGAATGGTCTTTAACGCGTTTTTTATTTGTATTTTCATATATTATACGATATACCGCCGCGAGGAAAAATTCAATAGGTTTTCTAAAAAATCGCCTAATTTTCATTTTACCGTTCGACAAAAGAATATTCTCTCGCGTTATAATATATTATATTTATCTCTCGGCAATTTAAACGCATAAAAACAATTTTACCCTATGCAGATGTTAAAAAACTCGAAAATTCTTTCCGAGGAGTCAGATAAAAGCCCGATGATAAAACGACCGCAAATAAAAAAGGATATATCTCAAAAACTTTGAAATATATCCTCTTATTTTGGCAGGGGAGACGCGATTCGAACACGCAACCTACGGTTTTGGAGACCGCTACT
>CAZVPW010000126.1:0-2943 GCA_964629115.1 uncultured Acidiphilium sp.
AATTAGAAGACTTGCAAGGGATACCGATAACGGGCAAAGTCGTGTTAGCCGCTAAAGCGCCGGCAAGATGAGCCGCCATTCCCGCGGCGGCAATTATTGCGCCAAAGTCGTTTTTTCGAGCGTTGACGGCAAATTCTCGAGCCTCGTTCGGTGTTCTGTGAGCCGAATAAATATGGACTTCGTAAGGAACGCCGAATTCTTTCAACGTATCGATCGCTTTTTGAACGATCGGCATATCGCTATCGCTGCCCATTACAATTCCGACTTTCTTCATTGCTTTCTCCTATGGTTTTCGGCGATTTGGTCGAATACAAATCAACCTTTCGCCTACGTTGTTTATTATAGCGCAATAAAAATCCGTTGTCAATTTTTAAGTATGCGCTCAAGAAAAAAATTACGCGAAATAGTTCGCCTCGTTTGATTGCGACAAAAGTCCTCTCCCCTCTTTGAACGACGATCGAAACAAGCGCTCGGCGCCGCGTTTTTTTCGACTCGCAAACCGAAACGCCCTTCGATAGTGTTGTAGCGGCGGCTATTTCCCCGTTTTTGCGACAATCGATTTCCCGTCTTTCATTTTTTCGAAAAAATCGAATGGAAGAATTTTTTTACGCGAGTATTGACAATCGTTTAACGCGGCTCTATAATGTTATATATACCGATTAATACTCCGCGCGTATGAGATTGCTTCGGTTTTTTCAAAACATCGCAACGACGGAGAGAGCGAGTAGAATCTCGCAAAAATAAAAAGAGGTAAAAAAATGCGTAAATTCACAACGTCGTTAATCGCCATTCTTGCGGCCGTCGCAACGACTCTGTTCTCGGCGTGCTCCGCGCCGACAAATCCGACCGATTCGAACGAGTCGATTCGCGAATCCCTTTCCGCGATAGAAAGCGAATCTTTGTCCGAAATCGGCTCTTTGGAAAGCGAAAACAATTCAAGCGAAAGCCAATCGGAATCCGATTCGTTAAGCAAAAAATATAAAATCTCCTCTTCCCAAAGCGCGTTTAGCCTCAAGGAAGAAGACGTCGTTCAAATTAAAATAAAAGTAACGCTTGACGGCGTCGAAGTAACTTCGCTCGACGGACTCTCATTCCTTTCCGCCGACCCAAGCGTCGCTTCGGTCGATCAAAAAGGAGTCCTAACCGCCTTAAAAATCGGCAAGACAACCGTGACCGTTTCGTTCGAAAACGCAAAGAGAACGTTCGCCGTTACGGTCGAAAAACTCGCTAAAAGCGTCGTTTTAGACAAGACCGCCTATTCTATGCCCGTAAACTCCTCGGTTCAAGTTCTATCCGAAGGATATAAGAGCGAAAATAAGGACGCGAACGCCGTTATATCTTATAAAATCGAAGACGAAAGCATAGCGACGATAGACGAAAACGGGCTTATTTTCGGCAATAAAAAGGGCGAAACGGTTTTGACCGCGACTTACCAAACGGCTTCCGTCCGCGTTCCCGTCGTCGTCTATGCCGAAACGACGGCGGCAAACGTCAACTCGTTTGACTCGACCTACGTCAATTCGTTTGGCAGAGCGTACGTTAAATGGGGAAATTTATCTTTAGAACACGTCGCGGCGGGCGTCGAACTGGCGATTGTCGGAAGTTCGTTGAAAATGACGGCAAAAGCGACGAGCAAGTCTTATATTCGCGTCTTCGTCGACGGATCGGAGATTGGCGAGCGAATTCAAATAGACTCCGAACAATCGGAAATTACGGTAGCGACGGGGCTTGCGAACGATTATCACAAAATAAGGATAGTAAAATCGACCGAACTCTTTGACGACCAAATTTCGATTAGTTCCTTCGCCGCGGAAAAGTTTGCTCTGCCGCCCTCGAAAGGAAACATTAAAATCGAGTTTATCGGAGATTCGATTGCCGCCGGCTACGGCGTTCTCGGACGAAACGGAGAAAACCGAACCAAAGAAAACTCGGACGGCTCTTTGGGATTTGCTTATAGAACGGCTCAAAAACTAAACGCCGATTACTCTATCGTCGCCGCGCAAGGCATTTGCGCGAAAGTCAATCAATGGCGAGACGATTGGACGATGTACGACCTCTACCCTTATAAAACCGTCGCGAACGACGCGTATTCTCAGAAAAAATACGACTTCTCCTTTAATCCCGATTTAATCGTCTTAGAACTCGGAACGAACGAAGCGACTTATATAAGCGAAAAAGATAGGTCTTACGGATTGCGATTCGAATCGGACTACGCCGATATGCTTCGATTAATACGCTCTGAGAACGCCGCTGCTCGGATAATATGCGTCTACGGCATGATGGGCGAGAATTCGGAGATAAGCGAGGGAATTAAAAACGCGATAGCCGAAATCGGCGACGAACGAATTTCATACGCGGCGTTTCAGACCGGTTCGTCGGGAGTTCAATCGCATCCGTCCGTCGAGGAACAAAACGGATTTGCCGAAAGTCTCGCTTCGATTATAAGAGATATGTTTAATATTTAAACGATTAAACAACGCTTTGGATAAAAAGTATCGATAGATATTTTAAAAAAACACAATTGTTCGTGTCATTGACAAAAACAATTCGCAAATTAAGTTTTCTTGTTCGAAAATTTGGTCAAAACAACTCGTAAATAAGTTTTTGTTTGCAAATTTGGGCAAACAATTCGAAAACAAGGTTAATAATTCGGCAGCCCCGATTTCCGCGAGAGCGGAAATCGGGGCTTCGTTCTTTTCGTTTATCATTGCGGCTTGTTTTTCGGAATCATTGCTCCATTTCCTTTGGTCATCCGCGTTATTTTTAGGTCATTGAGCCCTCTTTTCTCGATCATTGCCCGTTATTTTTCTCAGTCATTGTCATTTTCTTTGGTCATTGCGCGTTTTTTCCTTTCTCATTACAAATGGCTAAGCAGCGCGGCAATCCCCATTTATTTTAGGTCATTGCGAGGAGCAAAGCGACGAAGCAATCTCGCTTAAATTA
>CAZVPW010000127.1:0-2890 GCA_964629115.1 uncultured Acidiphilium sp.
ATATTATATTTTTCATAAAAAAGCAATTTTAATATTTCTTTAAACTTTGATTGACAACGACGTTAAAAAATAATATAATTTAAGAGTAAATTTTTAAACTTTTTGTTTA
The DNA here is from genome assembly GCA_964629115.1 of uncultured Acidiphilium sp. Taxonomy (GTDB): domain Bacteria; phylum Bacillota; class Clostridia; order Christensenellales; family Borkfalkiaceae; genus UBA10281. The sequence continues at coordinate 110 of CAZVPW010000127.1, forward strand.
AAAAACAAATCAAAAGGAGAAAATATTGATGACTTCGAGATACGATCAAGCGAAAGCCGTTTACGCTAAATACGGCGTCGATACCGACGCGGCTATAAAAAAACTTAAATCGATCCCCGTCTCCCTTCATTGCTGGCAAGGCGACGACGTTATCGGATTCGATCACGACGGACCTTTAACGGGCGGTATTCAAACGACGGGAAATTATCCCGGAAAGGCGAGAACTCCCGACGAACTTATGAAAGATATGGACAAAGCCATGTCTCTTTGCCCGGGTACTAAAAAGCTCAACGTTCACGCTTGTTACGCCATTTTTGAAAAAGGCGAATTTGCCGACAGAGACAAACTCGAACCTAAACATTTCCAAAAATGGGTCGATTTTGCAAAAGAGAGAAATATGGGTATCGATTTCAACCCGACTTTCTTCTCGCACCCCATGGTTAAAAACGGTCTCACTTTGTCCAGTCCCGACCCCGAAGTCAGAAAATTCTGGATCGAACACGGCAAAGCGTGCGTTAGAATTTCCGAATATTTCGCGAAAGAAACGGGAATTCCTTGCGTTATGAACATTTGGACGGGCGACGGTTTTAAGGATATTCCTTCCGATCGTATGGGTCCCAGAATGAGATATAAGCAATCGATCGAAGAGATTCTTTCCGAGCCTTTCGACAAAAACCTCGTAAAACCCTGCGTCGAGTCTAAGGTTTTCGGAATCGGAGTCGAATCGTATACCGCCGGAAGCGCCGAGTTTACTTTAAGCTTCGCCGCGACTCACGACGGATGCCTTCCCCTTATGGACAACGGACACTATCATCCGACCGAACTCGTTTCGGATAAAATCCCGGCTCTTCTTTGCTTCTATCCCGAAATCGCGCTTCATATAACCAGAGGCGTCAGATGGGATTCCGACCACGTTCTTCTTTACGACGACGAGACGAGAGAAATGGCTAAAGAAATCGTCAGATGCGACGCTCTCGACAGGGTATATATGGCTCTCGACTATTTCGACGCGAGCATCAACCGTATATCCGCTTGGACGGTCGGATTCAGAAGTTGGCAAAAAGCGCTTCTCAACGCTTTGTTGACGCCCAACGCTCTTTTGAAAGATTTGCAAGATTCCTCAAACTTCACCAAACTTATGGTTTTGCAAGAAGAAACCAAGACGCTTCCTTTCGGAGACGTTTGGGTAAAATATTGCGAAGAATGCGGAGTCGCCGCGGACGCTTCTTGGCTTGACGACATAATGCAATACGAGAAAGACGTTCTTTTAAACAGATAATCGAAGAAGGGCGCATACCGACGGTATGCGCCCTAAATACGTTTTTAGAAAGGAGATAAAAAATGGTAAAAATCGACGTTATATCGGGTTTTTTGGGCGCGGGTAAAACCACGCTCGTTAAAAAACTTTTTGAAAGCAAAATTAAAGACGAAAAAGTCGTTTTAATCGAAAACGAATTCGGAGAAATAGGTATCGACGGTTCTTTTTTAAAAAATAGCGGTGTAGAGATTAAAGAGATAAACTCCGGTTGCATTTGTTGTTCTTTGGTCGGAGATTTCTCTAAATCCATGAAAGAGGTTATAGAAAAATTTAATCCCGAAAGAATTATTATAGAGCCGTCGGGCGTCGGTAAGCTCTCGGATATCGTAAAAGCAATTCGCTCGGTCGACGAACCTTTGAAAATCAACGTTTTAGCGACCGTCGTCGACGGCGGAAAATGCAAAATGTATTACAAAAACTTCGGCGAATTTTACGACGACCAAGTAAAACAAGCAAATACTGTAATCGTCTCTAAAACCGATAAATTATCCGAAGAAAAAATTCTCGCGGCGGTCGAACTCGTCAAGACGATAAACCCTAACGCGACCGTCGTAACGACTCCCGTAAACGAAATGAACGGCGATAAACTTCTCGAAACGCTCGAGGGTTCCGCTCTTGGAATCGACGGATTGTTGTCCGACCTTTCCGCCCGTTTGGACGATTGCCGTCACGGCGACCACGATCACGAACACGAGCACGAGCATTGTTGCCACGGTGACCACGACCACGATCGTGACCACGAGCATTGTTGCCACGGCGATCACGACCATGATCATGACCACGAGCATTGCTGTCACGGCGACCACGAACATGGTCATGAGGGACATCGTCACGCCGACGAAGTATTTACAAGTTGGGGAGTAGAAACTCCGAAAACCTTCTCGAGAGACAAACTCGAAAGCGTTCTCGATAAATTGATTTCCGACGACGAAGATTTAGGCGTTATTTTGAGAGCGAAAGGAATCGTCAAGGCGTCCGACAACGAGAAATGGTATTATTTCGACCTTGTCGCCGGAGAATATGAAATTCGTCTCGGCGACCCCGATTACACGGGTAAACTTTGCGTTATCGGATCTAAAATCGACGAAGAAAGGATTGCCGCTCTGTTCTTTGAGGCTTAATATGGCGAGAACGTTTCCAGCGGTTATAATTAAAGGCATACTCGAAAGCGGAAAGACGAGTTTTATAATAGACTCTTTAAAAAACGGCGATTTCGGCGATATAGGCAAAGTTTTGATACTTTCAACCGAAGAGGGCGAAGTCGAGTATGATCCGGCGGAATTGTCGAAATACAACGCGGTAAGTTGCGTTTTCGATAGCCCCGAGGATTTTTCGGTTGAAAAAATAAACGATCTCATTCGCGTAAACAAACCGAACGCTTTGTTTATTGAAGAAAACGCGATGTGGGATTGGGAAAATATAAAATTGCCCCCTTACGTCCTCGTCGAGCAAACTTTTTGCAT
>CAZVPW010000128.1:0-2839 GCA_964629115.1 uncultured Acidiphilium sp.
ACAAATACGACGTAAAAGGGAAAAGGGAAGGATTGTTTTTCCGAAACGCATATATTTTTGCCTTAAATATCGTCGGAGACGCAAAAACGCCGAAAAGAGAACGAAAAAGAAAATGCCGCGAGATTTTTGAAAGCGATCGTTTTCAACAAGCGATAGGTCCCGATATGGAGTTTCCGTATTTTGAGAGAAAAGTAAAAACTCTTTTTTTCAAAACCGCGTTGCGGTGTTTGAGAAAAAAACGGTATAGACTGACCTATTTATTGTCCGTCGTCGCGGCGAAGCGCAACGCGATATAACGGAGGTTAAATTTGAAAATTCTCATTGTATCGAATTCTCCGTGGAGAAACGATAACAGTTTCGGAAATTCGTTTTCAAACATCTTCGAGGGGATTGACGACTTAGAAATCGCAAATATATACTGTAAATACGGAAAGCCAAACGCCGCTTTTGTTAAGCGATTTTTCCAGATTACGGAAAAATCATTGATAAACAACGCTTTGAAAGGAACGCCGTCGGGCAGAGAAACGTTTATAGACGGCGAAGAAAAATGCGACGACGGCGAAAAGGCGTTTAACGCGGCTCGTAAACATAAAGGCGTTCTTATGTTTTGGGCTCGAACGCTTATATGGAAGTTGGGAAAGTGGAAGAGTAAGGAATTGGTAGATTTTATCGACGATTTCAATCCCGATTTGCTGTTTATCCCGATTTATTATTCCGGTTATATCCATTCTATAAATAAATTTATAAAAAACAAATGGAACTTGCCGTGCGTAGGGTACGTTTCGGACGACGTTTACACGATGCGTAGATTTTCTCTCTCGCCGCTGTTTTGGTTGGATAGACTTCTAACGCGTCCTACGATGAAGAGAGTGTTTTCATGGTGCGATCCCGTTTACGTTATTTCGGACGTTCAAAAGCGCGAATATACGGAAATATTCGGGGATAAGTTCAAGGTTTTAACAAAATGTTCGGATTTTTCGAACGATAAGCGTCCTCCGTTTAAAAAGCCCGATTCGGTACTGAAATTGATTTACGCCGGAAACGTTAGCAAGGGCAGATTCGATATTTTGTCAAAACTCGCGAAAGCGATTCAAACGCTTAACGAAAACGGCCAAAAATTTTACTTGGAAATCTATTCTCTTTCTCGCTTAAACGACAAGCAAAAAGCTCGTTTGAATTTGGAGAATTGCAGTAAGGTTTTGCCGGCTGTGGGATATGACGAACTGAGGACTCTTCAATCTCAAGCGGACGTATTGGTTCACGCGGAATCTTTTATTTTTTCCGAACGGTTGGCGGTTCATCAGTCGTTTTCGACAAAGATCGTCGATTACGTTGCAACCAATCGTTGCGTATTGGCAATCGGAAGCAATGATTGCGCCTCAATAGATTATTTTATCCGCAACCAGAACGCGGTCGTGGCGACGACTGAAGAAGAAATTGCCGTAAAGTTGGCGGAATTATACGAACGTAAAGACCTTTTAGCCCAATATGCGCAAAGGGCTTGGGAATGCGGGAAAAAATATCATCAAAAAGAAACCATGCAGAAAATGTTGCGAGAGGATTTGGCGTCGGCTTTAAAGAAACGAAAAAATTAAGTTTATGAAAGTATTACAAATAAACTGCGTATACGGCGCGGGCAGTACCGGGAAAATAACGCAAGATATAAACATTTAAAGGGTTGCGGCGTCGAATCGGTCGTTTGTTACGGTAAAGGCGAAAAGAATAAAGAGCCTAACGTCTATAAAACTTGCGGAGAATTATACGCAAAATTCAACAATTTAAAAAACCGCATTATCGGAATTCCTTACGGCGGTTGTTTTTTGTCGACTCGCAAATTGCTTTCGATTATAAAAAAAGAAGCTCCCGACGTCGTTCATTTGTAGCGCGTAAACGGATATTTCGTCAATATATATCGCTTGGTTTCGAGATTGAAAAAAAGCGGAATAAAAACTATCGTCGCTTTGCACGCGGAGTTTATGTATACGGCAAATTGCGGACTTGCTTTCGATGCGAGAAATGGAAGAACGGCTACGGTTCGTGCCCGAGATTGTCGGACGCGGGGTCGTATTTGTTCGATCGGACGCATAGCTCGTGGAAAAAATGAAGAAGGCGTTCGACGGTTTTGAAAATATCGCCGTCGTTTCGGTTTCTCCGTGGTTGAGCGAACGAGCAAAACAATCGCCGATATTTTCAGACAAAAAACATTACGTGGTTTTGAACGGATTAAATACCGACGTATTTAAATACGAGGACTCGTCCGACTTGCGACTTAATCTCGGAATTACGGACGAAAGAATAGTATTTCACGTCGCCCCGACGTTTAACGACGATCGATTTCACAATAAGGGCGGACGATACGTTTTGCAATTGGCGAGGGAAATGGAATCCGAAAACGTAAAGTTTATCGTTGCCGGGGAATACGATCCGTGTATTGTTCTTCCGTCGAACGTCATTTTACTTGACAAGGTGAAAGACCAGGGTTTGCTCGCCAAATATTATTCGTTGGCGGACGCGACGATTATCGCGAGCAGAACCGAAACATTTTCCATGGTTGCGGCGGAGAGTTTATGTTGCGGAACCCCTATCGTCGGATTCAAATGCGGAGCGCCCGAACAGATTGCGATACCCGAGTATTCTACGTTTACGGAATACGGAGACGTAGCGAAATTGAAAGAGAATTTGAAGGCTTTCTTAAACAAAAAAATTGACAAGCGAGAATTGTCGACTCTCGCCGCGGAGAAATACGGTAGAGATAATATGTCAAAAAAGTATTTAGAGATATACGAGGAAAATTATGAATAAACCGTTAAGGGTACTGCAGATTAACACGGTATACGGA
>CAZVPW010000129.1:0-2806 GCA_964629115.1 uncultured Acidiphilium sp.
GGGTATTGTTGCGAGGAAGGCGACAAACTTCGCGAAAAGAGTTTGAAGCCCGTCAATTATACGGCGATTGCAATCAAGGGATTGTTTTTCGGATATAAGCCGAGAAACGCCGAAGTTATCGTCGACGGTAAGAAGAGTTCGTTCAAACGCGTTTGGCTCGCGCCGACGATGCTCGGGAGATATTACGGCGGAGGAATGAGAGTTACTCCGGATCAAGACAGATTGACCAAACAAACTCAGACTTGCGGAGTTTTGCATTGCGGAAGCAAACTGAAGACCCTTTTGGTTTTCCCCGGAATATTTAAAGGCGAGCACGTTAAGCATAAGAAAATGTTCGAAGCGTTAGAGGGCGACCAAATAACGGTAAAATTCGATCGACCGACTCCCTTGCAGATCGACGGGGAAACGATCGTCGGAGTTACGGAGTATACCGTAGTTTCGAGAGCGGTCGTCGCGGCGAGAAACAGACAAGAAAAAATCGGCTAAAAGGCGAAAATTTTCGTCCTTTCGGGATATTGTTAAAATAATTTGAAATTTTTCTAAAACCCCTTGAAATTCGCGAAGTTTTGTTATACAATATATACAAATAAAAGAGCGACGCTCCGAAACGCCGTCAAGGCTCTCGGTCGGATAAGCGTCGTCTTGTAGGAGGTATCTTTTATGATAAAACTTATTTACGGACCCAAAGGCTTTGGCAAAACGAAAATTATTATGGACGACGTTAACGCCGCCGCTAAGGAAGCGAAAGGCAACGTCGTTTTCATAACCGACGAAAAAGTTTGTTCGGTTAGCATAGATCTCAACGTAAGATGCGTTTATACCGACGAGTACGGCATCGATTCTATCGACGCTCTCAGAGGATTTATTAAAGGACTTATCGCCGGCAACAGCGATATCGAGTATGTTTTTATCGACGGAATTTTAAGAATCGCCGATTGTTCTCTCGACGAAGTTAAACCTCTTTTCGACGATTTGAAAAAGGTCGAAAACGTCAAAATCGAGATGACTGTCAGCGCGGAGAAGAAGGATCTTCCCAAATTTATGCTCGAGCATCTTTAATTTTAACAAAAAAGCAAAAGACGGATATCTTCGGATTGTCCGTCTTTTATTTTGACATAGACGTCGGAAAGAGCGATTAAATCTTGACAATAAGGAAAAGCGGCGCTAAAATAATACTTGTTAGGTAGGACATTTGAAGATGTTCGCCGTCGCGGTCGTCTAACGGCGCGGCGAGAAGTCTTTTGTCGAAGAAAAAACGTTAAAATTAAGGGCGTTTTTGAATGAAAAGAGCGCCGCGAAAAGGAGAGAATATGGCAAAAGTTTATTCGTCGGCAATCGAACTGATAGGTTCGACGCCGTTGGTAGAATTGAAGAAAATAGAAAAGAAATTTAACTTAAAATCGCGCTTATTCGCGAAATTAGAGAGTTATAACGTCTTTGGAAGCGTGAAAGACAGAGCGGCTTTGAAAATGATCGAGGCGGCGGAAAAGGACGGAACTTTGAGGCTTGGAACGACGATAGTCGAGCCGACGTCGGGAAATACGGGAATCGGGCTGGCGGCGGTCGGAAGAGCAAAGGGGTATAGGACGATAATCGTTATGCCGAGTTCTATGTCCGTCGAGAGAACGAGACTCGCGAAGGCCTACGGCGGAGAGGTTGTTTTTTCCGATGGAGACAAGGGAATGAACGGGGCGATAGAAAAGGCAAAGGAAATCGCGGAGAAAGAAAACGGAGTAATTCTCGGGCAGTTTGAGAATCCGCATAATATAGAGGCGCATTACGCCTCGACGGGCCCTGAGATTTTTTCGGCGCTGGACGGCAAAGTCGACGCCTTTGTGTCGGCGGTCGGGACGGGCGGAACGATAAGCGGCGTCGGGAAATTTTTAAAGGAGAAGACGAACGGCGCGAAAATAATTGCCGTAGAGCCGACCTTATCGCCGACGATTTCTCAAGGAAAGAGCGGAAAACACGGCATACAAGGCATCGGGGCGGGGTTTATCCCGAAGACGCTTGATCTAAGCGTTATAGACGAGGTTTTGACCGTTTTAGACGAGGACGCGTTTTCTTTCGCAAAAATAGTCGCCGAAGAAGAGGGTTATCTCGTCGGGATATCGTCCGGCGCCGCGTTAAAGGCGGCGGTGGAGTTCGCGTCGAGAGAACGAGCGCATAAGCAAAACGTCGTCGTTCTGTTTCCCGACGGTGGAGATAGGTATTATTCGACCGCGCTTTTTTGCGAGGAATAAAAAAAGACGGGCTATAAGTGATTATTCGGAGGAAATATGTTTATTTCGACAAAGGGAAGATATGCGGTTAAAATACTCGGCGATATCGTCGAGAACGGTAAGGGAGAGTATATCGCGTTAAAAGATATCGCCGAGAGGCAAGGAATATCTTTAAAATATATCGAGAGGATTGTCGCGGCTTTAAAGGACGCGAATTTGATTGAGAGCGCTCGCGGCGTCGGAGGGGGGTATAAACTTTCGAAAAAGCCGACGGAATATAATCTGTGGGAAATTCTCGCTGCCGTTGAGGGCGAGACGGCTCCCGTGGCTTGCATGCAAAGCGACGCGATCAAATGCGAGAAGCGTGGGGATTGCAAGACCTTTCCGATATGGTCGGGGTATTACGACGCGACAAAGAAATATTTTGAAAAAATCAAATTGTCCGACGTTTTTTGACGAGAGAAAAGCGTTATTTTTTTCGATAAACTCAAAGAAAAAAGAAAATAAAAAATTTTTCGAAAACGCCTCGAAATCGTTTGACAAAGCGGACAAAAAATTGTATTATATACGGGCAATATCGATTG
>CAZVPW010000130.1:0-2797 GCA_964629115.1 uncultured Acidiphilium sp.
CATATCCCCTTTGTAAAATATTCTCCTATGGCTCGTCCGCTCGCGCTCTCGACGATTTTCGTCGCCTTGTCGATTCGAACTCGTTTCGCGGACATTTTCTTTTCGACCTCGTTCGCCTTTTCGTAAGCTTTTCGCCCGTAAAAATAATCGCTCATAGATAGTACTCCAGTCTCAGCGTCGGAAAGGATATCGCCCCTCCCTTTTCCGAACTCTCAAATCTGATTTTAAATTTCGTTCCGCGAAGATTGGTCGCGACGACGTTTGGTTTCGAGCCGCCGCTCAATTGATATTTCCGCTTTTTCCCGTCTGCGGAAATTATCATTTGCGCCGATTTATCGCTATATACGGCGACTTGTTTGAGCGTTTTAACGCTAGGGATTCCAAAATCGCTCTCCTTGTTTTGCCATACCGATTTCATAGCCGCTCCGATCATCGTCCCGTCGCAAGAAAGCTCGCAAAGAACTCCCGTTCCGTAAACGACGCCGAAAAGGGTATATTTATCCTCGCAATCGACGAGCAAAATATCCTCGAAAACCGAACCGTTTATAAACGAGACGTCGAGCGTTCTCGGATTGAGTTTCACTATCTGCCTCGAAGCTATTCCATCGGATACGGCCGTCGTCAACAGATAGGCGAATCCGTTGTAATATTGTCCTTTAAAGAAATCGTAATCGAAAATTATTCTCTTTTCAAACTCGCTCGAAATCTTTTTCGCCGATACGCCGTCAAAAAGATACAGTCCGTCGGACGCGGCGAACAAAATCGCGTCGCCGCAAACGGTTATCGAGTCTCCGAATATCCGCCCCGAACAAAGGAAAAGGTCGCTCGTCGAAAACTCGCTTTGATCGGAATACGCCGATATTCTCGTTATGCCGTATGTCTTGAAGACGTAAAGATACTCTCCGAACGACACGACCTTTATCATATCGCCTCGAAAATCGTCCGAGTCGATAAATCCGGCTTCGGTCAACGACACGTTCCAGTTTGTCGGATCGAAGTCGTCCGAAAACCAAAGCGCGTTATCCGAACCGCCCGTCGTGACAAACAATCTCTCCCGACTTATCGTCATCGAGGTTATCTCGGGAGCATCCGCGACCTCGACGACCGAGTCTCCGTCGTATATAACTATTCCGCCGCCGCTTTTAGAGAAAATTATGACGTCTTTGCCTCCGTAATCGTAACTCGCGGCGACGGGAGCCGATTTAAACTCAAGCCCTTTAACCTTGGAAAAAGAACCGCCGCCAACGGGACACTCGTACATTTTTCCGTCGGCGCAGTATAGCATTATTCTGTCGTCCGCGCCTTTCTCCGTTCGACGCTTGTAAAGATAACACTTCTTCGCGGCGGTCGACGGCGGCGGCGAATAAACGCCGCCGCGAGCCGAAAACCCCTCGCCTTGAACGAGTCTTCCGTCGAAAATCTCGAAGTTAACGCATTCGTCCGCGTATCGATACGCGCTCGCGCTTCCGTTAGAAAGATCGTTAAACCCCAAGATCGGCGAAAGTCTTACCGTCGATTCCCTCGGATTCGCGATTTTTCTTGCCTTTCTCACTTTTTAGCCCCTCCCGTCTTTCTCATCTTTTAAAGCCTCCGGGCTTAATTACGCCGCCCCGCCTTAGCGGCAATCCGTTTATATACGCCGCAAAAGCGCTTTCCCAGTTCGCGCTTTCGGAATATCTCCCCGTCTCCAAACAGAACGCGGCGGCGATTCCGTAGCGAAAAGCAGCCCTTCCAACCAAGGCGTTCTCATACTCAAAATCGTCGTTAATCGACTTATATACGGGTATATATTCATATTCCACGTCGACTTTCCCGCTTGGCGCGGAAAGAAATCCGCAAGAGGAAGAGAACTTCTTCCTCTTGCCGTCTTTCCACACTCCGACGATTTTCAAAGGATAAAACGAAAACTCCGCAAAGGAAATTTTACCGCCCTCGAAGGTCTCGATTTTTCTCGGCGGCAGAACGAGAACCGCGACTTCTTGCAAAACGTCGCGATAACACCTAACCAACGCGTCGATTTTTTTGCTCGTCTCCGAAGACGGCGTTCCGCTCTCGTTGTTTAAAGCCGCGACGACGTCGTCTTCGCCGAGCGTCGCCGCCGTTTCGCTAATCAATTGTTTGACTTTCATTTCCGCCTCCGTATCCGCGCTTAGAAAAATACGCGGTCAATAAATTATTCTTCGGTTATGCCCGAAAGCATCGCTTGACCGCACGGCTTGGAGCAAATGAGTTCGGCGTATTTAACGAGCGTGGCGGTGTAGGTCGCCTTTCCGGCTACTTGCTTGATAACTCTTCCGTCTTCTCCCTCGAGCCATTGCCAATCGCAAAGTTGATGAAGCGCGAAATCGTCGGCATTCAAGAGATACATCGTTCCGCTCGGACAGAATCTGTCGGAGACGATGGGGATTCCGTTATACGTAAGCGCCTTGTATCCGCCTTTAAGTTCCTCGACGTCGAGATTTCTCTTATAGGTCGAAAGATGTTTCATAAACGCTCTCTTTACGCCGGACGAGCAGATAATAAAGTTAATCTTGCTTCCTGCGTTCTCGTCGACGTAATCAATCGCCTTTTGAATGACCGTCTCGCTTATTTCCCCGACCGCTCTTTGTATATACGGAACGAGCCACATATGCTCGGTTCTCGACAAACCGTATATGGAGCCTCTGTCGTTGAAAATCGCCCTAAGTCCGGTAATCTCTTGATTGTACGACCCTTGAACGCAAACGTGAGATCCGAGCGGCACGATAGAATAAGTCAACTTTTCGCCGCTAACCGTAAAATATCCCTTCGCTCTGTC
>CAZVPW010000131.1:0-2744 GCA_964629115.1 uncultured Acidiphilium sp.
GTTCTCGGCGGCCGCGCGCTTAAAAACCAAGGTATTTTCAACTTAATGGATAAGATAATATCCACTCTCGTCGCCCCGACCGACAAGGCGCCGACGATCGCCGACGAAGAGGGGTCGCCGATCGAACTCTCCGCCGACCCGAACGGAAAGACCGTCGCGAGAGTATTCAAGACCGTCGTCGATCCGTTTGTCGGAAAGATGAATTTGTTCAGGGTGTTGTCGGGAACGGTAAAGCCGGGAACGACGCTCGTAGATTCGAGGACGGGAGCGACGGAAAAGGTTAGTTCGCTCTATTACGTTCGCGGAAAGAAGCAAATCCCCGCCGACGAAGTCGTCGCCGGAGATATCGGGGCGTTTGCCAAACTCGGCGACGTTCAGACGGGCGACGTCCTTGCGGACGGAAGCAAAATAACCCTTCCCGACGTCGAAATGCCCGCCGCCGAATACGCTATGGCGGTCGGAGCGGCGAAGAAAGGCGACGAAGATAAGGTTTTCGCCGGACTTCGCAAATTGCAAGAGGAAGATACGTCGTTCAGAGTCGAGAAAAACAACGATACGGGCGAAATGTTGCTCGTCGGAGTCGGGGAGACCCATCTCGCCGTTCTCTGCAAGAAATTGAAAGCGAAATTCGGAGCGGACGCCGCGTTGACCGAGCCTAAAATCGCCTATCGCGAGACTATCAGAAAAGTTGCCGAAGGCGAGGGAAAACATAAAAAACAGTCGGGCGGAGCCGGACAGTACGGACATTGTAAGGTTAGATTCGAGCCGGGCGCGGCGGACGGCGAATACGAATTCGTCGACGCGGTCGTCGGCGGCGTCGTTCCCAAACAGTTTATACCCGCGGTCGACAAAGGTCTTCGCGAGGCGGTGAAAGAAGGCGTTCTCGCCGGATACCCCGTCGTCGACTTGAAATGCACTCTTTTCGACGGCAGTTATCACCCGGTCGACAGTAAAGAAGTCGCGTTCGTTTCGGCGGCGAAACTCGCTTACGCAGACGGTATGAAAAACGCGTCTCCGCGTATTCTCGAACCCGTTATGAGAATGGAAATAACCATTCCCGACAACTATATGGGCGACGTAATGGGAGATATGAATAAGAGAAGGGGAAGAATCCTCGGAACCGACTCGGCTGACGGAAAGGCGGTCGTCACCGCCGAGGCGCCGCAAGCCGAGATATTGAAATATGCGACCGAACTTCGCAGTATGACTCAAGGCAGAGGAAGTTACGTCTCGTCTTTCGAGCGTTACGAGGAGTTGCCGGCGAACCTTCAAGAAAAAGTAATCGCCGAAAAAAAGAAAGAGGTTTGATAAATGGCGTTTAATTTGCGGAAAGGGGGAGCGGAGAAATGATATTGTCCGTTTGCCCCAATCCGAGCGTCGATTGCGCGATAGAACTCGAGATGTTAAGGCTCGGGGCTCTCAATAGAATAGAAAATAAGGTCGTGACTTATTCGGGCAAGGCGTTAAACGCGGCGATAGGCGTCGCGCGTCTTGACGGCGACAGTTTTGCGACCGGATTTATGTTCGACGGAAACGGGAAAATGTTTGCCCACGCTCTCGACGACGAAGGCGTCAAGAACACTTTCGTTTGGAACAAAGGCTACGCTCGAACGAATTATAAGATAATCGACAAGAAATCGATGATGACCGAGATTAACGACAAGGGCGAGAGGGTGTCCGCGGAGAAACAAAAAGAATTGGTCGACTTGACCGCCGAACTCTCGAAAAGGGCGAGCGTGGTCATAGCCGGCGGTTCGCTCCCCGAAGGCGTCGCGGACGATTATTATTATCGTCTGTTGTCGGTTGTCCCGAAGACGACCAAGAAAATTATCGACACGACCGGTTCTAAAATGTTCGAGGCTTTAAAGGCGGGGGCTTATCTCGCAAAACCCAATCTCGAAGAGTTGAGCGATATGACCGGCGAGACTTACCAAACGTTCGATCAAATGCTCGACGGGTGTCGAAAACTTATCAACGCGGGAGCCGAGAACGTCCTTCTTTCTCTCGGGAGAAAAGGGGCGATTTTGACCGACGGAGATAGGGCGTATTTTTGCAAGAGCGCAAACGTCGCCGTCAATAACGCCGCCGGAGCCGGAGACGGAATGGTCGCCGCCGCCGCGGTTATGATAGAACAGGGAGCCTCTTACGAGGAAATGCTCAGATGCGCGGTCGCTGCGGGAACGGCGTCGGTTACGACTCCGGGAACCAATTTGTTTTATAAGGACAAATTTATCGAGGTGTATGAAAAAATAAAAGTCGAAAGGCTAAAATAAGCCAAAGGCGGCGGACGAAAAAGGTTCGCCGCCTTTGCGTTTTATCGCGTCGAGGCAAATTGACGTTTAAAGGGCGACTAAGCGACGCGCGAACGAAATCGAACGCGTCGTCTTACATATATATAATTTCGCGCGCGTAGGGCGGAAAAACGGGCTCAAAATTTTTTTTAAAAAAGTCGGAATACGGCGTAAAAACGTTTGACAAAGGGGTTGGGATATCGTATAATGTGTAGGCTGTGTTAAATATGGGTTGAGACGGAAAGTTACTTAATCCACGCTTTTTTACGGGCTAAACCCGTTTTAAGGTCGGAAGATAATTTCCGTTGACAAATGTGAGAGTTAAACTCTTGCGACTAACTGCGCGTAAACGCGATAGAGGGGTCACTTGCAAACACACAGCGGCGAGTGATTTTTTTATTGGTTTAAACGCGACACACACGGCAAAGTTGATAAATTGTTAGTATAAAACGG
>CAZVPW010000132.1:0-2644 GCA_964629115.1 uncultured Acidiphilium sp.
TCTGACGGTGGGTCTGATACCCATATGTCTGGTCTTACCGGCTTTTCCGACTCTGATGATTTCGTGGTCGATGTTTCCGACTTGTCCGATGGTCGCCTTGCATTTTACCGAAACGTATCTCATTTCGCCGCTAGGCATTTTGAGAGTCGCCATTCCGTTTTCTCTCGCCATAAGTTGAGCCGCCATACCCGCGGATCTTGCGATTTGACCGCCTTTTCCGGGTTGAAGCTCGATGTTGTGAATCATCGTACCGACGGGAATAAACTCGAGGGGAAGAGCGTTTCCGACTTTAATGTCGGCGTCCTTGCCCGAAACGATAACGTCGCCGACGTTAAGTCCCAAAGGAGCGAGGATATATCTCTTTTCGCCGTCTTTGTAGCAAAGAAGAGCGATGTTTGCCGTTCTGTTCGGATCGTACTCGATAGTTTTTACTACCGCGTCGATTCCGTCTTTATTTCTCTTGAAATCGATGATACGATATTTTCTCTTGTTGCCGCCGCCGCGATGACGAACGGTTATTCTTCCTTGAGCGTTTCTACCGGCGTTGTGTCTTTGATCTTCTAACAACGATCTTTCGGGCTTCGTACAAGTGATTTCTTCAAACGTCGAAACGGTCATGAAACGACGAGCCGCGGAAGTCGGTTTATATCTTTTTATACCCATTTTGAAAATCCTCCGTATTATTGTAACGACTCAAAGAACTTAATGCCCTTGCTGTCTTTCTTAAGGGTAACGATAGCCTTTTTGTAATCGGACGTATACCCTTGAGTTCTGCCCATTCTCTTAAGTTTGCCGTGGCAGTTCATAGTGTTTACTTTCTCGACTTGAACGTCGAATCTTCTTTCAACTTCGAGTTTAATTTCGGTTTTGTTGGCGTCTTTAGCGACGACGAAGGAATACTTCTTGTCTTTAATCGCCTCGTAACTCTTCTCGGAAAGAATAGGTTTTACGATGATATCTCTTTCCATAAATTATCCCTCGACCTCCTGATTTACAAAATTGTTGTCGAACATAGAACCGTAGAGTTCTTGAAGTTGATCGACGGCGTCGGCGGATATAACGAGAACGCTGTTTCTAACCACGTCGTACGTATTGAGTTCGTTGACGGGCAAAGTGCGAAGTTTCTCGAGGTTTCTCGCCGCTCTGATTACGAGATTGTCGTTGTCGCTCATAACCATAAGAACGGTTTTATCGAACTTGAACGCGTTCATGAAAGCGACCATCTCTTTGGTCTTTCCGTCCGCTACCGAGATATTGTCGATAACGTACATATCGTTGTCCGCAAGTCTCTTGGATATCGCCGAAAGAAGGGCGCCGCGACGAGCGAATTTGTTCATCTTCTTGCTGAAGTCTCTCGACTTCGGAGCGAATACCACGCCGCCTTTAATCCATTGCGGGGCTCTCGTCGAACCTTGTCTCGCATTGCCGGTTCCCTTTTGTCTCCAAGGCTTCTTTCCTCCGCCTCTGACTTCGGTTCTCGTAAGCGTGCCTTTGGTTCCTTGACGCATGTTCGCAAGTCTCGTAACAACCGCTTGATGAATGAGCGGCTCGTTGTATTCTGCTTCAAACAAGCTGCTGAGTTCTTTTGAACCAACCTCTTGTCCTTTCATATTATACACTTTTACGTTTGGCATAGTCTTTCTCCTTATTTACCGCTCTTTACGGTGTTGGTAACCGTAATAATTCCGCCCTTAGGTCCGGGGATCGCGCCCTTGATGAGGAGTACGTTTCTCGCGACGTCTACTTTAACGACTTCGAGATTTTGAATGGTAACTCTTTCGTGACCGTATTGTCCGGGCATGTGCTTATTCTTGAAAACTCTCGACGGCGAGCTGTTCGCGCCCATAGAACCGACTTCTCTGTGTACGGGGCCTACGCCGTGGGTCATCTTAAGTCTGTGTTGGTTCCATCTCTTGATAACGCCCGAGAATCCGTGACCTTTGGTAAGTCCTACGACGTCGACCTTATCGCCCTCGGCGAAGGTATCTACGTTGATGACTTGTCCTACGGTATAGGACGAAACGTTGTCAAGTCTGAACTCTTTGAGAACTTTAAGCGGAGCAACGCCGACTTTCTTGAATTGTCCGGCGTCCGGCTTGTTTACGTTCTTCTCGCTAACTTCTCCGAAACCGACTTTAACGGCTTCGTATCCGTCGTTACCGATCGTTTTGATTTGAACGACCGGGCACGGACCGGCTTCGACGACTGTGACCGGGATTACTTTTCCGTCCGCGGAAAAGATCTGAGTCATACCCAATTTCTTTCCAATGATTGCTTTATTCATAGATAAAGTTCACCTCCGAATATATATAATTTCTTTTTGCCTAATTTGTTATCAGAGCTTGATTTTGACGTCTACGCCGGCGGGAAGATGAATGCTGTCCAAAATCTTCGCGTTCGTCGAATAGATATCGATAAGTCTCTTATAAGTTCTTATCTCGAATTGCTCTCTGCTATCCTTGTACTTGTGAGGAGAACGAAGAATCGTTACGACTTCCTTTTCGGTGGGAAGGGGAATGGGGCCGCTGATTTTAGCGCCGGCTTTCTTCATCGTCTCAACTATCCTCTCGGTTGCTTGATCGACCATCTTGTGATCGTAAGCCGCCAACTTAATTCTGATTTTTTGTCCTGCCATTTTTGTTAC
>CAZVPW010000133.1:0-2501 GCA_964629115.1 uncultured Acidiphilium sp.
CGGGATACATTTCCGAAAACAAACGCTGCGCTTGTTTTTACAAACTCGTCGGAGAACTCGCCTTTTCTTCTCTCGGTTTAGAAAAAAAGGACCTTTCCTCTTTCGGAAACTCCGATTACAGAGATAAAAACGGACTTGGAAAACTCTTCGATAAATTTGACGTTTATTGCGAAAAATTCGGCAAAAATTCAAAAAACGTCGTCATATCCGGCGGCGTCGGCTCGGGGAAAAGTTATCTCGCGAAAAGAGCGGCGAACAAAATCGAGCAAAAAGGATTCAACGTCGTCGCGCTCTCGGCAATCGAACTCGATTCGGTTTTTTTGAAATGCCATATCGCGCCGCCCCTCGAAAAGAATTCCTACATTAACGTCCTGTCCTCTTGCGATTTGCTCGTCGTAGACGACCTCGGCTCCGAACCGATATACAAAAACGTAACCGAGGAATATCTCCTCTGCGTCCTTTCTGAAAGAATCGAAAAAGGCGCTCCATTTATCGTCACGACAAACTTAAACCAAACTCAACTGCTCGACAGATACGGAGACCGAATATTCTCCCGTCTTAACGACAAGCGAGTCGGAATCAACATAGAGCTCGACGGAGAAGATTTGAGAAGAATAAAATCCAAATAAAAGAACGACCGCATATCGGCGCGAAACCAAAGGTTTTTGAGAAACTTTTGGAAACGCGCGTCGTACGCGGTCGTTTTTCTTTTTATTTATACTGGTTATCGTCCAAAATTCTTATAAATTCCTTTAACGCGAACGAGTGTTCGGCTCCGTCTTTGTTGATGATAATTCCCGTCATTCTAAGGGGCAACGCCGGCGTCACTTTTATTTCTCGCAACTCGTTTTTCTTTAACTCGTCGAGAATATATCTTCTCGGTATACACGCGACTCCCATTCCGTTTTTAGCCATTTCGACGAGCAATTCGACGCTTCCGACCTCGAATTCGGGAACGACGTTTATATTGAGCGACTCCAAAAAGTTATATATCTCTTTAGACGTCGTGGTGCCGTTATCGAGCATCAAAATCGGATAATTCGGAATATCCTTTAACTCTATCGTCTTATCGAAAAGGTCGGAATATTTATCCGAAGCAACGAAAATATCTTCGATTTCGCCCGTTTGTCCGGTGAGAAGAATATCCTTGTCGTAAACGGGCAAATTGATAAGCCCGACGTCGGCTTTTCCCGCCTTGATGAGTTCGACCGTCTCTTTTGACGTGCCGTCCTTTAAAGTGATTACGACGTTCGGATACATTTCGTGATATTTTTTGATATATCTCATAAGGAAGTGCGTGATATTGATATCCGAAGCGCTTATTCTGAGCGTTCCCGTGGCGACGTTTCTTATCTCTTTAAACCTATCTTCCGCGCTGTCGAGCATTTTCAATGCTTGTTCGACTATCGAAAGCATTTGAACTCCGCCCGTTTCGGTCAACTCCATTCCTCTGCTGACGCGGTTGAAAAGTTTTCCTCCGAGTTGAGTTTCAAGTTGTTTTATGGCTTGAGAAACCGCCGGCTGAGAAATATACAATTCCTCGGCGGCTTTCGTCAAACTTCCGCATTTTGCCACGGTGTAGAATACTCTGTACAAATCAAGATCTACCATTCGCTCCGTCCTCCCTTAGTTTTTCTCATTTTCCCACGCAAAACTTGGCGAATATCTCCTCGATAATCGACTCGTTTGCGGTTTCTCCGCTAACTTCTCCTAGGTTGCTCCACGCGTTCTTTATATCGATCGTCGTCAAATCCGCGGTAAACGCGTCGAAACCGTTTATCGCGTCGCTTAACGACTCGCTCGCGCTTTTCAATGCGAGCAAATGTCTTTCCTCGGTCAAGAAATCCGCGTCGTAATCTATCTTTCCGCCAAAAGCCTTTTGAACGAGAGCCTCTTTGAGTTTATCCATTCCGTCGCCCGTTTTCGCCGATACGACGACGTCCGCAAAAGAATAGACGACGCCCATATCGCTCTTGTTCGCGACGACGATTCTCTCTTTTCCTTCGGTCTCGGCAAGAACCTCTCTATCCTCGCTTTCGAGTTCTTTCGAGCCGTCCAAAACGACGACGACGAGGTCGGAAGAGTTTAGAATTCTCCTCGACCTCTCGATTCCGACGCTTTCTATCTCGTCCAAACTCTCTCTTATGCCGGCGGTGTCAAGGAAATTAAATCTGACTCCGTCGATATCCATATCTCCCTCGACGACGTCTCTCGTCGTTCCGGCAACCGACGATACGATAGCTTTGTCGCAATTCAAAAGTCCGTTCAAAATCGAACTTTTTCCCGTATTCGGTTTTCCGACGAGAGCGACTTTGACGCCGTTTTTGATCTTTTTTCCGACGCCGTATTTACTTATAATATCGTCGGTTTCCCTTTTGACGCTCTTTAAAGTCTCCAATATTTCGTCGAAATTATCCTCGGTTACCCCCTCTTCGGGATAATCGATTCCGGCGTTGACGTACGCGAGGGCGTAAGTCAATCTATCTTGCATTTCCTTTATC
>CAZVPW010000134.1:0-2475 GCA_964629115.1 uncultured Acidiphilium sp.
CGCGCGCCTCGGAAAACTCGATCCCGTTATCGGCAGAGATAAAGAAATATTCCAGATCATTCAATCGTTATCTCGAAGAATGAAGAACAGCCCCATTCTCATAGGAGAACCGGGCGTCGGAAAAAGCGCCGTCATAGAGGGGCTTGCTTCTGAAATCGCGTCCGGTTCGGTTCCCGACGTGTTGAGAAATAAGATTATATTCTCGCTCGATTTATCGGGTCTCTTAGCCGGCGCTAAATATAGAGGCGAACTCGAAGAGCGTTTTAAAACCGCCATGGATTACGTCTCGAGTCAAGGCAACGTCATTTTGTTTATCGACGAGATTCACAACATAATGGGAGCCGGAGCGACGGGCGAGGGGAATTTCGATATCGCCGAAATGTTGAAACCAGCGCTCGCGAGAGGAGAAATTCAAGTTATAGGAGCGACTACCATAGCCGAATACGGGAAGTATATCGAGCCGGATAAGGCGATGGAACGTCGGTTCCAACCGATAGTTATAGAGGCTCCTAACGTCGAAAATTCCATTTTGATTTTAGAGGGCTTAAAGGATAAGTACGAAGCCCATCACAACGTGAAAATCACGGGCGAAGCGATAAAAGCCGCGGTTACTTTGTCGGATAGATATATAACGGACAGAAATTTGCCCGACAAGGCGATAGATCTAATCGACGAAGCGGCGGCGAAAGCAAGGCTTAAGTACTGTTCGACTCCGAAAGAGTATTCCGAAAAGACAAACCAACTCAGAAAATTGAAAAGTCAACTCGAATATGTCGCGTCGATAGGCGAAAGCAGCGAGGGGGAAATCCGTCGTTTGACCGAGAAGATAGACAAGGTCAGAGACGAATTGGACGAGATAAACGAAAGAGCGATGGAAGCGAGAAGCAATTCGACTCCTCAAATTAAGGGAGAGGACGTCGCCGCGATAGTCGCCGAGCGGACGAAAATACCCGTGACGAGAATAACTTCGGACGAGACTCAAAAACTTGCCAATCTCGAAAACGCGCTCAAGGAAAGGGTCATCGGTCAAGATCTTGCCGTTTCCGCGGTGTCGAGGGCGATCAAAAGGTCTCGAACTTGCATAAAAGATCCGGACAGACCTATCGGATCGTTTATTTTCGTCGGACCTACGGGCGTCGGAAAGACCGAATTGTCAAAAGCCTTGGCGGATATCGTGTTCGGCGACAGAAATTGCCTCGTCAAACTCGATATGAGCGAGTATATGGAAAAAAATTCGGTATCGAAACTCATAGGCGCTCCGCCGGGATACGTCGGCTACGAAGAGCCGGGAATACTTACCGAAAAGGTCAGGAGGAAACCCTATTCGGTCGTCTTGTTCGACGAGATAGAAAAAGCCGATTCCGAAGTTTTCAACCTTATGTTGCAAATTTTGGACGAGGGCAGATTGACCGACAGCAAGGGGCGTCTCGTAAATTTTAAAAATACCATAATCATTTTGACCTCAAACGTCGGAGCGGCGATAGCCTCGTCAAAGCCTACGTTCGGGTTTTACGGAGAGGTCGACGAGCAAACCGAGAGACGCGACCGAATAACCGACGCGTTGAGGAAAAAGTTTAGTCCCGAGTTTTTAAACAGATTGGACGATATAATCGTCTTCGACGCCTTGTCGAGAGAAGACTGCGGAAAAGTTGCGGACGTATTGCTCTCGAAACTCGTAAAACGCCTTGCCGATAACGACATTCGTTTAAAAATAGCGGGCAGCGCCGCGGACGCCGTTATCGAAAAGGGATATAGCGAAGTTTACGGAGCGAGACCGTTAAAACGCGCGATTACGACCCTTATAGAGGATATGTTGACCGACGCGTTGATCGACGGAAAGATAAAACCGGGAGACGAAGTCCTCGTGTACGCCGAAAACGGAAAAATGGCGTACGCAAAGAGAGACTAGGGCGGTGGAAAGATGGCGATAGGCGTATCGACGGCAAGTTTATTTTTAAGACAATATAACGAAGACGCTCTTTCGATGCTCAACGAAATCGACGCGAGGGTATGCGAGATATTTCTCGAATGTTTTTCGGAATATCAACCCGAATACGGGGAATTGCTTCTTTCGCGAAAAGGGAATTTGGAAGTTCATTCGATTCACGTCGTCACGATGAATTACGAGACCGAACTCTTTTCGCAAAATCCGAGGGCGTTTGCCGACGCGAAGAAATTGTTCGAAGGCGTTTTGACGATTGCCAAAACTCTCGGAGCGAAGAATTACACTATGCACGGAAGAGCGAGGGTCAAGCGCGGCGGAAACTATGACGACTACGAACTCGCCGGCAAAAGGCTCGAACTCTTGGCGGAGACGGCGGAGAATTACGGCGTCGACGTCTGTTTGGAAAACGTCGCTTGGGCGTTCTGTAATTATCCCGATTTTTATCGACAAGTAAAGCGATTTTCAAAAAGATTACGAGCGACGTTAGATATAAAACAAGCCCGTCTTACTGGGTGGGGATACGAAGAATA
>CAZVPW010000135.1:0-2351 GCA_964629115.1 uncultured Acidiphilium sp.
CTCCGTCGACCGAACCGAAGTTTCCGTGACCGTCGACGAGAGGCATATTTATAGAGAAATCTTGAGCGAGTCTGACGAGCGCGTCGTAGACCGAACTGTCGCCGTGGGGATGGTATTTACCCAAGACGTCTCCGACGATAGTCGCGCACTTTTTATAGGCTTTATCGGGCGTTAAACCGAGTTCGTTCATCGAATAAAGAATTCTTCTGTGAACGGGTTTAAGACCGTCTCTAACGTCGGGAATCGCTCTCGAACGGTTTACGCACATCGCGTAATCAATAAAACTCTGTTTTAACTCTTTCTCGACCTCGATATCGATGATTTTGGTCATTTCAAGAGTTCTCTTAAACTCTTCGGTTAAAGCTTGATCGAATTCTTTTTTAGCCATTTTGGTTTTTCTCCTCTATCAAGTATCGAGTTCGCGGTTAGCGAATTTTGCGTTCTCTTCAATGAATTTTCTGCGGAGTTCAGGTTCTTCGCCCATCAACAAAGTGAAATTGGCGTCGGCTTCCACGGCGTCCTCGATCGTAACTTTTCTCAAAGTTCTCGTCGCGGGGTTCATCGTGGTATCCCAAAGTTGTTGCTTGTCCATTTCTCCGAGACCTTTGTAGCGTTGAATGTCGCAACGCGGATTCTCGAGACAGAACTTCTCCTTGTCGGCGTCGTTATAGAAATAATAATCGACGCGGTTCTTGGTCGCCTTGTAAAGGGGCGGTTGAGCGATATAAACGTGACCTTGCTCGACGAGCGGACGCATATATCTGAAGAAGAAAGTGAGGAGAAGAATTCTTATGTGCGAACCGTCTACGTCCGCGTCGGTCATACAAATAACTCTGTCGTAACGAATCTTTGTAACGTCGAAATCGTCGAGCATTCCTCCGCCGAAAGCGGTGATCATAGCCTTTATTTCTTCGTTTTCCAAAACTCTGTTGACTCTCGTCTTTTCAACGTTCAATATCTTGCCTCTAAGCGGTAAAATCGCTTGGAAACGTCTGTCTCTGCCTTGTTTTGCCGTTCCTCCCGCGGAATCTCCCTCGACGAGATAAATTTCGCAAAGTTCGGGGTTTTTCTCCGAACAATCGGCGAGTTTACCGGGCAACGCCGTGGACTCGAACGCCGTTTTTCTCGTGGCTTCTCTAGCCTTTCTCGCCGCTTCTCTCGCTCTTTTCGCCGTGAGACATTTGTTGAGAACTTCCTTTGCGAACGCGGGATTTTCCTCGAGATAAGAACCGAATTTTTCGGTCATCGTCTTTTGGACGTATCCTCTCATTTCGCTGTTTCCGAGTTTAGTCTTCGTTTGACCCTCGAATTGCGGTTCGGGAAGTTTTACGGATATGACGGCGGTCAACCCCTCTCTGACGTCCTCGCCCGAAAGTTTGTCGTCGTCCTTGACGAAATTGAGTCTCTTTCCGACCTCGTTGACGAGCTTGGAAAGCGCGAATTTAAACCCGTCGATATGCGTTCCGCCCTCTTTCGTGTTGACGTTGTTTGCAAACGCTATGACGTTCTCGGTATAACCGTCGTTATATTGCATCGCGATTTCGATAGAAATCGCGTCGAACTTATCCTCGAAATAGAGAACGTCGCTTATCGTCTCTTTGTTTTTGTTCAAGAACTCGACGTATTCGACGATACCGCCGTTATACAAGAGTTCGTCTTTAGCCTCTCTTCCCTCTCTCTTGTCCTCTAAAACCACTTTCAATCCCTTGTTGAGGAAGGCGAAGTCTCTGAGAGCGCTCCTTATCGTATCGTAGTTAAACTCGGTCGTCTCGAAAATCTCGGCGTCCGGCTTAAAAGTTATTCTCGTTCCCGTAAGAGACGAATCTTCCAATGTTTGAAGTCTGTCTCTCGGAACGCCTCTGTCGTATTCCTGGCGGAAATGCTTTCCCTTTTGATATACGTCGACCGACGCGAACTCCGAAAGGGCGTTGACAGCTTTCAATCCTACGCCGTGCAATCCGGACGAAACCATATAGCCGCCTCCGCCAAACTTTCCTCCGGCGTTGGGCTTGGTCATAACGACCTCTACGGTGGAAACCCCCTCTTTTTCATGAATACCGGTGGGAATTCCTCTGCCGTTATCAATAACCGAACAAGAACCGTCCTCGTTAATCGTAACCGTAATGGTGTCGCAATAACCCGCGAGAGCTTCGTCGACCGAGTTGTCGACTAGTTCCTTGACGAGATGGTGCAAACCTCTCGCGTCGGTAGAAGCAATGTACATTCCCGGTCTTTTTCTGATATGCTCGAGACCCTCGAGAACTTGAATCTGATCGGCGCCGTAATTGTTTTCGACTCTTTTTTCGTTTTCCATCATTTTCTCCTATTTATAGTAGTAAATAGTATTTATG
>CAZVPW010000136.1:0-2275 GCA_964629115.1 uncultured Acidiphilium sp.
ATGTTGTCGTAAACGGTCATATGCGGATAAAGAGCGTAGTTTTGGAAAACCATCGCTATATCTCTGTCCTTAGGTTGAACGTTGTTCATAAGTTTTCCGTCGATATAAAGTTCGCCGTCGGAAATCTCTTCGAGACCGGCTATCATACGAAGCGTGGTGGATTTTCCGCAGCCGGACGGACCGACGAATACTATGAACTCCTTATCCTCGATATCCAAAGTGAAATCGGTTACGGCTACGACGCCGGAAGGATAGACTTTGTAAATATCTTTTAAATTAAGACTTGACATTTTTCCTCCTGATTTTTTCGGGTTTGCCGAATTTACAAGTTTCTATTATCATTATACAATAAATAGATTTTTTTAACAATAGCAATTAGCACAAATTTTGAACGTCTATTTTATCAAAAGCGCGAGGGTTAGACTTTGTTTAAACGAACGCCCAAATCGACGAACGGCATTTCCGTCAGTTCTTTTTTTGTAAAGACGACCAAGGTTTCGACTCCCGCCGTCTCGGGGAAAAGGTCGTAAGGCGTTGCCGACGTTATTCTATATCCGTTGTCGACGAACGTCTTTACATCTTCCTTCAACGCCTCGACTCCGCACGAGAGATAAATTATCTCTCTCGGCGAAAAATTCGTTATTTTAAGAACCGTCTTTTCGCCCAAGCCTCGACGAGGCGGATCGACGAAAAAGATCGAATTCTCGACGTTTTCAATCTCTCCGAGTTTTTTATCTACGTCGCCGAGTAAATAGCGAACGGACGTCGATAAGCCGTTTATCACCCCTATTTTCTTCGCGTCGTGAACGGCGGAAGGAACTATTTCGATACTCGTAACTCGCTTGCCGCTCTTTGCGAAAAGCGCGGTCGTTATCCCGATTCCGCTAAAACAGTCGACGACCGAATCGGCTTGAGACTTTGCGACCAAATCCAAAATATCCGAGTAAATCCTCTCGGCGACTTTCTCGTTAACTTGGAAAAACGAGTCGGGCGAAAGTTGAAACTTAACCCCGAGAAGCTCTCCCGATATACGCTCTTCGCCGATAATATACCTGATTTTTCCGGACAAAACCGCCGCGCTCGAGGACTTGTTTTCGCAAGTATAAATCGAAACTTCGGAAAATCTCTCTTTGAGCCTCTCGTATAAACCGTCCGTTCCCGACAATTTTCCGCCGTTTACGACGAGCGAGAGCATAATTCGGTCTTCGAATCGCCTCAAGAGAGCAAATCGCAAAAGCCCCTTGCCCGTCTTGGGATTATAAGCCCTAAATCCGCGTTCTCTCGCCCAATTCAATATAATATCCGCGGCGACGGCAAACCATTCGCCGTGCAAAAGACATTTTCGAATAGGTATAATCGAACGGTCGGTATCGTCGAAAAATCCGAGCGTCAAACGTCTGTAATCCTCGCCGAAAGCGAGATGAGCCTTGTTTCTGTATTCAAACTCGCCGAGCGAAACGACGTCGCCCGTTTTCGTATAATACGGCTCGACGGCGTCTTTGACTTTTTTTCGCTTGAGTTCGAGTTGTTTTTTATAATCGACGTGCAAAAGAGCGCAGTTTCCGCACGAATAGAAATATTCGCACGCGACCTCTCGCCTATCGGGCGATGGAGACTCCGCCTTGACAAAATCGGCGTACATAGTCGTTCCGCGACGCTTTTTTATAAAAACGCGCTCCTTTTCCCCAACGATTCCGCCCGTAACGACAAAATCGTTTGCTCCGACTGACGCAATCGCTTTGAAATTTTCGTCGTATCGCGACGGAACGACGACAAACTCGTCCTCGGAAATCTTCTTCCAATCCTTTTTCGCGACGCCTCTTTTCTCTCCGTCTCTTCTTTCTTTCAACGAACGAACGCCGTCCGAGGACAAACCCTTTCTGTTATAGAAATAGTCTTTTGCCTTTCGGTTTTTCTCTCCGACGCTCGCGCCGTCCTTAAACTTTGGTTTTGAAATCTTTTGTCTCATAACTTCTCCGTTTTTCTCAATTGAATTATACATTAAAAGAGCGAAGAAAGCAACTCTAAACGGGGACTAACGCTTTACTTAAAAGTTTTTTTGCGCTATCATCTATTTATGAGATTGGATAAATTTTTTTCATCGCAAAAGATTCTTACGAGAAGCGAGTGTTCCGCAAAACTGAAAAAAGGCGCCGTCTCCGTCAACGGCGAAGTCGTCAAAAAAGGCGACTTTAAAATCGACCCCGAAAAGGACGCCGTCGCTCTCGACGGCGCGACCATCGGTTATCAAAAGTACGTCTATATACTCTTAAAC
>CAZVPW010000137.1:0-2268 GCA_964629115.1 uncultured Acidiphilium sp.
CTTGTCCATATCGCCGTCGCATTCGACGAGGGCGTTTTTGCAATCCATCATTCCGGCGCCCGTTCTTTCGCGAAGATTCTTGACGTCGGCAGCGGTGTAATTAGCCATAACTGTTTCTCCTTATTTATTGTTTATTGTTTTCCGCGACGGGAAGAATTCCCGTCGCGACAGAGTTCGAATTAAGCTTCGACGGGAGCGTCTGCGGAAGCGTCCGCGACGACGTCGCCTTTTTCGGCGAGAACTTCGTCGTCTACGACGTTGCGTCTAACGGCGTCTTCGCCTTGTTTAGCCTCGATAACGGCGTCGGCGATGATAGAAGCGATAAGTTTAACCGCTCTGATAGCGTCGTCGTTACCCGAGATAACGTAATCTACAAGATCGGGATCGCAGTTAGTATCGGTGATAGCGACTACGGGGATTCCGAGTTTTCTCGCTTCCTTAACGGCGTTCGCCTCGCAGTTGGGGTCGACGACGAACATTACGCCCGGAAGGGATTTCATTTCTCTAATTCCGCCGAGGTTGTAAAGGAGCTTGTCTCTCTCCGCTTTAAGACCCAAAACTTCTTTCTTGGGAAGAAGATCGAACTCGCCGGTCTTTTCCATGTTGTCGAGTTTGTTGAGTCTGTCGATTCTCGTTCTGATGGTCTTGAAGTTGGTCAACGTACCGCCGAGCCATCTGGAATTGACGTAATACATTCCGCATCTTTCGGCTTCTTGTTGAATGGCCTCTTGGGCTTGTTTCTTAGTTCCGACGAAAAGAACGGTCTTGTCTTGTTTAACTTGGTCTACGACGAATTTGTACGCCGCTTCGACGAGGTCGACCGTGATTTGAAGGTCTACGATATGAATACCGTTTCTCTCGCCGTAGATGTACTTTTTCATCTTGGGGTTCCATCTTCTCGTTTGGTGCCCGAAGTGAACGCCCGCTTCGAGAAGTTGCTTCATAGAAGTTACTGCCATAATATTTCCTCCGTTATTCCTCCCCGATTTCTCTTTTGCCGCGACGCCGACCGCCTTAGAAAAATTTGACGGCACGAAAGGTCGCGAGAAACGCGGGTGCGAATTTTATAGCGCGTTTATTTTATCATATCAAAATAAATTTTGCAATCGTTTTGGACTATATTTCTCTCTATTTTCGACCTTTTTTATTCTCGCCGCCCCGCGATTTTCGCAAAACAGTTACTTTTTTCTCTTTTTCGCCCGTATAACGACCGCCGCGGCGAGCACTATCGCCGACGCAACCCCTCCGCCGATAAAGAGAACGCCTTTTATCGTTTCGGTCGGGTCGACCGCGCCGAGAAGATAGGTCTCGACGGCGGTATACCCGCCTCCGTCGCCGTAGCAAACGTAGACGAATTTGCCTTCTCCCTCGATCTCGGCTCTCATAAACGCCTTGGGGACGACGAGCGGCTCTCCGTATTTTCCGCTCGCAACGTCGTATCCTTTCGGATTTTTCAATCTCTCGTCCGTCCGCAAAATATAGGCGTCGCCGTCTTGCAAGGGCTTATAAAATTTCAAGATCAATCTACCCGCTTTGTCATACGAAATATCGCGATAATCGACTTCTGTAGGGTCTTTTTCGTCTTCGGTCGGTATGGTCAACGAAAATAAAACCGACCCGTCCGACCTTTTGGACTTAAACTCTACGATTATGCCCGAATTGGTTCCGTCCGAATACGCGACGGCGTTTTTGTCGCCGCTCGAACAACCGAAAACGCCGCGCTCCGAGTCGCCCGAAACGGTCGCGTAACAAATCCCGTTCGTAAAGACTTCGTTCCTCTCGACGTATCCGCCGTTCGTCTCTCGAGCGAATCTGAAAACGTACGTCTCATGTTCGCCGTAAAGATTTCCATAGTATGCCTTTCCGTACTTCCCGTCGGGAGCGATATAGCCGTTTTCCTCGTTTACTCTGTAAATAATCAACCCGTCGAACTCGGGTTTTCCGTCTCCGTCGCCGCGGCGATACTCGACGTAAAAACTCTCCCTTTGATCGGCGAAAGAGGGAAGAACGATTTTATACGCCTTAACCTCGTCTTTCCCGTCGTCGGTCGGACAGAGGACGTAGTCTCCGCTTTCGGTCGCCGGCAAAACGTTGACGCCCTCTTTCAAAAATCCCATTTTTTGTCGGACGTAAGAAAGGGGCAAGATGGGCTCAACGCTCTTTCTCCTCGACGGAGAATCCCCCATAACGTCGAGAGAACCGACCGGCTCTACGTCTCCGCTTTCGGTATAAGCGTCGGCGGCTCCGAGGGCGTGCAGAGTTTCGTGC
>CAZVPW010000138.1:0-2247 GCA_964629115.1 uncultured Acidiphilium sp.
AAAAATTTAAGAAAATTTCAAAAAACTACTTGAAAACGATTGACAAACTAACAAGGGAACCCGTTGACATAAAGAGGGGGAAAGGGTATAATATGCGCAA
The DNA here is from genome assembly GCA_964629115.1 of uncultured Acidiphilium sp. Lineage (GTDB taxonomy): Bacteria > Bacillota > Clostridia > Christensenellales > Borkfalkiaceae > UBA10281. The sequence goes on from CAZVPW010000138.1 coordinate 101, forward strand.
CGAGTCGAAAACGGCTCGAAAAGGGAAAAAGGTAAATAAAATGAAAAAAGTAACGCTTATCGGAGATTCGATTCGTTTAATAGGATATGGAAAAAGGGTAGAGGAAATCCTCGGCTCGGACTATGAAGTCTTTCAAACGGAAGACAACTGCAGATTTGCAAAATATACCCTTCGTATGTTGTTCGATTATAAAGATTATATCGAGGGGAGCGACGTCATTCATTGGAACAACGGATTGTGGGACGTCTGCAATTTGTTCGGCGACGGAACTTTCTCGACCGTCGAGGAATACGGCGCGACTATGGAGCGCATTGCGGACATTCTTCTTAAAATTACGCCCAACGTAATTTTTGCCACGACCACTCCGGTGAGAAAAGGATATCAATACCAAACCAACGAAGATATAGAGAGATTTAACGCGTATATCGTCCCGAGGTTAAAAGCCAAGGGTATAAAGATTAACGACTTGTATTCGACCGTTTATCCCGTAAAAGAAGAGGTTATTCGCGACGACGATCTTATCCATTTGAACGATAAGGGCATCGAAATATGCGCCGCTCAAGTCGCGGATAGCATTAAGTCGGCGATAGGTTGATTTTTTGAGAACGGAGGAACATTTTTATGGAAGATATAAGAAAGATTAAATTCGACGTCGTTATTCTCGCCGGTCAATCGAACGCCGAGGGTAACGCTTTGGAATACGATTACGTCGAGCCTTATCATAACGATAGGGTTTACGAGGTTAACGATTCTTCGCTCATTCAGTATGGCTACGGGCAATACGTTTACAAGAGGAAGCAAGATTTCGAGGTCGGTTTTGCGACCGAGAGAAAACACGCGTATCTTTTGATGACCGATTTTTCCGAGACGTTTGCCGATAAATATATCGAGAACGGGCTTTTGGACGACGATAGAAAAATCCTTATCGTAAAAACCGCCGTCGGCGGAACGGGCTTTGCCTTAAAGCAATGGGGAATCGGAAACGTCATTTATAACAGAGCGCTCGATATGATAGATTTCGCTTTGTCGTTGAATCCGGAAAATCGTTTGGTCGCGTTCTTGTGGCATCAAGGCGAACACGACGCCTTCGAACGCCCCGAACTTAACGTGGAGGAAAGAGAAAAGATTTATTACGGAGACTTTAAGTCGACGGTAGACGACGTCAGAAAGAGATATAACGTTCCCAATTTGCCGATTATCGCCGGCGAGATGGTTAACTGCTGGGCGGACGAGAATAAACCCGCGACCGACGCGATCGAAAAGGCTACCGCAAGGGTTTGCGCCGACGTCGGAAACGCGAAATACGTTTCTTCCGAGGGCTTGTCGTCCAATTCTCAAGGCGTGAAAGGTTCGGTTGATACCATTCATTTTTGCAGAAAGTCGATTATAGAACTCGGCTCAAGATATTTCGATGCTTATAAGGATATAATCGTCGGCAACTAAGCGAAACGAGCGAGTTTTGATTTAAGGGCTTATAAATTAAACGAACGGTTTAAACGCTGCGAAGCGCCGCTAAGACGGGCTTCGCGGCGAATTTTCGTTACGGTATTGCCTTGCGGCGTTTGCTGTGGTTTTACGTTGCGGTATCGATTTGTAGCGTTTGCGACGGTTTTTGTTTGGTTTCGCTTATTGGGATTGGTTTGATTTGTTCGGTTTGGCATTTGTTTGCGCGGCGGATTTAAAGGCGAGCGGACGATTTGGCTGCGGAGACCGTATTCTAAAACGCGAGGGAAAAGTGTCGTAAAAAGGGGAAAAACCCCAAAAACGGCGGCAAAAACGCTTGATAAAAAAATCCAAAAAATCTTTAAAAAACTCAAAAAAAACGCTTGACAAAGAAAATTCTATATGGTATTATAGTGGAGCGTTGAAAATCAGTTCACGGGGTGTAGCGCAGGTGGTAGCGCACGTGGTTTGGGACCATGGGGTCGGGAGTTCGAGTCTCTTCACCCCGACCAAATAAACTGAGGGATACGGGCCTTTAGCTCAGTTGGTTAGAGCAGCCGGCTCATAACCGGCCGGTCCTAGGTTCGAGTCCTAGAAGGCCCACCATTTCTACGCTATGCAAATTTTTTATATGGCCTGGTAGTTCAGCTGGTTAGAACGCTAGCCTGTCACGCTAGAGGTCGTGGGTTCGAACCCCATCCAGG
>CAZVPW010000139.1:0-2133 GCA_964629115.1 uncultured Acidiphilium sp.
TATGGTGGTTTTCTTTATAATTTGTTTCTTCATGGGTGTCCGAAAATTTAGAAGTATCCGAAACTTTTTATAGTTGTCCGAAATTGTATCAAAATAGGTAGTGGCACACAAGAGCAACTCGTTTGAACTCGCAAGGTTCAAAACGAGTTGTTTTTTTAAGTTTTTTGGTTGTTTCGATATTATTTCATTGTTTTTAGAAAGTATTCTAATTTCTCTGTAATACAAGCGAAAAGCCTTACAAGCAAGTTTTTTTGAACGCCGTATTTCAATTTAAGGCTATTATTTGCGATTGAATAAATAACAAGAGCGACAGCGATGCAAAAATTTATTTTTGCTATGCCGACGGGGGAACGTAAGGCTTTTTCTGTAAAAAAATCGGAGAATCAGTCTGGTTTTTTGAAAAACAATAGAAAACCGAATAAAATTTCGTCGAACGGGGAATAACGACGGTATGAAAGTAAACGTGTATATCGGAAAAGAAAAAATCGGCGAAAAAGACGCCGATCGCTACGTTTGCGTGAGTCATACGGTGAGGGAAATGGTCGACGCGGAGTATCGAGACTACCTAAACTCTCTCGCTCCCAAATCCGCCGAACGTAAGTGAAGGAAAAGAGCAAAAAAGTCGTTTTTTCGCACCCGTCTTACGAGGAAATTCCGCCCGACGCCGCGGATATCACGGCGATTTATATAAGGGTATCCACCGACGTTCAAGCCAGAGAGGGGTACGGAATCGACGCTCAATACGCCGAAATAAAGAGATATCTCGACGCGTACGGGATAGAAAACGCTTACGTTTTCGCGGACGACGGTTATACCGGAACGAACGAGGATCGTCCGGCTTTTTCGGCTATGACGAAATTGATGAACGAGGGAAAGGTAAAACTCGTCGTGACGAGAAGCCTTGACAGAATCGGCAGAACGCAGATGATTATTCTGCGTTTTTTAAAAGAACAATGCGAAAAGACTAAGTGCGATTTTTACGCCGTGAAAGACAACGTCGATTCGAGAAGCCGTCAAACTTACGGCATACTTATTTCGATTTTGTCGATATTTGCCGAGTTCGATCACGACGCTATCGTTTCAAAACTCGCCGCGGGAAGGGTTCGACGCGCGGCGGACGGCTATTGGAAGGGCGGCGGAATTCCCCCGTACGGGTACAGATATTCCGCGAAAGACGGCGAATTGCAAGTCGATCTCGAGCAAGCGGCAAGAGTTAGGAAGGTTTTTCAATTATATCTGTCAAACGGATTTTCTCCGCGAAAAATAGCCGACGCGTTGGGTTTTTCGTCCGACGTTGCCGTTTCTAATATTTTGAAAAACAGAATTTATCTCGGGGAAATTTCTTATCGCGGCGAAAGTTATAAGGGCAGACATCAAGCGATTATCGACCAAGAAACTTTTCTTAGAGCAGAAGAACAATTGAGACTGAACGGGAGGACGCGAGGACGGGCGACGTACCTTTTGTCCTCGCTTTTGTTTTGCGGTCGTTGCGGTTCGAGAATGAGATATATGAAATGGGGCGATGGCAAAACCGCGAAATTGAAGATTTTTTGTTACGCTCGCTTTCCAAAGAGCTCGAAAAAGTATCTCGTTAAAAGCGATGTTTGCGACAATATAATCTTCGACGCGAGGGAAGTCGAGTCCGCCGTTGTCAAAAGCGTTATGCGATTCGCGGTCAAATTCGGAGACGATAATAACAAGTCAAACATAGGCGTTAACGAAGTTATAGAGGGACTAACGGCAACGAGAGAAAGGCTTTCCGCTCAAAATTCGAGGTTGTTGACTGCGTATAAAAGAATCGGCGACGAGGATATTTTGGAACAAGCCGCGTCGATAAACAAGAAGATAAAAAAGATTGACAGAGATATCGACGCGGAGAAAGAAAAAGGAATATTGAGCGAGCGATTGAACGAGAGGGCGGCGGAAATGAGGACGTTGCCCGACGCGTGGAAGACAATGGACGACGAGAAAAGACGCCGACTTTTGTTGAGCGTGATAGAAAAAGTCGTTTTGACTCCCGAGACGATCGAGGCAAGGTTGAACGAGTCGCAATTTGAGAAGACTATTGACATTTTGGACGAAATCGATTATAATTCCAAATAGAGAAATCAAATTGTTTCGCGTATTTTATAG
>CAZVPW010000140.1:0-2087 GCA_964629115.1 uncultured Acidiphilium sp.
TCTATAACAGAATCCAACTCTCCGCCGTATTTTGCGTCGCATAAATGCGCGTGACAGTCAACGAACATATTATCTCACCGTCGCTCCGTCCGCGAGAAGACCGTCTTCTGGCGAGACAAGGCAAACTTTTCCGTCTTTTTCGGCGCAGAGAATCATTCCTTGACTCTCGACTCCGCAAAGTTTAACCGGTTTAAGATTGGTAACGACGACTACTTTTTTGCCAATCGTTTCTTCGGGCGAATAGTATTCGGCGATTCCGCTTGCTATCGTTCTAGTCTCGTCTCCGATTTTGACGGTAAGTTTAAGCAGTTTTTTGGATTTTTTTACTTTTTCGCATTCGACGACCGTCGCCGTTTTCATCGCGACTTTCATAAAGTCGTCTATGCTTATTTCCTCAACCTTCTCCTCTTCGGTCTTTTTCTCGTCTTTCGAGACGTACTTAGCCTTTATTTCTTCGGCTTTTTTCTCAACCTCCGCGAAATCGAAACGGGCGAAAATTATGCGAGCGTCCTTGCAAACTCTATTGCCGTCGGGATATAATCCGAATTTGTCGAGAAGAGCGTAATCTCTCTCCTCGCAATTTATCTGAGAAAGAATTTCCGCCGAACTTTCGGGCATAAACGGCAACAAAATCGAAGCGGCGATCGCTATCGTTTCGGTGAGATTATACAAAACTTCCTTCAATCTCGGAAGAGTCTTCTCGTCCTTTGCCAAAACCCACGGCATCGTCTCGTCGACGTATTTGTTCGCGCGTCTTAAGGTCGCGAATACGCAATCGAGGGCGTCGGAAATTTTAAACTCGTCCATATACGAACAAACTTTTGCGTAAGTCGAACAAACGATCGACTTCAAATCGTCGTCGACGGGTTCGACGACGCCGCTTCTCTCGACTACCCCGTCGAAATACTTCTCGCTCATCGATATCGTTCTCTTGACGAGGTTTCCGTACGTGTTGGCGAGATCTCCGTTTATCTTGTCGGTCATAAGCGACCAACCGATAAGTCCGTCGTTGTCGTAAGGCATACTGTCCAAAACGTAATATCTGACGGCGTCCGACCCGTAGACGGAAACTAGATCGTCGGCGTACATAACATTGCCCTTGGACTTAGACATCTTTCCGCCGTCTTGCAAAAGCCACGGGTGCCCGTAAACTTTTTTGGGCAAAGGGAGACCGAGCGCCATAAGGAAAATCGGCCAATAAATAGTATGGAAACGAATGATATCCTTGCCTATGACGTGTACGTCGCAAGGCCAATACTTGGAAAAATTCTCCTTGGAAGCGCCGTCGACGTCGTATCCTATGCCCGTGATATAGTTTGTCAACGCGTCGAGCCAAACATAGACGACGTGTTTCGGGTCGAAATCGACGGGAATGCCCCACTTAAAAGACGTTCTCGAAACGCAAAGATCTTGAAGCCCCGGAAGCAAGAAATTGTTCAACATTTCGTTTCTGCGCGAAACGGGATAGATAAATTCGGGGTGTTCGTTGATATATTCGATAAGTCTGGGAGCGTATTTGCCGATTTTGAAGAAATACGCCTCTTCGTTAGCCTTTCTCACGGGCGCTCCGCAATCGGGGCACGCTCCGTCTTTGAGTTGGCTTTCCGTCCAAAAAGACTCGCAAGGCGCGCAGTACCACCCCTCGTACGACCCCTTGTAAATATCCCCTTGCTCGTAGAATTTTTTAAATATTTTCTTAACTTGCTCTTCGTGATAGTCGTCGGTGGTTCGAATGAACTTGTCGTAGTCTACGTTTACGCTTTTCCATACCGCCTTTATCTCGTCGGACACCATATCGACGTATTCTTTCGGCGTTTTATCGAAAGATTTGGCTTTTTCTTCTATCTTTAATCCGTGCTCGTCCGTTCCCGTTTGAAAAAAGACGTCGTAACCTTGTTTTTTCTTAAATCTCGCGATAGAATCGGCGAGAATAGCCTCGTAAGTGTTCCCGACGTGCGGCTTGGAAGAAGTATACGCAATCGCGGTCGTAATATAATATTTTTCTTTCATAATTTCCTCCGACAACCTTAATTTCGCCGAATCGGCGAAAAAAAAATATGCCTAGTTTATACTGCTATACATATATT
>CAZVPW010000141.1:0-2014 GCA_964629115.1 uncultured Acidiphilium sp.
TCCTTATATATAATATAGTTGCAATTATAGCGTAATATAGTTGCAATTATAGCGCTTTTTTTTAGTTTTGTAAATGGTTTATAAAAAAATAACCAAAATAATGGGGGCGTAAGCGCGCAAAAAAGCAAAAAACGTAAAAATTTTGTAAAAACGGAAACGAATTTATAAATTTCGATTGACACGGGAGATTTAAGTAATTATAATAAAATTGAAGTTAAGCGATATTCGCTTTAAAGCGAACGCCGTTTTATATTTCGTAAAAGTCAAAACAAATGGTGGAGTCTGTCGCAACGTCTTTTTGCGTTCGGACTTTTTTTATATCGACCGAGGAAAACTCTCGGTCGATTTGAGGACGATATGATTGAAGAAGTTTTAAAAAACGTGGTCGAGGCGGAAGCCGAAGCCGAAAGAATTCGCTCGGAAGCCGAAAAAAAGGCTCGGGATATAAGAGCGAAAGCCGACGAAAGGGCTAAAGAGGAAAAGGAAAGGGCGTTTTCAAACGTCAGAGTAAAACGCTCCGAAAGAGTCAGGCAAGCGTCTAACTCCGCCGCCGCGCGTCTATCCGAGTCTTCCGAACTCTTTAAAGCCCAATCGGTCGCTTTTTTAAACGAGCGAAGCGGAAAAGCGGAGGAAATTGCCGAAGAGTTATTCGGGAGGATAAAAAATGGCGATTGCTGAAATGTCGTCGATGACGCTCGTCGCTCTCCTATCGGACAAAGAAAAAATCTACGACGCTTTGCAAAAGACGGGCGCCGCGCAGATTAAAAGCCAGACCGAAAAGGAATTTGCCGCGCCGAGCGCTTTAGAGCCGAGAGAGGACGTTCGCCCGAAGATAGAAAGGGCTAACAAGTGTCTCGATTTTTTGCTCGACGAGATAGAGACTCTTCCAAAAAATCAAAGGGGCGAGGGCGTCGTTAAAGACGGCTTCGGGGTTACGACCGAGGAGTTTTTTCAAGCCGGCGAAAAATTGGCGGATACCGAGAGTTTATTGACCGAAATCGAAGTCGCGATGTCTCTCAAATCAAATCTAAAATCGGAGATTGCGAAGATTCGCGAAAAGGCTAAAACCTACGAGCCCTATCTGGCTCTTAAAGAGAAGTTCTCGACCTTTGCCGACACTAAAAAGACGAGGGTTTTCCTCGGAATCATTTCGTCGGAAAAGGTTGAAAAGTGTTTTGAAGAGTTGTCCGAATTCGACGCCGTCGAAAGTCTCGTTTTGGGAGATTCGACGCTTGGCGCGATTATTTGCGTCGTTGCGTTTAAGCAAATTGCGGGAGAGGTCGACAAAACGCTCGTCGACAACGGATTTCAAAAATGTTCGTTTAAGGAAGATAAAACCGCGAGCCAAATCGTAGCCTCTTTAAACGAGGAGATAGTCGACGTAGAAAAACGAGTCCTATCAATCGCTCGCTCGGCGGTTTCGTTTGCCGAACGATCTAAAGAAGTTAAGGTATATGCCGATTATCTCGCGTATTTAAACGAAAAGAGGGATGCGGACGGCTCGATTTTAACGACTGAGAAAACGTTTGTTTTAGAGGCGTACGTTCCGACCGCGAAGCAAGACGAAGTTCGTCTGGCGGTCGAACGGGTCGCGATTGCTCGCGAGATTGAGTTTAAGGTTATTCCTAGAGATCAATTTGCCCCGACCTTGATGAACAACAGAAAAGCCGTTGAAAATTTCGAGGCGGTAACCAATATGTATTCGGTTCCGGCGTACGGCGCTTTGGATCCGAACGCCGTAATGTCCTTCTTCTTCTCCCTCTTTATGGGACTTATTATGGGGGATTTCGGTTACGGACTTCTTATGGTTATCGGCGGTTTTTTGCTCGCGTCCAAACAGCGAGACGGAACGTCGCTGAAAAGAATGGCGAACGTGTTCGCCTACGGCGGATTTTTCGCTCTTTTGTTCGGGGCGTTGTTTGACAGTTGGTTCGGTTATCCCCTTTTAAGAACGGTTTTCGGAGCCGATTCGGCTTACGCTTTGTTTTACGCCGAACATTTGGACGCCATATCC
>CAZVPW010000142.1:0-1971 GCA_964629115.1 uncultured Acidiphilium sp.
ATATTTTATAGAACTTTTCGGCGGCGCCGAAAAAAACCGCGCGAGGTGAGAATATAAAAAAGATTTTTAAAACCGTGGCGATCGTTACGATTTTTTCTTGTTTCGAACGCTTTCTCGGATTTATATACAGAGTCTACCTTTCGAGAGTCCTCGGTTCGGAAAGCGTCGGTTTATACCAAATAACGCTATCCGTTCTCGGTCTGTTTATGACGATAACCTCGTCCGGAATACCCGTCACAGTTTCGAGGACAATGATAAAATATCGCGAAAAAAATCAAAGCGAAAAAATCCCGAGAGTCATATCGAGCGCGGTCGTCGTCTCAACCTTGATTTCGCTTGGCATAACCGCGTTGGTTTTTCTCAAAAGTCCGCTTATAAGTCTGTTATTCTCGGATAAACGATGTGAACGACTACTTGTTATTCTCATTCCCGGACTCGTAATAACTTCGGTTTACGCCGTAGCCCGAGGCTCGTTTTGGGGAAACGAACGATTTTTGACGTACAGCGTCGTAGAACTTTTGGAAGAAGCCGTTATGGTCGCGTCGGGCGTCGCCCTCGTCGGCGGCGCAACCGACAGTTTCGGCGGCGCGAAAAGAGCGTGTTTTGCCGTTCTGATATCCTACGCGTTTTCATTTTCCACGGCGACAATTTTATATTTTGCCAAAGGCGGAAAGTTGGGCAATCCACGCAAAGAACTTCGTCCGCTTTTCCTTTCCTCCGCCCCGATCACCGGAATGAGAACGGAAACTTCGGCGATTAACGCGCTTATAGCCGCGCTTTTACCCTCTCGACTCATTCGATACGGTATGTCCGAGCAAATGGCGATTTCCGAGTTCGGGCGAGTTTTCGGAATGGCTATGCCGCTCTGTTCGATACCGTCCGCGTTTGTCGGCTCGCTTGCCCTCGCGCTCGTTCCCGAACTTTCGTCTAACTTTTATTCGGGCAAATACGCCACTTTAAAAAACCACGTCGAAAAAGCCGTAAAGGTTTCGACGTTTATTGTTTGTCTCATCATTCCGCCCTTCCTCGTTCTCGGAGAGGATATCGGATTTCTCGTTTACGCCGACCAAACGGTCGGAAAATACGTCGTTCAAGGCTCTTTAATAATGCTTCCGTCAAGCGTATCGTTGATCGCAACGAGCATACTCAACTCCCTAAATAAAGAAAAAAAGACGCTGGTCTTTTACCTTATCGGTTCGGCTTTTTTGATTGCGTCGATATTTTTCCTGCCGAAATACTTGGGCGTCGGATCGCTTATTCTCGGTTTGACGTTGAGTTTTTCCGTTACGGCTCTTTTAAATCTATCCGAACTGACAAAAGCATGTCCGCAAAAACCTCGGATAAAGAAATATATTCTCTTCTCCTTGGCAATCGTCCTATTTACCGCGGCAATCGGCGTCTTTTTAAGGAATATCCTTTCAATATTCTTAAGTAGATTCTTAAAATGCGTCGTCGTTTCGTGCGCGGTCGATCTCTTGGTTCTATTTGCCTTTTTCGTTTTCGGAGGACTCGATTTTAATCCCGACAAAAAGCCAAGCAAAGCCAAAGCGCATAGCGAAGTTACGGCAAAAACCAACAAGACAAACCGACATTTAGAACGTTAAAGTTTCGAACGCTTAAAAAAACCAATGAAATATTCGCGCGAAACGTATTATGAATCGTTATTCAAGCGATTGCAAAATCCTCTCGATTATTCGTTTGAGACGTATCATAGGGCGCCGAAGTTTGGCGCGGTTATAAACCCTCTCGTCTTCAAGCGTCTTCTCCCGCTATTTTAACTCCCGCTCCGTCTTCAATCTTTCCGTCGCCGCGCGGCTCGCGAATCTCAACCGAATTCTTTTTAAAAAACCTTTTGAAAAACGGAATCATAAAAGCGAGAAGCGCGTAATTTGCGACGCTATTCCATATTTGTCCTTTGAAAAACAACCTATAAACGACGTTCTATTTGCCTAATTCGTTTTCGGAGGACTC
>CAZVPW010000143.1:0-1958 GCA_964629115.1 uncultured Acidiphilium sp.
CGGCAAAACGACAAAAGACGGGGTTTACGCCGGAGGGGACGCCGTCACGGGCGCCGCCACCGTAATTCTCGCGATGGGAGCGGGAAAAGCCGCGGCGAAATCAATCGACGCTTATTTAAAAGAGAAAAGCGAAAACGACCGCGAAAACGCTTGATTTAAAAATAAAAAAGAAGTATAATAGTAAAAATTTACCTAAGAAATCGGACTTTCCGATTTATATGAAAAAGATATAAACAAGGAGACGAAAATTATGGCGCAGTATTTTAACGAACCATGTCACACTTTTAACGAGTATCTTCTTATCCCCGGGTACACTTCGCCCGAGTGCGTGCCGGCTAACGTCGATCTTTCGACGCCTTTGTGCAAATTCAAAAAGGGCGAGAAACCCATAACCCTCAACATTCCTATGGTTTCCGCGATAATGCAATCGGTTTCCAACGACACCCTTGCGATCGCTTTGGCGAAAGAGGGCGGAATGAGTTTCATTTACGGTTCTCAATCGATTGAAGACGAAGCGAAAATGGTCGCAAAAGTCAAGAACTACAAAGCCGGATTCGTCGTCAGCGCGTCTAATCTTACGCCCGACAACACTCTTGCCGACGTTCTCGATTTGAAAGAGAGAAACGGTTTTTCGACTATCGCAATCACCGACGACGGAAGTTCGGACGGAACTTTGCTCGGAATCGTTACGAGTAGAGATTATAGAGTCAGCAGAATGAATCTTTCCGACAAGGTAAAGGATTTTATGACCCCCCTCGCCAAACTTGTTACCGCTCCTCTCGGCACGACCTTAAAGGAAGCGAACGATATAATTTGGGAGCATAAACTCAATTCCTTGCCCATCGTCGATAAAAACGGCAAACTTATGTATTTCGTATTCAGAAAGGATTACGCCGAGCATAAGACCAACCCCAGAGAGATTCTCGACGAAGAAAAACGCTATATGGTCGGAGCGGGAATCAATACTCTCGACTACGAGAAGAGAGTTCCCGCGCTCGTTGAAGCCGGAGCGGACGTATTGTGTATCGATTCTTCCGAAGGATACACTTGCTGGCAAAAGAAAACCATCGACTTTATCAGAGAAAAATACGGCGATTCGGTCAAGGTCGGAGCGGGCAACGTCGTCGATAGAGACGGATTTATGTTTTTGGCGGAAGCCGGAGCCGACTTTATTAAAATCGGCATCGGCGGAGGCTCTATCTGCATAACCCGCGAGACCAAAGGTATCGGAAGAGGTCAAGCGACCGCCGTTATCGAAGTTGCCAAAGCTCGCGACGAGTATTATGAAAAAACGGGTATCTACATTCCCATTTGTTCGGACGGCGGAATCGTTCACGATCACCACATAACCCTCGCTCTCGCAATGGGAGCCGACTTCGTTATGCTCGGAAGATATTTCGCTCGTTTCGACGAGAGCCCGACGCCCAAACTCAATATTAACGGCGCGTACGTTAAAGAGTATTGGGGAGAGGGAAGCAATAGGGCGAGAAACTGGCAAAGATACGACCTCGGCGGCAAGAATAAACTTGCGTTCGAAGAGGGCGTAGATTCTTACGTAACTTACGCCGGTCCCCTTCACGACAACGTCGAAAAGACCTTGTATAAGGTAAAATCGACGATGTGTAACTGCGGAGCGATAACAATTCCCGAATTGCAAAAGAACGCCAAACTCACTCTCGTGTCTCAAACGAGCATTATCGAGGGAGGATATCACGACGTCGTGTTAAAAGGCGGCAATTCCAAGATTTAAAGGCTTAAAACTCATCGATCGAATTTCGCGACCTTGAAAGATTTTTATCCTCGAGGTCGCGTTTTCGTTCGGTTTGTTTTTTTAAAAAAAGAAAAGCAAAAAAGTCGATAAAAGTCAATGAAAATATTTGACTTAAAAACGAAATTATAGTAGAATATACGCGTTGCTTAGGGGAGTGGCTCAACGGTAGAGTAGCGGTCTCCAAAAC
>CAZVPW010000144.1:0-1839 GCA_964629115.1 uncultured Acidiphilium sp.
TATTCTCTACTATTCCGAGAATTTTAATTCCCATCATCTCCGCCATTTTAACCGCTTTTCCGACAATCATCGAAACGAGATCTTGGGGGGTGGTGACTATAACTATTCCGTCAACGGGAAGAGATTGGAAAACGGTGAGCGGAACGTCTCCCGTCCCCGGGGGCATATCGACGTACATATAGTCTACGTCTTCCCATAAAACGTCGGTATAAAACTGTTTGACGACGCCGCTTATAACCGGACCTCTCCAAACGACGGGCATATCTTCTTGCTCCAAAAGAAGGTTCATCGATATGACCTTTATCCCTTGCTTGGTTACCGCGGGATAAATCTTGCCGTCCTCGGTCGCCCCGACCCTTTCGTTAAGCCCGAACGCCTTGGGAACCGACGGACCCGTTATATCCGCGTCCAACACGGCGACTTTTCTGCCGCTTCTGAGAGCGTTCACAGCGAGAAGGTCGGTCACCATAGACTTTCCGACTCCGCCTTTTCCGCTGACGACCGCAATCATCTTTCCAATCTTGGTCGACTCGAGCGGTTTTACCATAAAATCTTTCTTTTCGCAAGTTTGACCGCAACTTTCGCAGTCGTGATTACATTCGCTCATTATATCTCCTTTTCCGTTTGTTATCTTTTTAAAATTATCGTTTATCGACTTATATCGCGACTTTTTGTCTTCTTTACGATATGCTTACGATTTTTCCGGCTTTTATCGTAAAGTTTTTATGGTTTTCGTACCCCGGAACGCAATCGGGCTCGGCGCACGTTATGATTGTCTGCATCTTTTTCGCCGCTTCCATTAAGTTGGTTCGGCGCCCCTTATCCAACTCGCTCATCGCGTCGTCTAAAATAAAGACGGGATATTCCCCGAATCTCTCTTTAAAAATCTCGGTCTCGGCGAGTTTTAAGGCTAAAGCGCAAGTTCGCTGTTGTCCTTGCGAACCGTAAATTCTGGCGTCGATTCCGTTTACGCTTATCTTCAAATCGTCGCGATGCGGCCCGACGGAAGTATAGCCGAGTTCGTAATCTCTGTCCATTCGCTTGTTTAATTCGACGAGCAACGCTTCTTTGACGTCCTTTTCGTCGCCCTCGAATTTATATTCCCCGACGACGTCCATTTTTTCGGCTCCGCCCGTAATTTTAGCGTGCGCCTCGGCGGAGTACGGAGCGAGTTTAAAAATAAACTCGTTGCGCGAAACGATAATTTTCGCGCCCGCTTCCGCCAAGAAATCGTCCCATATCGGCAAGGTCTCGAAAACCACGCTTCTATCGGGATTTTTAAGCAAATTATTTCGCTGAACGAGTATTTTTTTATACTTTTGCAAAGCGTAAAAATAACCTCTCGACATCTGCGAAAGAGAAACGTCCATAAATCGACGTCTGTCTTCCGGAGCGTCTTGCACAAGTCTCAGTTCGGAAGGATTGAAAAACACCGAGTTGACGTTGCCCAAGAGTTCTCCGACCTTCGACACGGGAAGCCCGTTGACCTTTATGCTCTTGTTCTTATCCGCGAAAAAATCTATATCGACCGAGACGCTCCCGAAAGCCGAAAGAGCGGTCGCCGAAACGGTCGCCTTTTCCTCGCCGGCTCGAACGAGTTGCTTGTCTCGCGTCGCTCGCGGAGAATATCCGGCGCAAACGTAAAAAATCGCCTCGGCGCAGTTTGTTTTTCCTTGGGCGTTCGCGCCGCTTACGACGTTTATTCCGTCGGAAAACAAAAACTCCTCGTCGACGTAATTGCGATAATTTATAAGGTTCAATCTTTTTATTTGCATTTCTTCAATAAACTTGAAAGTTTAACTTTAATTTCTTGATTTTTTTCTCGGATTAGGTTATTAT
>CAZVPW010000145.1:0-1685 GCA_964629115.1 uncultured Acidiphilium sp.
ATCCGATCGAAGGGGGATAAGGATTGACAAAATCGGAAAAACGCAAATTTTTCACCCATTATCTGCGACAAATATAGTTCGATTTGCGTATAATACTGCGAAAGGAATGATTATTTTATGAGGGAAAATTTTAACGACAATTTTATCGAAGGCATTTGCCGTTTATTCGGGATAGAAGGCGAATATCGCTCTTTCGAACTCGTAACCAACGGACACATCAACACTACTTTTAAAGTCTATTTTTTCAGAAACGGCGAAATTAAAGACTATATTCTTCAACGAATCAACTCGTACGTCTTTAAGAACCCCGTGCAAGTAATGCAAAACATATCCACCGTGACCGAATACATTCGTCGCGAGATTAAAAGCACGGGCATATCCGCAAAGAGACTCGTGCTCCACTATCAAAAGACGGCGAACGACAAATATTATTTGATCGGACCTAACGGCGGATTTTGGAGATGTTCGAGATTCGTCGACGGCTCGGCGACTTATAATACGACCGAAGACCCGAAAGTCATCGAAGAGACGGGCAAAGCGTTCGGCAGTTTCCAATTGCAACTCGCTCATTTCCCCGTCAAAAGTTTGTATATAACCATCCCCCACTTCCACAACACCGTAAACAGATACGAATTGTTCGACCAAGCGGTTCAAGCCGACCAAGCAAACAGAGCGGCGTCGGTTGCTTCTGATATCAGAGAATACAAAGCCTTTGAAGAAATCGCTACAAAGATGTATCGTATGCAACGTTCGAAAGAGTTGCCGTTGAAAGTCACGCATAACGACACCAAATGCAACAACGTTCTTTTCGACGAGGAAACGCGAGAGAGCCTCTGCGTCATAGATCTTGACACGGTTATGCCCGGTCTCGTCGGTTTCGATTTCGGCGACGCGATTAGATTCATCGCCAACAAAGCAAAAGAAGACGAAGCCGACCTCGCGAAAGTCGGGATCGATTTATCGAAATACGATTCGTTCGCAAAAGGATTTATCGGCGTCGTAAAGGATACGCTATGCCCCGCGGAGAAAGATACGCTTGCTCTCGGCGCGATAACGATGACCCTCGAGTGCGGCTTGAGATTTTTGACCGATTATATCGACGGAGATAAATATTTCCACGTCGACTACCCGACTCATAACCTCGTTCGCGCGCGTTGCCAACTCGAACTCGCGAAAGATATGATTCGTCATTACGACGAAATGACGGCAATCGTAAAAAAATACTGCTCTAAATAAGATTTACCGACTACTTAGTCTAACGACGCGACGACCGTTTTGGTCGATCGCGTCGTTTTTTTGTTTACCGTTGCTCTTGCGCCCATTTTGTTTTTGGTTAACGCGGCTCTCTCGTTTGTTTTTTATTTTTCCCCGGGCGCGAGTATTGGACAAAACCCGAGGCGGCAATCTCGCTTGAATACCGCAGCCGTCTTGAGATTGCTTCGTCGCTTCGCTCCTCGCAAAGACAAGAGGGAGTTATACACAAGAGGGACTTATATACAAGACGACCGCTTTTCGTTATTGCGGGTATTTGACAAAATCCGAAACAATCTCGCTTAATTTTTTCCTTTTCGATCGTTGCGAAACTTTGGGAAAAGCGCGGCAACCTCTCTTCAATTTTTATTTTCTTGGCCATTAGAGTTGTCACGAAATGCCACTATTTATAAAAATAGGTGTGTAAAATGAGT
>CAZVPW010000146.1:0-1676 GCA_964629115.1 uncultured Acidiphilium sp.
TTCCATAAGTTTTTTAAGACGGTTGTTTCTGTTGATAACGCGTCTGTACAAATCGTTCAAGTCGCTCGTCGCGAATCTTCCGCCGTCGAGTTGAATCATCGGGCGGAGTTCGGGCGGAATTACGGGAACGACGTCCAAAATCATCCATTCGGGACGGCTTCCGCTCTTTCTGAACGCCTCGACGATATCGAGTCTCTTGATTGCCTTGGCGCTCTTTTGACTTTCGGGATTTTCGGCGATAATCTTTTTGAGTTCGGCGCTCTCTTTTTCAAGGTCGATCGCCATGAGAAGTTCCTTGACGGACTCCGCTCCCATGCCGACTTTGAAACTCTTTTCGCCGAATTTATCGCACGCTTCTCTATATTCTCTGTCGTTTATGACTTGTTTGTATTGAAGATCGGTCGTTCCGGGATCCAAGACGACGTAACAAGCGAAATAAATAACTTGTTCGAGTTGCTTGGGCGGAATGTCTACCATGAGACCGATTCTCGAGGGAACGCCTTTAAAATACCAAATGTGCGATACGGGAGCGGCGAGTTCGATATGACCCATTCTCTCTCTTCTGACTTTAGCTTTTGTAACTTCTACTCCGCACTTTTCGCAGATAATTCCCTTATATCTGATTCTCTTATACTTTCCGCAATGACATTCCCAGTCCTTGGTAGGTCCGAAAATTCTCTCGCAATAAAGGCCGTCTCTTTCGGGTTTTTGAGTTCTGTAGTTTATAGTTTCGGGGCGCGTAACTTCGCCGTACGACCATTCTCTGATCTTCTCGGGAGACGCTACGCCTATTTGCAAAGAATTGAAATTATTAAGTTCAAACATTTATTTTACGCCTCCTAATTACTCGTCGTCCCCATCGTCCGCGTCGAGATCGTCGAGATCGTCCAAATCGTCGAAGTCGTCGAACAAATCGCTCGACTTAAATCCTTCGTCCTCGTTGAAAGTATCCTCGTCGTACTCGTCGAAGATCGAACCGACTTCGTCTTCCTCTTCGAGCGTCTCGTCGGCCTTGTCGAGACCGATGTCGACGTAATCGACGTTCTCTTTCTCTCTGAGCGGAAGATTTACGTCGTCCGCGTCCTCGGTGAGGTCTTTCAAACTAATCTCTTCGTGGTTTTCGGTGAGAACCTTCATATCGAGCGCAAGACTTTGAAGTTCTTTGAGCATAACTTTGAACGATTCGGGGATTCCCGGCTCGGAAATGTCGCTGCCCTTTACTATCGACTCGTAAGTCTTGACTCTTCCGACGACGTCGTCGGACTTAACGGTAAGAATTTCTTGAAGAATATGCGACGCTCCGTACGCTTCCAACGCCCAGACCTCCATTTCTCCGAATCTCTGTCCGCCGAATTGCGCCTTTCCGCCGAGCGGTTGTTGGGTTACGACCGAGTACGGTCCTACCGAACGCGCGTGGATCTTGTCGTCGACAAGGTGGTGGAGCTTAATCATATACATATATCCGACGGTAACTCTGTGTTCGAAAGGCTCGCCAGTTCTTCCGTCGTAAAGTTGAATCTTTCCGTCGACTTCGCCGTACGGATTGACGAAGTGATTTTCTTCGAGAAGTTCCCTTATCTCTTTCTCGCTCGCGCCGTCGAATACGGGGGTCGCGATCTTCCAACCGAGTTGCTTGCATACGAGCGACAAGTGAACCTCGAGAACCTGTCCTATAT
>CAZVPW010000147.1:0-1650 GCA_964629115.1 uncultured Acidiphilium sp.
ATAAACGACGTTTTAAAACGCGGCAAACTCCCGATCGTATGCGGCGGAACGGGTTTTTATATAAACTCGATTTTATATAAAATGAGTTACGGAAACGCTCGCGGAAACCAGGAAATAAGGCGTAAATACGACCTTATGGCTAAAGAAAACGGTAGAGAATTCGTCTATCGAAAACTTGCGGAAGTCGATCCGTTAACCGCCGAAAAACTTCACCCGAACGATTTGACGAGAATCGTCAGAGCGCTTGAAATTTTCGAAACTACGGGAGTTAAAAAATCGGAAATTGTCGACGACACGATTCCCAGATTTGACTTTTTATCCTTTTCTCCGTCAATGCCCCGAGAGGATTTGTATATGAGAATCAACGAGCGAGTCGATAAAATGATCGACGACGGACTCGAATACGAGGTTCGAGGATTATTAAACTCGGGCGTATCTCCTTCGGCGCAAAGTTTGAGAGGAATAGGGTATAAAGAATTTGTCGAAAGCATACTTTCAAACGGCGAACCGCCGATAGAAACGATAAAGCAAAACACGCGAAGATACGCGAAAAGGCAGATAGTTTTCTTTAAGCGTTACCCAGAACTTTTTTGCGTCGAACAAAACGCGAACGGTTTTGAAAAAACTTTTAAAATTATCGATAATTTCGTAAATAATTGAATGTTTTTTAAAATAATAAAGGCGGCTTAAAGCCGCCTTTTTACATTGATTTCGTCATATAATAATCTGTTAAAAAATCAAGATCTTGCTTTTCGAACGAAAGGTTTTTTTCATATCCAATTCGGGCTTCGAAATCGGGGAGTTTAATCATTTCAATCTTTCTCTTTTTCATCGACCTTAACGCCTCGCGTCTCTTGTCGTTCTCTTCCTCTGAGATAAAGACGTAGATCGAACAAGTATCGGCGTCGCGAGTAAACGAATACCCTTTTTCGATTAACAGTTCGACCAGCGTTCTGACGTAATTGACGTTAAGTTTTTCCACCGCGGCGGAAAAACTGACTTTCGCTCTGTTTTTGAATTTAGGCAATCGTCTGACGTATTCCGAATAGAGAATCGATTGAATCTTCCTGCTTCGTCTTAAATTGAATTTCTCGACGTTTAACGCGTCGGAAAATCCCATATGATATCCGCGATTTGAGTTTTCGCCACGTTTTACGCCGTATTTATCGACGAAAGCATCAAACGAGAGCCCGTTTTCCTTTAATACGGCTTTCAAAAGCATCGCCG
Source organism: uncultured Acidiphilium sp. (assembly GCA_964629115.1). Taxonomy (GTDB): domain Bacteria; phylum Bacillota; class Clostridia; order Christensenellales; family Borkfalkiaceae; genus UBA10281. Next base: position 1,228 of record CAZVPW010000147.1, read on the forward strand.
TCGCGGCGGCGTCGTCGTCGGATCTGTGCTCGCGATAGGTCAGTCCGTATTTTTCGGCGAGGGTTTTGAGTCCGACCGAATTTTGCTCGGGGCGAAGGAGTTGATATATAAACTGAACGTCTATAAACTCGAAAGAAATTCTTGGCAATTTATACTTATCGCACGCGTCGTTAAGATATTTTATGTCGTTGGTCATAGAAAATCCGACGACGAGTCTGTTTTCGAAAAGATTCTTTAAAAAATGGTACCTTTCGGAAAACCTCGGCGCTTTTCTGAATTCTTCGACTTCGTAAGCAAAGGTAACGCCCGTTCTTTTGGCGTTCTTTTTGTCGCCCACGGCAAATCTTTTCGGGAGAGGATTAATCAAAACGTCCTCTTTTTTCAAAATATTGAGATTTTCGTCGCACACGACGTATCCGAGAG
>CAZVPW010000148.1:0-1603 GCA_964629115.1 uncultured Acidiphilium sp.
CCTCACGACCTCCGGGTTATGAGCCCGACGAGCTACCAAGCTGCTCTACTCCGCGCCGTCAAATTGCTTGTTTATATTACTATAATTATCGCAAATTGTCAACGATTTTTACCCGTTTTTCTTAAAAAATTTATTTTTTTATTTTACGCCTCTTTTCTTGTTAAAAATAGTCTTAATTGATATAATTAAAGTACGAAATCAACAAATTCAACCCTCGAAAGACTCTTGTTTCCCAAAGCGGCGCCCTTCGCCCGAACGAAAACAGAGAGACTTTATCGACAAACGTCAAAAATTCGATTATTTGGAGAGCCATGTTAAACCGCAATCTATTTGCCGTCGGCAAAACAGTCGCCGTCGCCCTTTCGGGAGGAAAAGACTCTATGTGCCTTTTGAGTCTCTTACTCTCTCAAAAAGAAAGCCTCGGCATAAACGTCAAAGCCGTCAATGTCGAGCACGGTATTCGAGGAATAAGTTCCGTCGCAGACAGCAAATTCGTAAAAAACTACTGCGAAAAACTCGGCATTCCGATTTTCTTCAAACAAGTCGACGCCGTCTCTTTTTCAAAGGCAAACGGCTTATCCTTGGAAGAAGGCGCCAGAATTTTGCGATACGAAGTTTTTAACGACGCCGTAAACGGCGGATTTTGCGACCTCGTCGCGACGGCTCATCACCTATCCGACAAGGTAGAAACGGTCTTTTTTAACCTATTCAGAGGCTCTTCCGCTTCGGGAGCGTCGGGAATCGGAGAAGTTTCCGCGGATAAAAAAATAATCCGCCCCCTTCTCGGAGTTTCAAGGAGTCAAATCGACGAATACGTCGAAAAAAACAACGTCACGTTCGTTACGGACGAAACAAACTCCGATAGCGCGTATACCCGCAACTTTATAAGAAACGAGGTTTTTCCCCTTGTTCGCGAGAGATTTCCTTTCTTTGAGAAAAATATCGCTCGCTTTGCCGACTCCACCCGTCTCGACGACGAATTTCTTCGCTCTTTGGCGGATAAGGCGCTAACCTCCGACGGAGACGAATTTTCTTTTTCGACTCAAGAACCAATCCCCGTCGCCTCGCGTTGCGTAGTCGCGGCGATGAAACGACTCGGGGTCTCGAAAGACTATGAAAAAAAACACGTCGACGAAACGCTCGGACTAATCTCAAAACCAAACGGTTCGTCGATAGACCTTCCTAAAAATATAAAAGCGATAAGGGAATACGACAGAATAACCGTTTACAAAGACCGACCGATTCAAACCTTTTCGGAACCGTTCGCCTTAAAAACCTACTCTTTCGAAAATTCTCTCGTCTCTTTCGATTTAACCAACGATATGACCTTAAAATCGACAAATAATCGACTTATAGCCGACTTTTCGAAGTTTCCTCAAGACTGCATCGTAAGGACGAGATTACCGAGAGACGTCTTCGAAAAATTCGGCGGAGGAAGCAAAAAACTCAAAGATTATCTCATCGACAAAAAAATCCCGAGACGGCTCCGCGACAGACTTCTTCTCGTGTGCAAAGGCGAAAAAGTCCTCGTTATTTGCGGAATTGAAATTTCCGACGCCGTAAAGGTAGACAAAGACACGACGAATGCGCTACAATGTACGTA